>DASYBO010000512.1:0-22474 GCA_036500685.1 Pseudonocardiaceae bacterium | reverse complement strand
TGATTGGCCATCCGGCGACGAACGAGTGAGAAAGTGTTCCGAGTCGTCATGATCGGGCTCGCGACCGTCATGGTCTGTCCGGTGGTCATCGTGATCCGGCTGATGCCGATCATGATCGTGTCGATGGTCCTCGTGATCGGGCACACGACCGTCGTGGTCCGGGCGATGCCCACCGTGATCGTGGTCTCCGGGATGGTGATCGCCCGCCCCGTGATGACCTGGCTGGCGACTCCCCGGGTCCCCCGGCCCATGGTGACTCGGGTGGTGACCCGGGTGATGACTCGCCGGATTGCCCGTCCCGTGATGGCCCGAGTGATGGCCACCATTCCCGCCATTGCCACCGTGATGGTTCAGGTTGCCGACGTTCTTTGCGTTCTGCTCCTCGGTCACCAGGTAGTTGTGGTAGGTGGTCTGCATCCGGTGAATCATCTGCTCCAGTACGTTGAGCAGATAGGTGAAGCTGACCGAGAACTGCTCCTTCAGCGGTACGAAAGTCTTGCCCGCCGGGGTCTGCCAGGCCGCCTCAATCTGCGCGAAATACCCGAGTAGGGTTTGTTCGTCGGCGCGGAGGGAGGCGCTCTCCCGCTGCACGATTCCGATGGCGTCCTGCAACTCGTGCAGGTCGACCTTGAATTCGTGCGAGCCTATGGTGATAGTTTTTTTGGCCACGACGAAGACTCCTACCTCGACCTGGACATGACTTACCCCTTGCGTCCAAGGGTAGACACGCCTCGGCCGGCGATCGATACGTGCGTTCTGACTGCAGAAAAGCAGGGTTGTCGAAACGGATGTGACACACCCAGAATCATCGTCGGAGCGGTCTGCCCCGCGCAGTCAGTCACGATCGACCTACGGGAGATTTCCATGGATAAATACGACCCCAAGACTGATAATCCGAACGTCGTGTTCGCGCCTCCGCCACCGAAGTACGCGACGGCCGCTCAGGACGTCGCGGCACCGACCTTGCTTCTCGATGTGTTCTTGGCGCCCAATATTCCGGGCGAGGACGACTGGATGGGTCCGAAACCGAGCGACAGCAGCAGCAACTCCAGTGGGGGGCCGGACTACGCTGCCCTGAATCCGTTCTCGTTCGGGACCGGTGCCGCCGAGACGGCAATCCAACGGATGCTGGACGAGTCAGGTACGGCGGTCGACAATTACAACACGCTCAAGCAGAAGGTCGACTCGGACCGTGACTGGTTGTTTCAGGTGCAGGCGCCACAGTATCTCAGTCTGGGCAGCCACGTCAGCTTCACGGACAGCAACGGAGAGATCGTCACAGGCGACACAATGAACAAGGACCTGGTCGCTGCGGAACACGGGACGCTTCGGAACGTGGCTGACACGATCACCCTGGTCGGGCAGTTCATGGGGTGGCTCAACCACACCGCACAGACATACGCGCAGGCCGACATCAACTGTGTGATGCCCATTCCGGTGCCGCCGGTCGGGCCGCCGCTGGGCCCGGTGCATGACGACCCGAACCCCAACGACTGGAAAAAGCACGGCCGCTGATTGGCCGAACGATTCGGGCCCCCACGGAAGTTCCGTGGGGGCCCGAATCGTTCTTCGGTTTACAGGTGCTTCCCCATCTGCGACAGCAAATCGAACACGCCGAACAGGCCGAGCAGCAACGGGACCGTCGCGAGGTTGCAGACCAGCGCGGCAATCTCCGGCCAGGAATGGCGGTCGAGATCGACGTGCTCGGCCGCGGGGTCCTCGCGTCCGGCGGCGACCACGGCGAATACCACTCCGGCGGCCACGATGGCGATGCCGACGGTCACGAGGATGGTCGCGGCCCAACCGTCGATGTGCAGCGCGGCCGGGGCTGCGGCCAGGGTGACAAAGACGCCGAGCAGGCCGACGGCGCCGACCGGCACCGCCTGGATGGCGAACGTGAAATCCCTCGCCCGGGTCAGCAGGGCAACACCGGCCAGGCCGGCCAGGGCCAGCGCGAATGGGTCCTGCGCACTCGCCAGCACCGGCAGGGCTATCGCCGTGGCGCCCAGCGCGATCATGGTGATCACCGTCAGCAGCCGACGCGTGCTGGCCACGATCAGCGCGACCGACTCGGGGCTCCACTTGTCGACCGCGGGCGTGCCGAACGACGAGCCGGCCAGCGCGGCGGCAGCGCGGGGTGCGGCGGCGAGCAGAAGCAGCCCCGTCACGACGACGGCGCCGGCCGAGGGCACCGGGCCCGCGTGCAGGGACGTCAGGGCGACCGCCATGACGGCCGTGATACCGGCCAAGATCTGCACGGTCAGCGTGACCACGTCCGGAATGGCCGCCAACGCGATCAGCCCGCCGATGTTGATGCCGAACGCGGCGACGACCGGAACCGATGCGCCACCTCCCGACTCGACGAGCAGCACGCCGGCGCCGGCGACGCACGGCACCGCGGCCAGCGCCATCACCAGTCGCAGCCAGGCGGGCACCGGCACTGCACGCCGACCGAGCACCCAGACCGTGGCCGGCAACAGGAGGCCGGCCACGGCGAGGCCGGTCGCCGCGCCGCGGACCGTGCCGCTCGACCACACGAAGTACAGGACGGTCAACACCAACCAGCCGACGCCCAGCGCCGCAGCGGCGACCGCGCGGGCGGAACCGTGCAGGGAACCGTGCTCGGCCATGTGTTCTGAGACGAGTTCGTCGACATCGTCGACGACCGGCTCGTCGGTCTCGCCGGCCACGATGTCGCGCAGGTAGAGCCGCTGGCCGTCCACGACGCCGGCGTCGGCGAGCGAGGCGGCCAGCGGCATCGGGCCACCCCCGGCGAGCGCGAGCGACCACGCCGCCGGGAGGATCTCGTCGGCCTGCAGCCCACAGGCCTGCACAAGCCGACCCACATACTCGCCGACCGGCGCCCAGGCCGGCACGGCGACATTGACTTTCTTGCTGTTGCCGATCACCGTGATACGGCAGCGATCGTCGGCCATTGCCGATCGGTGTCCCTTCCGAGTCGTTGGAGCAGATTGTCCTCAGTGGACCTTCGGGGTCAGACCCCCCGCCACACCTTGGTGTTGCTGAATTCCGCGTCGGAGTAGTTCGCCCAGTTGACGTCCATCATGTGGGCGATCTCGCCGAGCACACCTGGTGCGCCACCGCCGCCGAACAGCCCCCGTGCTGCGGTGTCCCACTCGTGCTGCAGGATGTCGTAGTCCTCTTTCGCCTGGCCCTGCCAAAAGCTCTCCGTGGCCATCAGTTGGTTGCGTAGGACCTCCAGTTCCTGCATGATCTGCGCGGCGACCCCGTTGATGGTGGCGCCAGCGCCTTCCAGCGTCATCGGCACCATGATCGGCGTGCCGTCGACGGAACCGTTGAGGTTGAACGTGCTTGACATGTCGGCTCCTTGTGATCTCGGTCAGCCCAGTTTGGCGGGGGCGGTGGGTAGGGCGCCGTGCACCTGGCGGACGTTGGCCAGGGCGCTCTCCTCCGACGCGGCATAGTTGACCGCGTTGCCGCGCAGGCCCTGCCCGATGCCGGTGAGCGACTGGTGCAGCATGTTGGCGTAGATGTTGTAGTCGTCCATCAGCGCCACCCAGTCGACGGACGCGACGCCCTTCCACTGCGTCTCCAGGTCCTGGACGAAGCTGCGTAGGTGAGCCAGCTGGCTCTGAATTTCCTCTGCGGTGGCGTCGCACCGCGTCGCCATCTGATGGAGATCGTCGACGCTGGCATGCCAGCCACGTGTCGATGCAGACATTGCGTGTTTCCTCCGGTCATCAGTGAGTTCAGGCCACGTACCGGGCCTGGTCCGCCAGTGCCTCGTCGTCGACGTCTTCGTCGTCGAACGCGACCTGGACGAGCGTTGCCGGCGCGCCCCTACGGATCAGGACACCGCGGCCTGCCGGCCGTTCCTGGGCGCGATCGCCGCCCAACAGCGGGCCTTCCTGCGGGTTGCCCGACAGCAGCAGGCCCGCCGTGCCCAGGTCACGGACGCGCGAGAGCACCGGGTCCGACGTCAGCGCACGACCGGCGCCACCGGTGCGGCGGGCGAGGACAAGGTGCAGACCGACATCCCGTGCCTGCGGCAGGCAGTCCACGAGCGCCGCCAGCGGCGCCTGCGCCCCGCCGCCGACCAGGTCGTAGTCGTCGACCACGACGTAGATCTCCGGGCCTGCCCACCAGTCGCGGGACCGCAACTGCCTCGGCGTGATGTCCGGCGGGGGCAGGCGTTCCGCCAGTTTCGCCACGACGTCACCGATATAGGCGCGTGCGGTGTTCGGATCGCTTGCGTAGGCGCCGATATAGTCCTCCGGCACGATGTCGAGCAGGGACCGCCGGTAGTCGATGACGATGAACCGCACGTCCGCCGACGACTGCCGCGCGGTGAGCCCGCGCATCCACAGGCGCAGCGCCGAAGTCTTGCCGGACGCGGTGTCGCCGAGCACGACCAAATGCGGATCGCCCACGGTGAGGTCGACGCCAACCGGCGCCAGGTCGTCCTCGGCGATGCCAAGCGGAACGCCGGGCTCGTGCTGGTCGGTCGCGGCGATGAGGTCGGCGGCGCTGATCAGCTCCGGCAGGATGCGGACCTCGGGCGCGACCGGGCCGGACCACGTCCTTGCGATCGTGGCGATGATCTCCTCCTCCGCGGTACGCAGCCCGTTGGCGTCGTCGCTGCCGTCCATCCGCGGCAGGGCGGCCTGGAAGTACACGCCCGGGGAGGCAACACCGCGTCCCGGCGTCGACTGCGGAAGCTGCTTGGCCAACTGACGGTTGACCTCGGACTCGGTCGGATCGCCAAGCCGCAGTTCCAGTCGGGCGTTGATGGCGTCCCGCAGGTTGGGCTTGATGTCCAACCAACGGCTGGCCGACAGGATCACGTGCACGCCGACGCCAAGACCACGGGCCAGGACATCCATGACATAGGCATCGGCCAACTCGTGCTCGGCGCGGACCGCGGCCCAGTTGTCGATCACCAGGAACACGTCGGCAGCGGGCACACCTGCGGGCAGCCGGCCGGAGTCGCGCATGGCGCGGAACATGGCGATCGAGTCGACGGCGAGTTCACGGAACAGCCGTTCGCGTTCGATGACCAGCCCGCGCACGTCGGCGAGCATCCTACGGACTCGGTCCGGATCGGTACGGCCTGCCACGCCGCCCACGTGCGGCGCCTGCTCGAAGTGGTGCAGACCGCCGCCGCCGAAGTCGACGCAGTAGAACTGCGCCTCTTCGGGGGTGTTGGTGAGCATGGCCGACAACAGCGTGCTGCGCAGCATGGTGCTGCGACCGGTCTGCGGCGCACCGACGATGGCCACGTTTCCGTGCTGGCCTGCGAAGTCCATGACCAGCGGTTGCTGCTGCTGGCGGTTGGGCAGGTCGATCAGCGCGACCGGGAACTTCAGCACGCCGGGATACGGCCACATCCCGGCCGCAAGACCCCGATGCCGTACCGGCGCGGCCGGGCCGAGCAGCGTGTCCAACGACATCGCCTGCGGCAGCGGCGGGAGCCACACCTGGTGGGTCGCGGACCCGACGCTCTTGAGCCGGTTGATCGCCACCTGCATCTCGGTCGGCCCGGTGGGCGCGACGATCTGCTTCTGCTTGTCCTGTTCGCGCGCGTCGTCGGGCTGAGGCGGCACGCGGAATCCGTAGTGGACGATCTCGGCGACGCGGCCGCCCGCATCCGCCGCCACGCGCTGCTCACGGCTGATGTACGGGCCGGAAATGTGCGCGACCCGGAAGCGGAGGAACACCGACTCGTCCACCTTGAGGTAGGCGGAACCGGGAATCGACGGGAGGGTGTACGCATCGGGAGAGCCGATCGCCGCGCGGCTTTCCGCCGCGCTGAAGGTGCGCAGGCAGATCCGGTACGACAGGTGGGACTCAAGGCCGCGCAGCCGACCTTCCTCCAACCGCTGGGTGGCCAGCAGCAGGTGGATGCCAAGGCTTCGGCCAACCCGGCCGATCTGCACGAACAGCTCGATGAAGTCCGGCCGCGCGGACAACAGTTCGCCGAACTCGTCGACGATCACCATCAGGTACGGCAGCGGCTCCAACGGCCGGCCGTGGACGTCGGTGTGCCCGGCGGCCTGGCGCAGTTGGTACTCCCGCAGCGAGTCGACGTTTCCCGCGTCACGTAGCATCTGCTGCCGGCGTTCCTGCTCGCCGCCGAGCGCCGCCTTGACTCGGTCCACAAGGGATAGATCGTCGGCAAGGTTGGTGATCACGCCGGCCACATGCGGCAGTTCGGTGTGCTGGGCGAACGTGGCGCCGCCCTTGAAGTCGACGAGCACGAAGCTCAGGTGCTCCGGCGAGTGCGTGATGGCAAGGCCGGTGACCAGGGTGCGGAGGAACTCGCTCTTGCCGGAGCCGGTCGCGCCGACGCACAGGCCGTGCGGGCCGATGCCGCCCTGTGCCGACTCTTTCAGGTCGAGCACGACGGGCTGGCCGTCGCCATCGATGCCGACCGGCAGGCGCAGCATCTTCTCGTCGTCCACGGCGACCCAGTTCGCGCCAGGTTCGCCTTCCAGCGCACCGGCGATCATGCTGGGCAGTGAGACGTTGCGCGCGAGCACCTGGTCGCTCTCCTCGGTGAGCGAGAGCGGGGCCAGCGTACGGGCGATCACCTCGGCCAGCCCGGCGTCGGGTAGGTCAGGTACCGCGTCCAGCACCTGCGTCGGCACCAGTGCGGGGTGACCGTCGAGGTGTAGCCGGCCGTTGTCGCCGCAGTGCACCCGCACGTCCACCCTTGTCGGCTGTTGATTGTCGCGTTCGGACAGCACGACCACCGTGATGCCGAGGTCCGGACCGGCCGCGGTCAGGAGTGTCTTGACGATCGTGGAGCGGGCCCAGTCGGCGGACGGGTCGTGGCCGTCCAGGACGACCAGCAGATGGGGGTCGGCAGGCGAGCCGTCCTCGCGCGAGTACCGGGTGCGCCGGGTGCTCCAGTTCTCCTGCCGCCGTTGGAGTTCGGCTTCCAGGAAGTCGGCGATGCCGTCCAGTTCCTCGGCCACCAGCGGCACGACGCCGGCCTCGCCGACCGCGCCGGGTTCGAAGGCGTGCGGCAGCCACGTCGCCCACTCCCATTCGGACGGCTCGCCGGCACGAACCGCGATCACCACGTCGTCCGGCGCGTGCAGCACGGCCACCTGGCACAGCAACGCGCGTACCTGTGACCGTGTCACGCAGGACGGGCCGACCAGGCCGAGCACGCCGGTCTTGGCGAGATCGACCACCGCGGGCTGACGGCCCACCGTGCCGAACTTGTCCACGACGGCGCGTGCGTCCGCGAGCGCGTCCCGGTCATAGCCGGTCATCGGGTCCAACCGGCCGAACTCGATCGGCACCGCCAGCGGCGCCCGGCCGGCGCCGAGCCGCACCCGCAGGAAGTCCGGGTCCGTCACGCGGCGCTCCCACACCCGCCGGTAGGTGGTGGCGATCGCGTACAGCCGGTCCGGCGACGGGTGGTTGTACGCGGCGATCTCCCGCTGTGTCTGGGCGATCTGCCGAGCACTCTCGCGCGCGTCGGCCAGGTGGGCGCGGTAACGCAGGCGCTGTTTGAGCAACGTCTTGCGGCTGGCGCTGCGCATCGCGTAACGCATGCCGATGGTGGCGCCGACGGACACGAACACGAACGCGATGCCGAGCACGATCAACAGTGGACGGCCGAACGTGATCATGTAGCCGGCCATCGAGACACTCATCAGCAACGGCATGAGCAACGTCATCAGCACCGTGCCGATGCTCTGCTTCTCCGGCAGCGTCGGCGGCGTCGGCAACTCGAACCGCTGCTGCTCGGGCAGCGACGGCACCATGACTCTGGCAGGCCGGTGAAAGGCCATCCTGCTCATCGTGGGGACTCGCTCTCGTGGTCGGGTACATCCTCGGGCAACAGCAGGGACAGCTGCGCGGTGTCCGGGTCGGCAAGATCGGCGACCCGCTCCGCCTGGTTCTCGGTCATCCGCTGGAAGACCTGGCGGGCGGTCCGACCGTTGCCGAAGCCCCGCCCTCGGGAGGACTGGTCGAAGAAGGTGGCCAGCGACAGCCGGGTCGGCTCCGGCACCTCGTACTGGTGACTGCGCGCCTGGTGTTCGACAATGCGGACCATCTCAACCGGCGTGTAGTCCTCGAACGTGAGCGTCCGGGAGAACCGGGAGGACAGACCGGGGTTGGAGGCGACGAACTGGTCCATCTCGCCGGGATATCCGGCGACGATCACCACGACCTGATCGCGGTGGTCCTCCATCAGCTTCACCAGGGTGGAGATCGCCTCCTGGCCGAAGTCGTTGCCCCGGCCGTCCGGGGTCAGCGCGTACGCCTCGTCGATGAACAGGACACCGCCGAGCGCACGTCGGAACACCGCGGTCGTCTTGGGTGCGGTGTGCCCGACGTACTCGCCGACCAGCGATCCGCGGTCGGCCTCCACCAGATGCCCCGACTCGAGCATGCCGAGCGTGGTGAGAATCCGTCCGTACAGCCGACCGACCGTGGTCTTGCCGGTGCCCGGGTTGCCGGCGAACACGAGGTGACGCGACAGCGGCGGCGGCAGCAGTCCCGCTTCCTCTCTGCGCTTGACCAGCTGCATCAGTTTCGCCATGGCGGCGACGTCACGCTTGACGCCGTCCAGGCCGACCAACTCGTCGAGCTCGGCAAGCAGGTCGGCCAATGTCTCAGCGGATTCCTCCTGCTGTTCGGTGGATGCCGACGAACGCTCGGCAGGCGCGGCGACCGCGAGTGCGCGCCTGCGTCCCGTGGTGGGCCTGCCGGTGGGCAGCGTGGATGTCGCAACGCCGGTCGACTCGCACGACTCGAACTCCGGGCCTGCGTCCTGCGCCAGGCTCAGGTCCTCGTCGGTGTCGTGTACGAGCAGGCGACGCAGGACGGGTGTGGCCGCGGTGCCGACGTGCACCGCGGGCAGCGCGCTGGCGGAGATGTCGCAGTCCTCGAACACCCCGCGTGCCCGATCGGCGATGAACAGGCCGTTCTTGCCCGTCCGCGCGATGGTGACGGCACGCAGCACGGGATTGGCGCCGGCGCAGACCACTACACCGGTGGCACCGGTGTCGGCGATCGTGCAGTCCTCCAGCTGCGCGCTGGTGCGTTCCTCGCAGACCACACCCGCGGTCGCGGTGTGCTCCACCGTGGTGCCACGCACGGTGGGCGCGGCTCCCGGCCTGATCTCCAGTCCCGCGCCGCCGATCCCGGTCAGCGTGCAGTTCTCCAGCAACGGACGGTGTGGCGTGGCGATCCGGATTCCGGTGCCCGCGGTGGCGATCGTGCAGCCGAGGATCGTGGCGTCGCCCCGGTCCTCGACGCAGATGCCGGCCAGCGCGGTTTCCTCGATCCGGCCTCCGTCGACGTGCAGCATCCCGCGCCCGATCACCCGAACCGCGTGTTCGGCGGCCCGCTCGATCCGGCAGTTGGTCAGCGTGGCCGATGCGTTGTCGCTGATGTGGACGGCCGTGAACGCGGTTCGTGCCACGTGGCCGTCGGCGAGCGTCAGCTCGGCGTCGTCGGCGAGGTAGACGCCGTTGGCGCGTGGTTCCGTGATGGTGCAACCGGTTCCGGTCACCTTGGCGGTGCCGCGCACGACAAGGCCGGAGCCGGTCGGCTGCTGGACCTGACAGTTGGTCAGCTCCGCGGTGCGCCGACCGGCCACCCGCACCCCGGCCGCACCGGCGCCGCGGATCTCGCATTCGTGAAGGGTGACAGCGGCATCGGCATCGCCGTCGACACGCACCCCGTCCTCCTCCGTCTCGTGCACCACGCAGGATGTCAAGCGCAGCGCGGCGGAATCCTCGACAAGGACACCGACACCGGCGGTTCGTGAGATGTCGCACTCGTCGAACGTGGCCGCGCTGTGGCCAGCCAGCCAGGCACCATGGCCGGCGACCCTGGCGATCACGGTGTCCCGCACGGTGACCCGAGCCGAGCCGCCCGAGTGCAGGCCGACGCCCGCCGAATCCTGGATCCGGCAGGCCTCCAAGGCGGCGGTGCCGTCGAACACCTCGACACCGCCGCCGTTGACGTCGCATTCCTCCAACGACAGCACGGCGCCGTTGCTCGTCACAGCGGCCCGGTCGGTGCCGCGGATCACCAGGCCCCGCACGGTCGCGGTCACGCCGCGGACAGCCAGCGCGGGGCCGGCGACCGCGACGAGTTCGACCGTGCCCCGGCCGGATTCGGCGACGATCGTCACCGCCTTGTCCAGTACCAGCGTTTCCGTGTACTGGCCGGGCACCACGCTGATGACGGAGCCGTCCGCGGCGGCGCGCACGGCGGCGGAGATACTGCGGTGGGCACCCCAGCCGCGCGCCGCGACGCGCTGACGGGTGGTGCGCACCTCATCGACGACCCAGCTCACGGCCGTGGCTCCCTTCCGCTGTCGGTTCGGTGATCAGGACTTGGTGCAGGTGAGCAAGATCGGGGCGGCGGCGACGTGCTGGCCCTGGTTGTCCACCCCGGTGTTCACGACGATCAGGGCGACGTGCCCGCTCGATACGCCGAACGCCGGGCTGTTCACCCACCCCCCACGGTTGCCGAGCTGGTTCACGGTGAACTGGCCGAAACCGTTGGTGGCCTTGGAGTTGTAGGAGTCCGAAGCCCAGAAGTGGTAGAAGGCAGGGTTGCCGCCGACGAAGGTCGGGCCGTTGTTCGGCACGTACACCGCGAAGTGGCACGTGCCGGCGGTGAACATCGAGCTGAAGTTCCACTGGTAGGCGGCGAACGCGCCCTGGTCCCAGCCGGATGTCGAGCCCCGCATGGGAATCGAGTCGTAGTCTCCGTTGCAGCCGCTGGCTCGGAAGCCACCGGTGCTGGACTTCAGCCAGCCGCTGGTACCGGGCGTGACGGAAGTGCCGTAGCGCCCGTTGGGATTGGCGCAGCCCTCGCCGACGATGCCGCTGTACGTCGGCTGGTTCACTGCCGCGGAGTTGTTCGTCTGTGCTGCCGGCCTCGGAGCGGCGGGGCGCCCGGCGGTTGGTCCGCCCGAGCCTCCGCCTGCTCCGATTCCAGCTCCCGTCCCGGAGGCGCCCGATGACGCGAGTGGGCCACCGCCGCTCCCGGACGAAGTCGATTGTCCAACGCCGCCAACGCTGCCAACGCCGCCGCTGTTCGGCGACAGTGTCGAGCCGGCAAGCGCCGGCACACCCTTGGCCGGGTTGACGTTCGGTTTGTTCGCGCTGGGGGTTACCCCGGACTGTCCGGAGTGGATCAGTGCGGGGATCGCACCGATCGCGACCGCGATCAGGGCCGCGGCGAGAACCACCGCGATCAGCGCGCCAGGGCGCATGGCAAGCCGGCCGGGCTTGCGCTGCCCGTGTGGTCCTCGGACGAACGCCCTGACGAAGCTGCGACGGTCGGACGCGGCCGTCGCGACCCCCGACGTCGTTTCACTCATCGCGGTTTCCCTCCACTTGTTCTGACTGGTGATGTGTCATTCGTGGTCATGCCGCAGCGCTGCCGCGCAGGTAGCCGAGTTCCACGGCCCTCGTCGCGAGCTGCGCCTTGTTGCCGGCGTTGAGTTTCGCCCTGACCCGACCGACGTAGTAGTTCACTGTCGACTCGGTCAGGCCCATCCGTCGCGCGGCCTGGGCGTGGGTCAGACCGCCTGCGACATGCCGAAGTGCCTCGACCTCACGAGGCGACAACGATGGCCCTGTCGATGGTGGTTTTTCTTCCTGTTGGGTGAGTTCGGCGTGCAGCGCGGCAACGGCGTCGGCGCAGACGTGCAGTCCGCCGTCGGCCACCGTGCGCACAGCGGCCGCGATCTCACGTTCCTCGGCGTGCGTGGTCACGCATCCCAGAGCGCCAGCGCGCACGATGGCCGCCGAGGATGCAGCGTGCTTCGGTGACACAGCGACGAGCACGCCGCCCCGTTCGGCCAAACTCCGTACGGTGTCGGCCGTTTCGGCGTCGGCGTCGCCGTGCAGGGCAAGCACGAACACGTCCGCGCACGCCCCGTCCCTTTCGAAGTCGTCGACACCACTTCCGGAGAAGACGACCCGGCATTGGGGTAAACGTGCGACGACATCGGCAAAACCCGCGCGCGTCACGGCCACGTCGTCCAGGATCGCCACGCCGACGACCTGCGACGCCGGAATCGACCCTGTCAGGTGTGGCGCCACGGAAAGCACCGCGACGCCGGGCGACCGCGGTACGCGGACCTCACGCTCGTACATCGCCCCGTCCTCTCACTTCCGACGACCCGCCGTGCTCGGCGGATTCGTTGTGCTTCACGACGTGGTGACGACATGTGTTCAGCCGAGGTCGAGCTTCTTGCCGGAAATGGCGTGAGGCCGACCACATGAGCCAGATCAGCGACAGGCGCTCGGCCGACCGCCATGCCGTCATCGCCGCGTCGGTGGCTGCGTAGCGTCCGGCCGGCTACCGCGTAGGGCGTCGGTGCGCAGTCGGAACGCGGCCGGTCCATCGGGGTTGAGCAGGACGTCCACGTCGTCGGGGACGACTTCCGGCAGCCTGTCTCCGGTCACCGGCCGCCAACGCGGTGCCGTCACCCGCGCCTTGTGCGCGGGTGCGGTGGTGACGGCCACGCAGGGCACGCCGTCGGGCGCTGGGCCGACCAGGAGATGGTCGTCCTCGTCGACCGCTATCTCCAGCACGGCGTCCCGGATCTGGGAAACCAAGTGTTCAGCGGAGACCTCGCCCTTGGACACCAGGCGCAACACGGCGTCGGTCGGATCGGTCGGGATGGTCCCGTCCACCGGCGCGAAGTCCGGATTGGGCTGGAACGGCCCTGCCTTCCCCTCCTCGCCCAGCGGCCAACCGCCTGCGATGGCCCGCGGTGGTGGCTTCGCATCGGGATCGTCGGACTGCCACGCCGGATCGAGCAGCACGATCCAGTTGTCCAGCCTTACCTGGCTCCCCTGTGGTGGCGTCGAGTCCGCCATGTGAGCTCCTCCTGTGTCGGGCGATGCCGAGGCAACTACTGGTCGCACGTGCGACGGGCCGAATTTGTTCAGCGCAGCGGCGACACGCGGCCTCGGCGGCCCGCCAGGCACCTGAGCTCGGTGGGCGTGGTGCTGCCGTCAGTCGAGGCAAGACATCGGATCTATCGTCTGGTTTAGACCACTCAGGTCAACATGTGCCGTTCGTCGTACCGGCCGCCCGTTCGTCGCGGTCACAGCGTCGTTTTCGGCGAACGGTCGTCGCATGACCGCGCACTCACCGCCTCTCGACGCGTTCTCTCCGCCAGCGCTTCTAAGTATTGCTTTCCTTTCTGTACCTTGGATTCAAGCCCACAAAGCATCAGTCGGCAGCGGAGCCGAGAGCATGCAGGACACCACGTGAGGAGCTTCAGATGCCCGTCTTGCAGCTTGTCGTGAACAACGAATCGACGAAAGAACCGCGTGTGGACGCACGCGAGTTCGCCGAGATCACGAGCGAGCACTCGGCCGCATTGCTCCGATATGTAAGCAGGTTGACAATGTACGACAGGCACCTCGCCGAGGACATCGTGCAGGAGACCCTGCTGCGGCTGTGGCAGCGTCCGCAAACGTGGCAGCGCGACTCCGATCGAACCGTGCTCCCCTGGCTGTACACGGTCGCCCGCAACCTGGTGATCGACCACCGACGGGCACGCCGGATTCGCCCGCAGGAGACCGATGACAGCGACCTCGCCAACCGACCGATGGTGGACATGGCCATGAACAACGTGTTGGACTCGACGAGCATCGCTGTCGCGTTGGGCATGATCAGCGACGACCACCGCGCCGTCGTCGAGCAGATCTACTACCGGGGACAGACCCTCGCCGGCGCCGGCGAGGCGCTCGGCGTGCCGATCGGCACGGTCAAGTCCCGTCTGCACTATGCGCAGCGGGCGTTGAAGGAGATCGTCACAGGGCTGGGGCTGGCGCCGGAACGGAGCGGCCCGTTGGATGACGAGCTGCCGGCCGCGGCGTAGCTGGTGTCACAGCGGTGCCAGAGCGACTTACCGCGGCGCAGCCACTCTGGCACCGCGCACCAGGACATCGCGGAGGTGCTGGGCATGTCGCCGGCTCACCGGCAAGGTGGTACCCGCGACCCGCACCGCCAGCCGGCCATCGTCCCACCGCAACTCCTCGATTCGCTTCAGCTGCACCAGGAAACTCCGGTGAATGCGCACGAAACCCGCTGCGTGCCACCGTTCCGCGACGGTGGACATCGCGGCCCTGATCAGGAAGCCGTTGCCCCGCACGCGCAACCTGATGTAGTCGCCCTGCGCCTCGACGTAGTCCACGTCGGCCAACTTCACGAACCGAGTCACACCGGCGAGTTCGACCGGAATGACCGCGTCGAGAGGATCATCCGGCGCCGGCGTCGACACCGGATACAGGGACGCCACACCCTCGTCCCCCGTAGGGCCGCGGCGCACGTCCGTAGCATGCAGGATGCGATGGACGGTGTCGGCAAGCCGTTGTTCCCGGACCGGTTTGAGCACGTAGTCCAGCGCCTTGAGTTCGAACGCCTGCACGGCGCTTTCCTGGCATGCGGTCACGAAGACCACCGGGGGCGGTTGGTCGAACTGGGCGAGCAACCGCGCGATGTCCAACCCGCACAGACCGCGCATCCGGACGTCGAGGAACACACCGTCGAAGGGGCGATCCGACGCCACGTCCTCGCGCAGAAGTCGGATCGCGCCGATCGCGTCGGTGACCCCGGTGACCGAGGCGACGCTCGGATCGGACCGCAACAGAAACATCAACCCATCGAGCCCGGCCGGCTCGTCGTCAACCGCGAGCAGGCGCAATTCCGGTTGGTAGGGCGAGCGGCGTCCCCTACGGTGACACCGCTCGCACAGCGCGATGCTGTTCATCGGCCACGCTCCCTCGTCGTCGCGTTCACGATCCGATCGACCGCCGCTCCAGTAGAGCGCGCACGAACCGGGCGTAGCGCCGGCTGACCGTCAGCTTCGCCGCCGAGCCGTTCGTGCCGACGACGACGGACAGGGCGACCCCGTCGTCGTGCACCTGCTCAATATGATCAAGCGCGACGAGGTGGCTACGGTGAATGCGCACGAACCGGTCGGGACACCACCGCTGCTCAAGCGCGGTCATCGCGGCTCGCACCAGGAACGAACCGTTCGTCGTGTGGAACCGGGCGAAGTCACGCTGGGCCTCCACTCGTTGCAGCTCGGCGAGTGGGATGACCTGAGGCGCGCCAGCGCCCTTGATCTGGATCGCGTCGCCGGCCAGTTCCCCGACCACCTCCGGCGCGGAGCCGGCCAGCGCCGCGTCCACCGGGGGCGTGGAGATCGTGTCGTGGACCGCGGAGTCGGCGATGTGGTCCATGACTCGGCGCACGGCCTCGTGCAGCCGTTCCGGCCTGGCCGGCTTGAGCAGGTAGTCGGCGGCATGCAACTCGAACGCGGCCACCGCGGAGGTCGTGCAAGCGGTCACGAACACGACAATGGGCGGATTGGCGAACTGGGCCAGCATCCACGCTATCTCCAGGCCATCCATGCCGTGGATGCGGACGTCCAGAAAAACCGCGTCGGGCGATCGCTCGTCGACAGCGGCCTGATGCAGGTATCGCACCGCAGTGCTGAAATCGCCGACGCCATCTACCCAGCTCACGTGGGGGTCGCGGTCCAGGTGTCGGACGATCGCGGCGAGCGCGACCGGGTCGTCGTCGATGGCCAGGATGCGCAGGCCGCGATCCGACAGGGTGCTGTGTCGCGGCGTCACGCGCGCGGCGAGCAAATCTGGCGACACCGTCATCATCCTCCGCAGACCGACCGCATCCTGGAGTGGCTCACCCCTGGTGACCGGGGTTGACTCCTACAGTGCCGTCAGAACCCGCGCAGGACGTCAGGGAAACTCCCTAGTCCGTCGGGCCAAGGGTGGGCGGTTCGCGCGTGGCCATCCCTGAAGATGTTCAGCCGGGCGGCAAATCGAGCAGCTCGTGCCGGCGAACCGTGCCAACCACCGGATAGTCCTTACACCGATCCCTTCAGCAGACTTCCGGCAGGTCGTCGAGGTCCAGGAGGGCCGGCCGCCGGCGAGGGTGCAGGCGGGCGAGGGCGTCGTCGTCACCGAGCAGCGCGCCGTGTAGTGCGGCCAGACCGTCGGCGGCGGCGCAGTCGACCAGTAGTGGCGGAGCAGTGCGAGAGTTCTCGACCTGGGTCATCGCTTCCTCCTGTGTGTCGGGGCACCTGACCTGATACACGGGAGCACCGCCGGAAAGGGTCGACGTGCTGGCGACGCCGCGCCGAGCGGTCCAGGGCCGCGACGAGCGGATGAGCGGTTGTCGCTCGCCAGGAGGCGATGTCGAAACGGCCAAGAACGTCGGATCGAGTCGCCGTACGCAGAGTACAAACCCAACTGGATAACCCGCCGGCGCACGGCCCGCTCAGCGTGGGCCGCGTCGAGCGCGGTGGCCACCGGATCCGGCGGCGCGGGTCGCGTTGGGCACGGACGCCGCAGAAGCCGCCGGGCCGGTTGCACTGGTGCGGTTCGTATCGTGCGGCCAGGACGCGCTGCGGCGTTCCAGGCCGCCGCCCGAACGGCTCGGCCTCTCCTCAGCCGGTTGGCTCGGCCAGCCAATCGGTCACCAACTTCGCCCACCGCCGGTCGTCGGTGGTCTCCATGAACTCCTTCCGGTTGATCAGCAGGTACAGTTCGCCGCCGATGGTGTCCATGATCAACGGCTTGCCCGCGTTGAGCAGGCCGCCGATGAACCGGCCGTAGAGCTCGGTGAATTCGGTCCGCACCGACCGGATGTCCGGGCGGTGCAGCACGAGATCACCGGCGTCGCCCCACTGGTGCAGCACCAGCCGGTCGGGGTACAGCTCGATATCGCCGCGACGTTGGAACAGCGCCTTCTGGCTCACCCCAGCGGCCACCTTGTCCGAGCCGGTCTTGTGCACCAGTTCGTCGGTGGTTGCGCCAATGTAGTCGCCCTGGGCAATAGCCCCGCTCGATGTCATACCGCCCATAATTCTTGCGGCCGGACCGCCGCGCATCGACCTGCGGGAGAGGCGCGCCCGACTTTGGTAGAGCCGTCTGTCCGACTTCAGGATGAGTCGGGGCAACGGCCCCAGGCAGCGATGATGATCTGCGGGATATCCAGGAAGTCGTTGCGGCGCAACAACTCGAACGTCTCGGCCAGTTCGTCCCGGCGCGAGCAGTGGCCGCCACCGGTCCCGCTCGCCGCCGCCGAGCAGGGCGGCCCTGGCATGGAATCAGCCGTCCGCGCCGTCCAGCCAGAAGTCCTTCACCGCACCGGCAACGGACTGCCCTTGGGCCAGCCCTGCCCGCGCGGCCGGGACCCGCCTGGACATGTCGAAGACGTCCCGGCCCATGGCCTGCTTCGATACCTGATCCGGCTTGATCAGGAATGCCTTGCCGCGCTCTCGCACCGGTTCGAGTGACTCGTCGAAACTGGCTCCGGGTATGCCACGGATCCCGTTGACCGGAGCCACAACCAGGACCCGGTCGTACCCAGCCGCGAGGTCGGCGTTGGTGGACGAGCGGGTGCTGCCGTCGATGTAATGGCGGCCGCTCAGGGCGAAGGGCGTCCACACTCCGGGCAACGCACAACTCGCGCACATCGCATCGACCAAGCTGACGCCTGAGTCGCGGGCGAACACCGTGAGCTCGCCGGTACCGGCGTCCACGGCAGGGATCAGCAGCCGCTGCTCGGGCCACTCCCGCACGCGCAGACTCCCGAGGACGATCTTCCGCATCGTGTCCGTCGGGCCGCCTGAGGCTGCTAGCGCCAGCGCGCCGATCTCGGCCAGGATTGCCTGGGCGTCGGAATGCCTCCCGATCGCCTGCGCCACCATCTGGACAAAGGCGTCGGCAGCTGGCGGAGAATTCCGCTCTCGGGGTTCGTCGGCCACGATGTGGTCCAGCATCCGATGCGGGTCACCCGTGGTCAGTTCGACCGCGGCCGTGGACCCGACGGACGTGCCCACCATGAGCTCGACGTCCAAGACGTCGATCCCCGCGTCGTACAGGCTGGTCAACACGCCCCACTGCCAGCTGAACCCGATGCTTTCCCCGCTGCCCAACACCAGCGCCCTGGACACCGCGCCGCTCACCTCCTCCTGCTCTGGATCTTTCGCACTCTGACCCACTGGGTGTTCGATGTTCCGATACTCAGAGACGCTCGCTACGCGGCTACAACCCGGAACAGTTGATCGCGGCAGCACATGCCGCCTGCTTCTCCATGGCCCTCTCCAACATCCTGGCCCAGGCGGGCCACCCGGCCGACTCGGTGCGGACCGACGCCACGGTAACGCTGCGACTGGTGGACGGCGCCCCGACGATCACCAAGATCGCCCTGGCGACCGTCGGCAGGGTACCGGGCCGCCCATGACCGCGCCGCCGTGACAAGCTCTGCCGTCCCAAGACACCAGCGGACCGATGAAGAGCAGCAGTGCGCCGAGACGGGCGGCGCGACCGGAGCGCACGATCGGGCTCATGCCAAGGCCATTCCCGGCACCCGGGCGCGGATCGCGTCCATGGTCGCCTCGTCCGAGACGCCCTGCCAGTCATAGCGTGGCGTGTACGGCGCCTGGAGTGCGTAGGTGTCCTCCTCGGTCAGTTCGACGTCCAGCGAGGCCACCGCGTCGTCGATCTGCTTGATCGAACCCGCGCCGACCAGCGGCGCGGTGACCACCGGCTGGTGACGCAGCCACGCCAGGGCGATCTGCGCGCGGCTGACCCCGTGCGCGTCCGCGACCTTCCCGACCGCGTCGATGACGGCGTGGTTGGAGGCTTCCTGCTCAGGCGAGTAGAGCAGGTCGGCGTACGCGCCGTCGGTGTCGGAGCGGGCGGTGGATTTCGCGTCGTCCCAGCCTCGAGCCAGCCGGCCGCGGGCCAGCGGGCTCCAGATGATCGTGCCGACACCCTCGTCCAGGCACAGCGGGATCATCTCGCGCTCTTCCTCGCGGGCGAGCAGGTTGTAGTGATCCTGCATGGACACGAACCGGGCCCAGCCGTGCTGCTTCTGCAGGTGCAGGGCCTTCGCGAACTCCCACGCGAACATCGACGACGCGCCGAGGTAGCGCACCTTGCCCGCCTTGGCCAGGTCGTGCAGCGCTTCCAGGGTCTCTTCCAGCGGAGTCGCGGGGTCGTTGCGGTGTACCTGGTAGAGGTCGATGTAGTCGGTGCCCAGCCGCCGCAGCGAGTGGTCGACCTCGGTCATGATCGCCTTGCGGGACAGGCCCTTGCCGTTGGGGCCGGGGCGCATCGGGTGGCGCAGTTTGGTGGCGATCACGACGTCGTCGCGGTTCGCGAAGTCGGCGAGGGCGCGGCCGAGGATCTCTTCGCTGGAACCGTTGGAGTACATGTTCGCGGTGTCGAAGAAGTTGATGCCCGCGTCCAGGGCGTGCTTGATCAGCGGGCGAGCATCCTGCTCGCCGAGCGACCAGACGGGGTGGCCGCGGTCGGGTTCGCCGTAGGTCATCGCGCCGATCGCGATGGGCGAGACGTCCAGACCGGTGGTGCCGAGTTTCACGTAACGCATGGGGTGTCTCCCTAAGGCCAAACTCGCGGACAATCCTCCGCAAGTACTGGCCAAACTAGCGGAGGATTGTCCGCGAGTCAACCGTGGGGCATCATCGGGGCATGACCGACCAGACGCCGAGCACCTACGGCACGCAGCGCAAGGCCGCTGCGCGCAACCGGGTCGCGATCATCGAGGTCGCGCACGAACTGTTCGCGGACAACCCGCTGGTGCCGTTGAGCGAGGTCGCCAAACGTGCCGGTGTCGGCGCGGGCACGCTCTACCGCCATTTCCCCACCCGCGAGGATCTGATCCTGGCGGCGTATCAGCACGACATCGAGCGCCTGACCGCGACCGCGGACGAGGTGTTGGCGCGCCATTCATCGGGCAAGGCCGCGTTCGTCGAGTGGTTCGAGACCCTGTCGGCTTACATCCGCATCAAGCACGGACTCGGTGACGCGTTGCACAGCGCCGCAGCCCAAGACGTGATCAGCGCCTCCTGGGCCCCGACCACCGCCGCGGTCGCGAAACTGGTCGATGCCTGCGTGGCCGAAGGCGCCATCGCCCCGGGACACGACCCGGCCGACATCATCATGCTGATGAGCTTCCTATGGCGCGTCGCGAACAACGAGGCCGGCGCGGCCCAGGGCCGGCGCCTGATCGCCGCCGTGTTCTCCGGCCTCGAGCAAGCACCTCAACCGCACTGAACGCAGCCGCGCTGGACGCACGGCAGGCGAATCTTCGACGCCGTCGGACAACTCCTGATGAGCGACAATCGCAAATGGACAGACAAGCGCGCTCCCTGACGCGCCTCGATGCGGCGGAAGTGGACATCGGCGATGGTGCCGGCCAGCGTGCCCGGCCACGCTGGTGTTCGTCGGCAACGGCCTGACCCACTGCGGGCTGCTCGACGAGATCGACGCCTCGGGATCAGCCATAACTGCTGTCGGTGAGCGAGCGCACCCGCCGACGACGACGAAGGAGCCAGCTCCGGAATCCGGGCCCTCCCCGGACTCAGCCCGCCGACTGCAACGCGGCCGCGATCGCGTGGGACAGATTGCTGGTAGGGCAGCCGATCAGGCGCCGCAGATCATCGCTGTCGGTGTACAACTCGCCTTGAGCCCGCCCCGGACCGCGAGGGAACTGACCGCTTCGCGATCACCGCGCGGGGTACAGCCTGCGCTACCGGGCGTTGGGGCGGTCGCGGGAATGACCCGAGGGATCGCTGGCTGGTGGACTGATCGCCATCGAGCCGGTCGCTTTCCCGAAGGGACAACGGAACAATGAGCATCCACAGTGGACATCCCCGTCGAGGGCTGCGCGGCCATTTCGCGCGCCGCCCGCTCACCTGGTTCTTCGCACTGTCCTTCCTGCTCAGCTGGGTCGCGTGGCTGCCCTATGTGCTCTCCGACGACGGTCTTGGCATCCTGCACTTCGGCTTCACTCCAATCCTGGGCACCACCCAGTTGCTCGGCGTACTGCCCGGTGCGTATCTCGGGCCGATCCTCTCCGCCTTACTCGTCACCGCCGCGGCCGACGGCCGGCCGGGCCTGCGACAGTGGACCGGCCGGCTGAACAGGTGGAAGGTCAGCTGGCGCTGGTACCTGGCGGTGCTGGTCAGCGTGCCCGTCCTGCTCACCATCACCACGGTCGCGATATCCGACCAGAATCCGGTCCTGCCCACGGTCGCGGTCCTGGTCGCCTACCTGCCGGGCCTGTTGCTGCAGATGGTCACCACCGGTATCGCGGAGGAGCCCGGCTGGCGCGACTTCGCCCTGCCCCGCCTTCAGCGTCGGTTCGGGCCGGTCGTCGGCACGCTGATCCTCGGGCCGCTCTGGGGTGCCTGGCACCTGCCGCTGTTCCTCACCCAGTGGGGCGGCTGGCCGCACGTCACCCTCGCGATGCCGGTCGAGTTCATCGGCACCTGCATGGCCTTCAGTTTCGTGATGACCTGGGTGTTCAACCGGACCGGCGAGAGCCTGCCGCTGGCCATGCTCCTGCACACCAGCGTGAACACCTTCTTCTCCTTCGCTTGGGGTCAGATGTTCCCCCATCTGGACCCGACCGCGACCACTCAGGCGTTTCTGCTCGCGTCGACGGCAGTGGCGCTGATCCTGCTGGTCGTCACCAGGGGCCGGCTGGGCTACCGGCCGAGCGCCGAACCGGTCCCGGCTGCCGAGCACACCCTGCCGATCGTCAAGGGCCGGTTCTGATCACCGGTGCTGCGCCTGACCGGTTCTCCCGTTGCCCTAGGGAGGCCGGTCAGGCGCTGCGCCGGTCGAGGTCTTTGAGGTAGTGCAACACCGCGGTCACGCGACGGTCCGCACGATCGGTCGGCGCGAGATCGAGCTTGGCGAAGATGCTGCGGATGTGCTTGTGCACCGCGCCCTCGGTGACCACCAGTCGCTCGGCGATCGTGCCGTTGCCGAGCCCTTCGGCCATCAACGCCAGTACGTCGCGCTCGCGTGCGCTCAATCGCGCCAAGCGGTTGTCCGGCCGGGTGCGCACCATCAACTGGGCCACGACCTCCGGGTCGATGGCGGTGCCGCCGTCGGCCACGCGATGCAGCGCGTCCAGGAACTCCTCGACCCTGCCGACTCGCTCCTTGAGCAGGTAGCCAAGCCGTGCGCCGCCGTCGGTGAACAAGTCGGTAGCGAACGCCTGCTCCACGTACGCCGACAGCACCAGTACCGCGAGTTCGGGCTGACGGCGACGGGCGGCGACCGCGGCGACGATGCCCTCGTCGGTGTGCGTCGGCGGCATCCGGACGTCCACAATGGCCAGATCGGGCCGGTGTTCGTCCACCGCGGCAAGGAAGTCATCAGCATTGGCCACAGTGGCCACCACGTCGATGGATTCGGCGCGCAACAGCATGGCAAGGCCCTCGCGCAGCAGCAGGTCGTCCTCGGCGATCACAATCCGCATGGCACGCTCACCGTCAGCACGGTCGGTCCCCCAACGGGGCTGCTCAACGCGAACGTTCCGTCGTGCGCTTCGACCCGACGCCGGATGCCGGTCAACCCGGAGCCGCCGTGTGCCTGGGCGCCACCGTGGCCGTCGTCGGTGACGTCCAGCTGCA
>DASYBO010000511.1:0-2686 GCA_036500685.1 Pseudonocardiaceae bacterium | reverse complement strand
TACCTGTTCCTCGGTGCGTCCGACGCAGAGGACCCGGACACGGCACCGAGCCGCGCCCGTTCCGCGACGCCGGCGACGTGCCGACCATGCGCCTGGCCAAACAGCTCGGCTACGCCGCCGCGCACGGCTGGCAGGCGGTGTTCCTGCCCGGGTACGGGGGAGCGGAAGCCGTCGCGCTGCTCCCCGACGCACCCCTCACCGAAGCCGAACCCGGCCTCACCGCCCCCGCCCTGGCCGACCTGCTCGGCCGCCGCACCGTGCGCCAGGTCGAGCTGTACCTGCCCAGGTTCCGGGTCCGCAGCCGCGCCGACCTGACCGGTTCGCTGGCCGAACTCGGCGTACGCACGCTGTTCAGCGGCGACGCCGACCTCAGCGGGATCAGCGACGAGCCGATCGTGGTCAGCAAGGTGCTGCACGAGGCCGTGCTCACCATCGACGAACAGGGCCTCGAAGGCGCAGCGGCGACCGCGGTGGTCATGCGGATGATGGCCGTGGCCCGCAGGCCCGAGCCGCCGATCGTGGTCCGGGTCGACCGGCCGTTCCTGTTCCTGGTCCGCCACGCCGCCACCGGCGCGATCTACTTCCTGGCTAGGGTCGTTCGACCCGGGTGAGCTTGTCCGGGTTCACCATGTCGTAGAGCGCGGACAACCGTCCATCGTGGATGGTCACGCCGAACACCCGCCGGTCGAACGGTGGGTGTTCGGCGTCGCCGGCCCAGGCCGGGAAGTACATGCCCAGCTCGCCGTTGACCAGCACGAACCGCATGGCAGTGAAGCTCTCCGCGCCGTAGCGGGTCTGTAGCCCCAGGATGAAGCGGGCCACCTTGTCCGCGCCGCTGATCGTCTGGAAGGCGGTCTTCGCCTTGCCGTCGCTGTCGCCGAGTAGCACCGCGTCCGGATGCAGCAGCTCCAGCACGGCGCGCACGTCGCCGGTGGCCATCGCGGCCAGGAACCGGCTCAGCACCTCCTGCTGCTCGGCCCGCACGGACCGAGCGGGCGGGTCGGCGTCCGCGACCGCGCGCCGCGCCCTGGTCGCATGCTGCCGAGCGGCCTGCACCGACGAGCCGAGCAACTCCGCGATCTCGCCGAACGGCACGCCGAACGCGTCGTGCAGCACGAACGCGACCCGCTGCGGCGGGCTCAGCCGGTCCAGTACGACCAGCGCCGCCATGCGCACGCCGTCGTCGCGCACCACCAGGTCCAGCGGGTTCTTGCCATCCCCGGACAGCTCGGTGACCAGCGGTTCCGGCAGCCACGAGCCCACGTAGCGCTCGCGTCGAACGGCGGCCGAACGCAGCTTGTCGACGCAGATTCGGCCCACCACAGTGGTCAGCCACGCCCGGAGGTCGGCGATGCCCGCCCGGCCCGCGTCGGTCAGGCCGGCCAGCCGCAACCAGGCTTCCTGCACCGCGTCCTCGGCGTCGGCGAGGCTGCCGGTCAGCCGGTAGCCGACCCCGAGCAGATGCGGCCGGTGCGCGGTGAACTCGGCGGCCAATCCGTCAGTGCTGGACATGCGACAGATCATCCCGCACCCGGGACTAGACTAGGTCGTTGTGGCAGGCCGTATCCGGGACAGTGACATCGCGCTGGTGCGTGAACGAAGCCGGATCGACGACGTGGTCGGCGAGTACGTGTCGCTGCGTCGCGCCGGCGGCGGCGCGCTGAAGGGCCTGTGCCCGTTCCACGACGAGAAGTCGCCCTCCTTCAATGTGCGCCCCTCGCACGGCACGTTCCACTGCTTCGGCTGTGGCGAGGGCGGCGACGTGATCGCGTTCCTGATGAAGATGGAGCACCTCGGCTTCGTCGAGTCGGTCGAACGCCTCGCCGACAAGATCGGGATCCAGCTCACCTACGAAGGCGGCCGGCCGGGCGCGGTCCGCGACCGCGGCACCCGCACCAGGATGATCGAGGCGCACCGCGCCGCCGCCGCCTTCTACGCCGAGCAGATCGAGACACCAGAGGCCGAGAAAGCGCGCGAGTACCTGACCGAACGTGGCTTCGACCGGACCATGTGGCAGAAGTACAGCTGCGGCTACGCCCCGGCGGGCTGGGACAAGCTGACCAAGTATCTGCTCAACCGCGGCTTCGAACTCGACGAGCTGTACAAGGCGCAGCTGAGCAAGGAGGGCCGGCAGGGCGCCATCGACCGGTTCCACCGCCGCCTGGTGTGGCCGCTGCGTGACCTCGGCGGCGAGATCGTCGGCTTCGGCGCGCGGCGTCTGTTCGACGACGACGGCAGTCCCGCCAAGTACCTCAACACCGCGGAAAGCCCGATCTACAAGAAATCCCAGGTGCTCTTCGGCATCGACCTGGCCAAGCGGGAGATCGCCAAGCGCCGGCAGGCCGTCGTCGTCGAGGGCTACACCGACGTGATGGCCATGCAGGCGGCGGGCGTGCCGACCGCGGTCGCGTCCTGTGGCACCGCCTTCGGCGACGACCACATGACCGTGCTGCGCAGGTTGATGATCGACGACGAGGTGTCCTGGGGCGAGGTGATCTTCACCTTCGACGGCGACGCCGCCGGTCAGAAGGCCGCGCTCAAGGCATTCGAGGGCGACCAGCAGTTCGTCGCCCAGACTTACATCGCGATCGCGCCGGACGGCATGGACCCGTGCGAACTGCGCCAGGCCAAGGGCGACGCGGCAGTGCGCGACCTGGTCGCGCGGCGCAAACCGCTGATCGAGTTC
>DASYBO010000510.1:0-14578 GCA_036500685.1 Pseudonocardiaceae bacterium | reverse complement strand
GCTCCGGCCCGAGATCGATCTCCGGCATGCGCCCGCTTGATCCACCGTGGGGCCGGCCCTTCCTCGGTGTCACCCGCGCGATCACGGTCGCCGCCTGCGCCCGGCTCGGCCTCACCCCATGGGCCGACCCGCACAACGTCGACCCCAGGTTCACCAGGGTCCGGCTGCGCACCGAGGTGTTGCCGCTGCTGGAGGACGTATTGAACGGGGGAGTGGCCGCCGCCCTCGCGCGCACCGCGACCCAACTCCGCGAGGACACCGAGGCACTGGACAAATGGGCGGAGAAGGCCCTTGCCCAGGCGCTGCCGGTGGACGCCGTTGCCCAAGGGCCGGGCGAACTGTCGGTCGCCGCGCTCGTCGACCTTCCACCCGCCATCCGTCGACGGGTGCTGCGCCGGTGGCTGCTGGCCGGGAATGTGCGCGAACTCACCGATGCCCAGTTGCGTTGCGTCGACGAGCTCGTCGGTGTCTGGCGTGGTCAGGGCGGTGCATGGCTGCCCGGCGGGTTGGTCGTGCGGCGCGCGCATGGCAGGCTGCTGCTTGACCGACCAACTCCATGACGCAGACTCCCGTCCCCCCAAAGAAGGGAACCGGCCGGTGTACGAGGGCGATCTCGCCGACGTGCTCATTTCCACCCAGCAGATCGACGAGAAGGTCGAGGAGCTCGCCAAGAAGATCGCGGCCGACCGGCCCGCCGATCGCGCGAACGATCTCATCCTGGTCGGAGTGCTCAAGGGCGCGGTGATGTTCATGACCGACCTGGCCAGAGCTCTGCCCATCCCGGTACAGCTGGAATTCATGGCCATCAGTTCCTATGGCACGTCAACCAGTTCCTCCGGCGTGGTGCGCATCCTCAAGGACCTCGACCGCGACATCGCAGGCCGCGACGTGCTGATCGTCGAGGACATCATCGACTCCGGCCTGACCCTGTCCTGGCTGCGCAAGAACCTCACCGCGCGCGGGCCCGCCTCGTTGGAGGTCGTGACCCTGCTGCGCAAGCCGGATGCCGTCAAGGTGGACGTACCCGTGCGTTATGTCGGATTCGACATCCCGAACGAGTTCGTCGTCGGGTACGGTTTGGATTACGCTGAGCGTTACCGTGACCTGCCCTACATCGGCACCCTCGATCCGAAGGTCTATGCGGGCTGAGCAGCGGCGCTAGCGGTTGAATTGGCTGTATTGCCCGGATCGGGAACGCTTTCGGGGCGAGCACCGTTCACCTGGGTAAGGGATGTCGCCGGTTCGGCGGGCCTGTGCCACCTTGACAGGGCACTTCCGCCACGTGGCGGCTGTGTCGTGGGCGGTACGCTGGCAGAGACCGGCTAGTCCCGTCCGTCCGGGTGGTGGACTGCCCCCGGTCGAGCACGAGTTTGGGAGGGTCGAGGCCACCGGCCGTAAGTGCATGGACCGCAAGCGCCTACTACGCAACCCGCTGCTGTGGATCGTTGCGCTGCTGCTTATCTATTACGCCTTCAGCACGCTGTTCGACAGCAATCGTGGCTACACCCAGGTCACCACGTCACAGGCGCTTGAGCAGATCACGACCAACAATGTCGCGAACGCCAACATCAGTGACAAGGAACAGCAGCTCAAGCTCGACCTGAAAAAGCCGGTCAACGGTTCCTCCAAGGTCATCACGTCCTACCCCGGTGGAAATACCGTCAACGAGCTGTTCGATCAGCTGAAGACCAAGAACGTCAGCTTCGACACGACGGTGACTCAGGATTCGATCCTGTCCACCCTGCTGATCTTCGGCATTCCGTTGGGCCTGCTGGTCCTGGTGATGTGGTTCATGATGAACAACGTCCAGGGCGGCGGGAACCGCGTGCTGAACTTCGGCAAGTCGCGCGCGAAACAGCTGAACAAGGACATGCCCAAGACCACGTTCGCCGATGTGGCCGGTGCGGACGAGGCCGTCGAGGAACTCGACGAGATCAAGGACTTCCTGCAGAACCCCGGTCGATATCAGGCGCTCGGCGCCAAGATCCCCAAGGGCGTGCTGCTCTACGGTCCGCCCGGTACCGGTAAGACCCTGCTGGCAAGGGCCGTCGCAGGCGAAGCCGGTGTGCCGTTCTACTCGATCTCCGGGTCGGACTTCGTCGAGATGTTCGTCGGTGTCGGTGCTTCCCGTGTGCGTGACCTGTTCGAGCAGGCCAAGCAGAACGCGCCGTGCATCATCTTCGTCGACGAGATCGACGCGGTCGGCCGCCAGCGCGGTGCGGGCCTCGGCGGTGGCCACGACGAGCGCGAGCAGACCCTCAACCAGCTGCTCGTCGAGATGGACGGCTTCGACACCCGTGGCGGCATCATCCTGATCGCGGCCACCAACCGGCCCGACATCCTGGACCCGGCGCTGCTGCGGCCCGGCCGCTTCGACCGTCAGATCCCGGTGTCCGCACCGGACCTGCGCGGCAGGCGGGCCATCCTGGCCGTGCACTCCAAGGGCAAGCCGCTGGCCGCGGACGCCGACCTCGACTCGCTGGCCAAGCGCACCGTCGGCATGTCCGGCGCCGACCTGGCCAACGTGATCAACGAGGCCGCGCTGCTCACCGCCCGCCACCACGGCAACGTGATCAACGGTGCCGCGCTGGAGGAATCGGTCGACCGCGTGATCGGTGGCCCTGCCCGCAAGAGCCGGATCATCTCCGAGAAGGAACGCAAGATCACCGCGTACCACGAGGGCGGCCATGCGCTCGCGGCCTGGGCCATGCCCGACCTGGAACCGGTGTACAAGCTGACCATCCTGCCGCGCGGCAGGACCGGTGGGCACGCGCTCGTCGTCCCCGAGGACGACAAGGAGCTGATGACCCGTTCCGAGATGATCGCCCGACTGGTGTTCGCACTGGGCGGACGGTCCGCGGAGGAGCTGGTCTTCCACGAGCCGACCACCGGCGCGTCCTCGGACATCGAGCAGGCCACCAAGATCGCAAGGGCCATGGTCACCGAGTACGGCATGAGCGCCAAGCTCGGCGCCGTGAAGTACGGCCAGGACCAGGGCGATCCGTTCCTCGGCCGGTCCATGGGTCACCAGGCGGACTACTCGCACGAGGTCGCCCAGGAGATCGACAACGAGGTGCGCAAGCTCATCGAGGCGGCGCACGACGAGGCGTGGGGCGTGCTCAACACGTACCGCGACGTGCTCGACGACCTCGTGCTCGAACTCCTGGACAAGGAGACGCTGCAACGCAAGGACCTGGCCCGGATCTTCGCGAGAGTGGAGAAGCGACCCAGGATCACCGCGTTCAACGACTTCGGCTCCAGGGTGCCCTCGGACAAGCCGCCGGTGATGACCAGGGCGGAACTGGCCAAGGAGCGCGGCGAGCCGTGGCCGGAGAACAGGCTGAGCCCGGACCCGACCCCGGTCGCGTCCCTGCCCTCGGCAACGGACATGCCGGCCCCCGGCGGATATCTGCAGAACGGCGGTGCTCGCGGTTACGGTTCGCCGCAGCCGCTGCCCAGTGGTCAGGCCGGTTCCTTCGGTCAGCCCAATGTGGAGCCCTACCAGGGCTACCGGGGCCCGAACGGCACGCCCAACCCGCCGAACGGCACGCAGCAGGGCGGTAACCCGGCGCCGGCGGCACCGGTCGGCTACAACCCGTCCTCGGCCGGGCCGCCGAACTACGACGCGCCTCCCGGCTGGAGCCCGGCGACCACGCCGAACACCCACGGACAGTCCACCTGGAAGCCGTCCTGGGAATCCAGCGGCGGTGGCGGTCAACCGCCCGAGGGCAACGACGAGGACCAGAACAAGAAGCGCTGAACGCAGCTCGACAGATCGGCAACGACGGGCGGCCCGGTTCCCACGAACCGGGCCGCCCGTTCGCCTACCCGCCCCGCAGGAGTTCGGCCCCGCTGGCGGTAGCTTGGTGCGGTGACCAGCGGTGCGGCCGACCCTGACGAGGACTCCCTAGAGCGGGACCTCTCCGCCGAGCTGACCTGGCCCGCCGCTCGCGCGGCCGGCGTGGCGGTGCGTCCGTTCGACCAGCAGCGGGCCGAACGGGCCGTGCGTGAACTGCTGCTCGCCTGCGGCGAGGACCCGGACCGGGAGGGCCTGCGGGAAACCCCGGCGCGCGTCGCGCGTGCCTACCGGGAGCTGTTCGCGGGTCTGTTCATCGACCCGGACTCGGTGCTGGCCAAGACCTTCGACGAGGGCCACGAGGAACTCGTCCTGGTCAGCGAGATTCCGCTGTTCAGCTTCTGCGAACACCACCTGCTGCCCTTCCACGGCGTCGCGCACGTCGGCTACATCCCGAACCCGGCCGGCCGGGTGACCGGCCTTTCCAAGATCACCCGACTTGTCGACCTCTACGCGCGAAGGCCGCAGGTCCAGGAGCGGCTGACCTCGCAGATCGCCGATGCCCTCGTGCGCAAACTGGACGCGCGCGGCGTGATCGTGGTGATCGAGGCCGAACACCTGTGCATGAGCATGCGCGGCATCCGCAAACCCGGCGCGCGCACCACCACCTCGGCCGTGCGCGGCACCCTGCGCAGTTCCGCGTCCTCGCGCGCCGAGGCGATCGCGCTGATCCGAGCGGGTTCGAGATGACCGGCCCGGCCCGCCTCCTGCCCCGCCCGAACCGATGCGTCGTCATGGGCGTGCTCAACGTCACACCCGACTCGTTTTCCGACGGTGGCCGATACCTCGACCCGGCCGACGCCGTCGAGCACGGCATCGCCATGTGGCGGCGCGGCGCCGACCTGATCGACGTCGGCGGCGAATCCACCCGGCCGGGCGCCGAGCGGGTCGCCCCCGAAGTCGAGCGCACGCGCGTGATCGGCGTGATCAGGGCGCTCGCCGACGCGGGCGTACCGGTCAGCGTGGACACCACAAGGGCCAGGGTCGCCGACGCCGCACTCGACGCGGGCGCACTGCTGGTGAACGACGTCTCCGGCGGCCTCGCCGACCCGGACATGGCCAAGGTGGTCGCGGAGCGCCGCGTGCCGTGGGTGTTGATGCACTGGCGTGGGCACAGCAAGGACATGACGTCGCTGGCGCACTACGCCGACGTCGTCACCGACGTCCGCGACGAACTGTCCGACCGCGTCGACGCGGCCCTGGCCGCTGGCGTCTCCCCGGATGCTCTCGTGCTCGACCCCGGCCTCGGCTTCGCCAAACACGCCGAACACGACTGGGCGCTGCTGCAACGCCTCGATGTGCTCTGCAAGCTCGGCTTCCCGGTGCTGGTCGGCGCGTCCCGCAAACGCTTCCTGGGCCGACTGCTCGCAGCCCCCGACGGCACCCCCCGGCCGCCCGACGGCCGTGAGATCGCCACCGCCGCCATCTCCGCCCTGGCCGCGGCCGCGGGCGTCTGGGGCGTCCGCGTGCACGACGTCGACAGCTCTCTCGACGCCGTTGCCGTGGCCACCGCATGGCAACACGGCGCCGCCCCGACTCCGAGGTCGACCCAGTGACCGACCGGATCACCCTCACCGGCCTGCGCGTACGCGGCCATCACGGCGTCTTCGAGCACGAACGCCGCGACGGCCAGGACTTCCTGGTCGACACAACGCTGTGGCTCGACCTCACCGAAGCCGCCGCAACCGACGACCTGACCCACACCGTGCACTACGGCGAACTCGCCGAGACCGCCGCCGCGATCATCGCGGGCCCCCCGGTCGACCTGATCGAAACCGTCGCAGGCCGAATCGCCGACGCGGTCATGGCCGACCCGCGCGTGCACGCCACCGAGGTCACCATCCACAAGCCCTCCGCCCCCATCCCGCTGACCTTCGCCGACGTCTCGGTCACCGTCCGCCGCTCCCGCAACCCCGCCCAGGAGTTCTCGACGTGAGCAGAGCAGTGCTGTCCCTCGGCTCGAATCTCGGCGACCGGCTCGGCTACCTGCGTCTTGCCGTGCGCGGCTTCGGCGACGCGGTGCGCGCGACGTCGCCGATCTACGAGACAGCGCCGTGGGGCGTCGTCGACCAGGGCGATTTCCTCAACGCGGTGCTGATCGTCGACGATCCGGACATCGACGAGTGGGGCTGGCTGCGCCGCGGCCAACAACTCGAACAGGACGCCCACCGCGAGCGCATCCAACACTGGGGCCCCCGCACCCTCGACGTGGACGTGGTCACCGTCGAGGGCATCACGTCCACCGACCCACAGCTTCTCCTCCCGCACCCCGGCACCCCCACCCGCGCCAGCGTGCTGGTTCCCTGGCTGGACATCGAGCCCGACGCCGACCTACCCGGCCACGGCCGAATCTCCCAACTGCTCGCCGCCCTCGACCCGGCCGAACTCGACGGTGTGCGGCGAACCGACCTGAGTTTGGTGGCGCGATGAGGTTCACCAGGACCAGGGATCTGGTCATCGCAGGCGTCGTGGTCGCAATCCTGGTCAACCTGTTCCTGCGCCTCGACTACGACTTGGTCCCACCGCTGCCGACCCTGGCCGGCGCGACGTTCGCGGTGATCGCGGTGATCGAGACCTGGTTCGCGTTTTCCATCCGCGCCAGGATCAACCGCAAACCTGGCACCACCCCGATCCGTGCGCTCACCGCCGTTCGCGCGGTCGCCCTGGCCAAGGCGTCGTCGTTGATCGGCGCGGTGATGGTCGGCGCCTGGCTGGGCGTGCTCGTCTACGTGGTGCCGTTGACCAACCTGATCAGCGTGGCCGGCGGCGACACCAGGGCGGGCATCGTCGGCGTCGTCTCGGCAGCCGGCCTGATCGCGTCCGGGTTGTGGTTGGAACACTGCTGTCGCACCCCGGATGATCCCGAGCCTGACCCGGATGACGCACCAGGACCGTATTCGGGCTAAGAAGCTGGTCTTTTCGGGGGCTTTTCAGCGTTCGAAAGATGTTCATAAGGCCACGACCTGGTCTCAGACCGATAACCGACCGGTACGGTATCCGCCATGACCGGCCGTAGTGACTCCGACAAGATCGTCCCCGATCGGGGTAACGCGGGCCGGCTGCTGTTCGGCGCAGCATTGATCTTCGCGGTCGCCGCCACATTGACGCTGGTCTTCGCCACCGACGCGCAGTGGTTGAAGCTCGCGGTCATCGCCGCACTGTGGGCCGCGTTCCTCGGTGCGATGCTCAGCGTGAAGTACCGCCATCTGGCTGCGGCCCGAGCGGGTGAAGTCGCCGACCTCCAGGCCGTGTACGAACTCGAACTGGAACGCGAGGTCGCGGCGCGCCGCGAGTACGAACTCGAGGTCGAGGCCGACACCCGCCGCCGCATCGCCGAAGAGACCGAAGACAGCAGCCGCGCGGACATCGCCGCGCTGCGCGCCGAACTCCACGCCCTCCGCGAGAACCTGGACCGCCTGACCGGCGGCGAGGTCCTGGTAGAGCGCATCGCGCTGCGCGCGCAGTCCACTCGGATGCGCTCCATCGGCGACCCGCTGGCCGCATCCGCGATCGCCGCCGACCCGGACATACGCCGCAGCATCACCGCAGGTCCCGCCGCGACCCCGGGCCGTGCGCCCGGCCAGGCCCCCGGTCGCGTGATCGGCGCGGTGCTCGAACCGTCGACCCAGTTGCTCGACCCCGTCCCGATGCCCCGCCCGCAGCGCCCCGACCAGTCCAGGCGCGTCGGCCCACAACGCCCGGACGGCCAGCGCCGCGAAGGCCAGCGCCCGGAGGGCCAGCGCTCGGGCGGCAGCCGTGTCGATGGGCCGCGTGCCTACCGACCGGACGGCCAGCCCGCCGACGGCGCGCGTCAGCGCCACGACGAGCCCACCGGCGAGCAGCGCAGGTCCGAGCCGGTCCGGGTCCCGAAGCAGTCGACCGGCGAGCAGAGCCGGTCGAACCTTCGCCGCGATCCGATCAACCCGCCGCTGCCCCGCCAGCCCGCCAACCCGACCATGAGCAGGCCGACTGGCGACACCGGCGCGCAGCCGATCATCAGCCGGGCCGGTGGCCACTCCGGAGCCCAGCCGATCGTCGGCCTGCCTGCTGCCGATGCGGACTCGGTGCCGACTCGGTTCGCCGCGCCGGTTGCCAGGCCGGCAACGAACCCAGGCGCGGGCGACGAGGGTGGCCGGCGCCGTGCAGCCGAGCCGTTCGACTGGACGGCGGCATCCGACGGCCGGACCGGCGAGGACTACGCCAGCCAGCAGACCGACACCGGGCACGCCGAGCAGACACCCACCAGGCACGGCAACGCCGGGCACGGCAAAACCGACTACGTCGAGGCCGGGCACGACGAGGGCTCGTTCCGACGAGGCGGGCGGCACAGCAGCGGCTCCTACGCTCCGGTGCCTCGACCCGTTGCGGCGTCAGCAACTCCACCGATGTCCGAGCAGTCGATGTCCGAACCGGCGATGTCGGCGACTCCGGCTTACGCGTCCGCCGGTGCGCGCTCCGGCGGACGGCGAGCCGAACCGGAACCAGCCGGTGCGCACGCGGCCGGTCGATCGGTCACCGAGTTGCTTGCCGCGCACCGTTCGGCCGAGGAAGGCCCGCGCCGGCATCGCCGTCGGGCGGACTGAACCCGCGGCGGGTACTGGGTAAGCGGGTACTGGGTAGGCAGTTCTCACTGCTCTGGTTCGTGTTCAGCGCTGACCTCCTTTCGATGTGTGCGCCACTGTCGTGGCCAACGTGCGTGCCATTCGTTGCCGGAGGCGTGTCGGACCGCGGGCCGGTGGCCGTTCGGTAATGCCACCGCCGGTCGACTGGTGCTGGCGCGATGTTTGCCGGCCTCGACCGCTGGAACAAGACCCCACAACCGCGTTGCCCGGTGTGCCCTCGCTTGCGTCTCCATGTACCCATCTTCGAACATATGTTCGAATAATGCAAGATCGCTATCGGGTGAATCTGAGGCTCTCGTCACCCGTGCGCGGCGGGGGTGTTTGTCCGGCGTTACGCTCCCGACGTCGTCCGGTACCCCATCACCGAGGCAGTGGGACTGGAACGAGTGGAGGAGGCGCCGTGGTCAGCGGTTGGACGCGCAGCCGTGGCGCGCAGGGGGAGCCCGAGGGAGCGGCGCGGTGACGCGGCCGGCGCGGCTGGCGGTGGGGGTTGTTTCCGCTGGTCGGGTTGGGGCCGTTTTGGGGGCTGCGTTGGCGCGGGCCGGGCATACCGTGGTCGCGGCGAGTGGGGTTTCCCGGGAATCGGTGCGGCGGGCGGAGACTCTGCTGCCGGATGTGCCGTTGCTGCCGCCGGACGAGGTCGCGGCGATCGCTGATCTTGTCCTGCTGGCCATTCCGGACGATGCGCTGGCCGGCACCGTGCGCGGCCTTGTCGCGACGGATTCGTTGCGGGCCGGGCAGATCGTCGTGCACACCTCGGGTGCGCACGGGGTCGACGTGCTCGAACCGGCCATGGCGATCGGCGCGCTCGGCCTTGCCATCCATCCGGTGATGACGTTCACCGGCCGGGTCGAGGACCTGCAGCGGATCGACGCCTGCTGCTTCGGCATCACCGCGGACGCCGAGGACGAGGCCGCGTGGAACGTGGCAGAGGCGCTGGTCGTGGAGATGGGCGCTGAGCCGGTTCGGGTGCCCGCGCAGTCCCGTTCGCTGTATCACGCAGCACTGGCGCACGGGTCGAATCACCTGGTCACGCTGGTCGCGGACTGCGCGGATCTGCTCGCGTCGGCCGGGATCACGCCGACGAACCGGTTGCTGGAGCCGCTGCTCTCGGCGGCGCTGGACAACGTGCTGCGGCACGGTGATCGCGCCCTGACCGGGCCGGTGGCCAGGGGTGATGTGCAGACCGTTCGTCAGCATCTTGAGGTGTTGGCTGGTTCGGACGCGCTGCCCGCGTATCTGGCGTTGGCGCGACGCACTGTTGAGCGCGCGGTCACGGCCGGGTTGTTGTCGGCGTCGTCGGCCGCCGAGGTACGGGCCGTGCTCGATGAGGAACAGGGATGAACGGGACACTCTTCACGCCGGGCGAGCTGACCGTCCACAACGGAGCCGCGCAGCTGGCCAAGGTGACCCGCGCGCTGCGCACGGCCGGTCGGCGGGTCTGCCTCGTGCCGACCATGGGCGCGTTGCACGAGGGGCACCGGACGCTGATCCGGCAGGCAAGGCGGGTGCCGGGGGCGAGCGTCGTGGTCAGCGTCTTCGTGAACCCGTTGCAGTTCAGCCCGGCCGAGGATCTCTCCCGCTACCCTCGCCCGTTCGCCTCCGATGTGGAGGTTTGCCGGGAGGAGGGCGTGGAGCTGGTCTTTCATCCCGATGTCGAGGAGCTGTACCCGGAGGGCTCGTCGGTCACCGTCCACCCTGGACCGCTCGGTTCCGAACTGGAGGGCGCGAGCCGACCCGGTCATTTCGCCGGGGTGCTGACCGTGGTGGCGAAGCTGTTCAACATCGTCCGGCCGGATTTCGCGTACTTCGGCGAAAAGGACTACCAGCAGCTGGTCCTGGTGCGGCGGATGGCCACCGACCTGAACATGGACGTCAAGGTCATCGGCGTGCCGACCGTGCGGGAACCGTCGGGTTTGGCGTTGTCGTCCCGAAACGCCTACCTCGACGAGGATCAGACCCGCGCGGCGCTGGCGTTGTCCGCCGCGCTGAGCGCGGGCGCACACGCCGGTGTCGATGGCGGGGACGCGGTGCTGGCCGCGGCCGGCGCGGTGCTGGCCGCCGAGCCGGGCGTGCAGCCGGACTACCTGCACGTGCGCGGATCCGACCTCGGCCCGGCGCCGACGATGGGACCGGCGCGGCTGCTGGTGGCCGCGCGGGTGGGCAGCACTCGGCTCATCGACAACGTGCCGTTGCTGCTGGGCGATGCGGTCGACGCCGGAACGGAGAGGTAGCCGCGATGTTGCGCACCATGCTCAAGTCCAAGATCCACCGGGCCACGGTGACCACGGCCGACCTGCACTACGTGGGCTCGGTGACGGTCGACGAGGACCTGATGGAGGCGGCCGACCTGTTGGCGGGCGAGCAGGTCAGCATCGTCGACGTGACCAACGGCGCCCGCCTGGAGACCTACGTCATTCCGGGTGAACGCGGCAGTGGCGCGCTCGGCATCAACGGCGCGGCCGCGCATCTGGTGCACCCTGGTGACCTGGTCATTCTCATCTCCTACGGCCTGATGGACGCCGCTGAGGCGACCGCGTACCGGCCACGGGTGATCTTCGTGGACGGGGCGAACCGGATCACCGACGCGGGTAGCGATCCGGGGCACGCGCCGGAGGGGAGCGGCCTGGTCAACGGCGGGTTGAGTCGGGTCGAGATCGACGCGCTGTTGAAGACCGAGAGCTGAGAAGGCGCCACCGTGCTGCTGTGTGTCGACGTCGGGAACACCAACATCGTGCTGGGCCTCTACGAGGGAGCGGGCAAAGGCGCCGAACTGGTGCGCGACTGGCGGATGCGCACCGAAGCGCGGACCACCGCCGATGAGCTTGCGCTGTCCATTCGCGGCCTGCTCGGCGAGCATGCCGACCGGGTGACGGGGGTGTCGGCGCTGTCCACGGTGCCCGCTGTGCTGCGCGAGCTGCGGGTGATGCTGGGCCGCTACTACGGCCACGTGCCGCAGGTCGTGGTCGAGCCGGGAGTGCGCACCGGGGTGCCGCTGCTGGTCGACAGTCCGCGCGAGGTCGGCGGGGACCGGGTGATCAATACCCTCGCCGCGCATTACCTGCACTCGACCGCGTGCATTGTGGTGGACTTCGGCACGTCGACCAATATCGACGTGATCTCGGCGAAGGGCGAATTCCTGGGTGGCGTGTTCGCACCGGGAATCGAGATTTCGGTGGACGCGCTGGCTGCCCGCGCGGCCCAGTTGCGCAAGGTCGAAGTGGTGGCGCCGCGCTCGGTGATCGGCAAGAACACGGTTGAGTGCCTTCAGTCGGGCATTGTGTACGGCTTCGCAGGCCAGGTCGACGGTTTGGTCCGCAGGATCATCGCGGAATTGCACGCGAGTACCGAGCCGGGACCGGTCGCGGTGATCGCGACGGGTGGCCTCGCCCCGGTCGTGCTTGCCGAATCCGAGACCATCGACTATCACGTGCCGGAGTTGACCCTGCTGGGCCTGCGACTCGTTTTCGAGCGCAATACCCGCTGACCAGGCACGGTTTCGCCGGACAAGTGGCGCGAGCGGTGCAAAGCGCGGAATCGAGACAGAGTCGCGTCCCGATCAGCGTTGATTTGTTCCGAGGCCGATACCCGACCGTTAGCGCTTGGATAGCGGCGTTCCCCTTGCCTCACCAGGCAATATCGGAATTTGGCTCCGGTACTTCTCGGCATGGCCACGTGCGAAATGTCATGTGCGTCCTCACACCTGAATGGGTGATCGTGCGCTTACGCACGTGGTATCTCGCCCTCGAAGTGCGTCCGACCTGGCTAACTCGGGCAATCAAGTGAACTGCGAACAGTGTTGTCTCGAATGTAGTAAGGCTGGTACCGTCGATACCGATTCCGGCTAATCCGCGCAAGAGCTGAAACGGTACTCACGGTGTTCATCGAAGGCGAACTTGGCTGGATTCATCTCGTCGCCGGTGGCGATCAATGGTTTAGATCGCAGGGAGGAAGCACATGGCGCAGAAGGTCACAGTGACCTTGGTGGATGACATCGATGGGTCGACCGCCGAAGAAACCGTCGAGTTCGGTCTGGATGGTGCGACGTACCAGATCGATCTGTCGGGCGACAATGCTGTCCGGTTACGGGACGCCCTGATCGAGTACGTCGACCATGCCCGGCGCGCGGGAGGTCGCAAGCGTATTGCCCGACCGGGTCTGCCCGGCCCGAGGACGGCGTCGGCCGATCGTGAACAGAACCAGGCAATTCGCGATTGGGCCCGCAAGCAGGGCTACAAGGTGTCCGATCGGGGCCGCATCCCGGCCGAGGTGCTGGACGCCTACCACCGCAAGAACTAAACCGCTGGCCGCGGTTGAACGGCAATTTTCCAGGGTTTCGGTTATCCCTGCTCGTGTGTTTCGCCGGGCAGGGATAACTGCTTTGGCATGAAACGCAATCAGCGGCCGCACATACGGGGGCACGTTTCGCATTCGCCCTGGCCATTGCGCAGTGCGTAGTGGAAGCAGCAGCTTTCCCGCCGCCGGGTCCATCCGCCGTTCTCACCGGCGGCGACCAGGGTCGATGCCGAAGTGAACGGCGTCAACTCGGTCGGGAGCACGAGCGCGGCGTCGGCGACGCCCTCGGCCTCCGCCGCGCAGTACCGGCCGGCCAACCACAGCCCCTCGTCGAGGGCGTCGGTGGCGGCCGCCCAGAGGGTGCGCCTGCCGAACCGGACGGCCGGTTGGAAGGCCGCGACGAACTGGGCGGCATGTCCGGTGAAGCGGGCCCGCAGCAGAGCGGCCAGCGCGGGCTCGTCGGCGACCACGGTCGCGGCGGCGCTGCCGGCCTCGGGGTCGTCGGGCAGGCAGGCGAAGCGCCCGTCGAGGACTGCGACGCCGTCCGGGTGCGGTCTCGGGTCGCCCAGCCGGAAGGCCAGCGCCTCGGGGCGCAGCTCCGGCACTCGGCGTTCACGGTGGAACAGCAGTCCGGCGAGCAGGCCGGGCACGGACAGGTACCAGGTGAGCAGGTAGCCGGCGACGACCCGCTCCGGCGCCTCGTCGTAGGTCGCCTGGAGCCAACTGGCCAGCTCGGCGCCCCACTTCTCGAAGTGCGCAGGCTGGGTGAGCACGGTCGAACACCGCCACCACGTGCGCTCGCCCGCGATGGCGGGCAGGTCGCGGCGCAGGTGCAGCCAGGACTGCACGCCGTCCAGCCGACCGAGTGACTCGGCCAGTGGATCAAGGCCCGTGCGGGCCACGCCGTGCGTCCTTGACGAAGGCATGCCTTACCTTAGTCGACGACATCGCGCCGGGTAAAAACACCCGATCGGAGCAACCCTGCCTGATCATGACCATTTCGGCCTGTTCGCGCTCAGCGGACACCGTCCACGACCTGGAATCTGCCTGGTCGTGGCGTCGTTGGAACAGCCGTGGGGGTTGTCGTCCCCGGTTCGAGGCAGCCAGGCGGCACACATCGAACTGAGAGCGACAGGGCCTGCGACTACAGTGGTCCTACGGTGCTAAGTCCGCCGTGGGTGACCGGTGGCGGGATGAAGCTACGCCGGCGCAGCAGTCAGGAGTGCGAATGTTCGAGAGGTTCACCGACCGCGCGAGGCGGGTGGTCGTCCTGGCCCAAGAAGAGGCCAGGATGCTCAACCACAACTACATCGGCACCGAACACATCCTCTTGGGGCTAATCCACGAGGGTGAGGGTGTCGCGGCCAAGGCACTGGAGTCGTTGGGGATCGCGCTGGAAGGCGTGCGCCAACAGGTCGAGGAGATCATCGGCCAGGGGCAGCAGGCGCCCAGCGGGCACATCCCGTTCACTCCACGCGCCAAGAAGGTGCTCGAGCTGTCGCTGCGGGAAGCGCTACAGCTCGGCCACAGCTACATCGGCACCGAACACATCCTTCTCGGTCTCATCCGGGAGGGTGAGGGTGTCGCCGCCCAGGTTCTGGTCAAGCTGGGCGCCGACCTGAACCGGGTCCGGCAGCAGGCTCTACAGCTACTGTCCGGCTACTCCACCGAGAAGCAGGCCGAGTCCGGCGGCCGCGGCGAGGGCACTCCGTCCTCCTCGCTGGTGCTGGACCAGTTCGGCCGCAACCTGACCGCCGCCGCGCGAGAGGGCAAGCTGGACCCGGTCATCGGGCGCGAGAAGGAA
>DASYBO010000509.1:0-1898 GCA_036500685.1 Pseudonocardiaceae bacterium | reverse complement strand
CCGCTTGCGGAAAGCGCGCGAGTGGCATTCGTCGACGCCGACCCCGCCACCCCCGTCCCCAGCCAGCGGCAGGTGTCGATCCTGAGCTGGTCGCGCGGCTACTAAGCCCCGAGCAGCGACTGGTAGGCGTGCGCGATCGGCGCGGCAACGAAGATCGCAGCCAGCGCGGCCGCGATCATGAACGGCCCGAACGGCAGCGCGGTCTTGCGATCACCCTTGCGACCCGCGATCACCGCGACCCCGACGACGGCGCCCAGCACAAACCCCCCGAACGCGCCGATCACCAACGCCGACCACGACTGAAAGGCCAGCACGCCACCGATCAGTCCCGCCAACCGGACGTCACCGAACCCCATGCCGGCCGGATAAGCCATGGCCAAGGCGAAGTAGAACGCGAACAGCGCGGCCGCGCCGATGGCTGCGCGGACGAAGGACCACCAGTCGTGCTGGAGGAAAGCGGCAAGCGCGAGCAGCACGGCGAGCACCGGATAGGAGGGCAGCACGATCGCGTTCGGCAGCCGCCGCACGTCCACGTCGATCAGCGCAAGCGCGATGCCCAGCGCCGCGAAGTACAGCAGCGCCGGCAACGTCCCGAGTTGGTGAACCAGCCCCGACTCAAGCGCCAGCGCCGCGAACACCAGGCCCGTCCCCAGCTCGACCAGCGGATACCGCACACTGATCGGCTCGCCGCAGTCCGCGCACCTCCCACGCAACACGAGCCAGCCGACGACCGGGATGTTGTGCCTGGCCCGGATGTCCCTACCGCAGGCCGGGCAGCGTGAGGGCGGACTGACCAGCGACTCGCCGCGCGGCACCCGGTGGATCACCACGTTCAGGAACGACCCGATGAGCACGCCGAACAATCCGACCAGACAGACCAGCGCGACCATATGGGGTCCTTCCCTGCCGACCAACCGAGGCGTTGCAGAGATCATGCAGGTCAGGCCGGTTCTTCCGCCACCGCCGCCGCCGACCAGTCCCGAGAAGCGTCCGGGGCGAACGACTCGTAGCGCAAGGTCAGCTCACCGGCCAGCGGATGTACCAGCCGGACGCTGCCGTGCGAGCGTCGGTTCACCTTGTGCGCCGCCCAGGGCCGGCGGACGTCCTGGCTGTTCATGGACAGCTCCGAGCGGGTCCATCGCGGCGGTTACCACCGATTCCGATATCGGTGCTGCGCTCACCGTTCGGCCGTCGGTCGCCGGCGCGACCGAGCCGTCCACCGCGTGCACCAGAGCCTGGTAGAGCAGATGCGGGCCTGCGCTGCTGTAACCCCCCCGCTGAACATTGTGCCCGAGCAGAAGTGTCGCCGTTATATCGTTGACTGGTGACCGGCAACCTTGAGACGTTCCAGGACGAGCTGGCCGACAGCGGGTTTCCGCCGCTGGTCAACAAGCTGGCCGGGGCCAGCTTCCGGGGCCGGATCGCCACCCGTGACCTCGGGCCGCTGCGGCTGGTCTCCCTCGACACGCCCGAGAGCGCCTGCATCGGGCGGGAGCGCGACGCCTCGGACGGCGAGAACCTGGCGGTCAAGGTGATGACCCGGGGCCGGACGCGGATCGAGCAAGGGCGCGGCGACGCCGAACTCGGGCCGACCGACCTGGTGCTGCTCGATCCCACGCGTACGCTGCGGTTCGAGAGCACCGCCGCGACGCACGTCACCATCCTGGTTCCGCGCCGGGAGCTTCGGATCCGGCCCGCGCAGATCGACCGGCTCATCGGCGTACGCATCGACGGCAGCCACGGCCCGGGCGCTCTCGTCTCCGTGCTGGCGCGGGAGTCGGCGCGGTCGGCGACCGAGTTCCGCGAGGCGGAGGCGCTGCGGTCGGCGGCGGCCGTCGTCGAGCTGATCGCGGTCGCACTGGAAGCTCGGCTCGGCGACGAACAACCGGCCCCGGACG
>DASYBO010000508.1:0-7285 GCA_036500685.1 Pseudonocardiaceae bacterium | reverse complement strand
CCCAGAAGTACCTGCCACGGGGCGCGGGCGCGGTCGTCTCGTTCGACCTGCACGGCGGCGCCGAGGCGGGCAGGGCGTTCGTGGACGGCACCGAGCTGTTCAGCCTGCTGGTCAACATCGGCGACGTGCGCAGCCTGATCGTGCACCCGGCCAGCACCACGCACAGCCAACTCTCCGAGCAGGAGCAGGCCGCGACCGGCGTCACGCCGGGCCTGGTCCGCCTTTCCGTCGGCATCGAGGGAATCGAGGACCTCAAGGCCGATTTGGAGGCAGGTTTCCGCGCGGCCAAAGTAGCGGGATGACCCAGACCATCAACCGCCCTCCTGCCACCGGCGCGTGGCGGGAGGGCGATCCCGTCGGCAACCGCAAGTGGTTCACCGCACCGGAGGGCCTCACGCTGGAGTCGGGTGAGCGGCTGCCCGCCTACCGGCTCGCCTACGAGACCTGGGGCACGCTCGCGCCGGACGGCGGCAACGCGGTCCTGATCGAACACGCCCTCACCGCGGATTCGCACGTCGCCGGGCCCGCGGGCCCTGGTCATCCGCTGTCCGGTTGGTGGGACGCGTTGGTCGGCCCCGGCCGCGGCCTCGATCCGGCGAACTGGTTCATCGTGGCCGCCAACGTGCTGGGCGGCTGCCAGGGCAGCACCGGCCCCGCCGCACCGGCCGAGGACGGTCGGGCCTGGGGCAGCCGTTTCCCCGCGTTGACCATCCGCGATCAGGTCGTCGCCGAGGCCGCGCTGGCCGACGCGCTCGGCATCGACACGTGGGCGGCCGTGGTGGGCGGTTCCATGGGCGGCATGCGTGCCCTGGAATGGGCGGTCACCCACCCGGACCGGGTGGCCGCGCTGGCGGTGATCGCCGCGCCCGCGCGGTCCTCGGCCGAGCAGATCGCCTGGAGCTGGCCGCAGATCAGGGCGATCCTGGACGATCCGGGTTGGCACGGCGGCGACTACCACGACCTCCCGGACGGCCACGGTCCACATCTCGGCCTCGGCCTCGCCCGCCGCATCGCGCACATCACCTACCGCAGCGAGCCCGAACTGAACGCCCGGTTCGGTCGCGACCCGCAGACCGGCGAGAACCCGCTGCACGGCAACGGCCGCTACGCTGTCGAGTCCTATTTGGACCATCATGCGGACAAGCTGGTCAACCGGTTCGACGCAGGCAGTTACGTGACCCTGGTGCGCGCCATGGACAGCCACGACGTCGGCCGCGATCGTGGGGGCGTCGATGCGGCGCTGGCCCGGATCCGCGCGAAAACCCTGGTAGCCGGCGTCGACAGCGACCGCCTCTACCCACTCGCCCAGCAGATCCAACTGGCCGCCGCCATCCCCACCGCGGGCCGAGCCGAGATCATCACCTCCCCGTACGGCCACGACGCCTTCCTGCTCGAAACCGCCCAGCTCGCCCCGCTGATCACAAAGCTGCTGCTATAGCTGACGGAGGATGTCAGGTTTACCGGGCTACCGTGCGGCATGCCGTTCACCGAGAAGTACCTGTCGATCCACCCGATCACCACGATCGCCGGGCGCAAGATCAAGCAGTACCACGTCAACGGGACCGAAGCGCCGATCGAGCCGGAGATCCAGGCCGCGGCCCTCGAGTTCGTGCCGAGGATGCTCCCCGAGCCGGACGAGACCCCGCCCGCCGCCTTCATCGTGCTGCACCGCGGCCGGGACGCCGCCTACGTCAACGCCTATACCTGGGTCTGGGACAACGTCCTGCACTGCGCGACCGCCGCCGCCGGCATCCCGTTCCTCGACTGCCCGGACACCGACCCGACCCACTTCGTCGAGCTGAAACGATCCTGGATCGGCTGCGTCTGGGAACTGCCCCCGCTGGCGCACGAGCGATCCGCCTGGGTGCGGCACATGCTCGCCCCGGACGTCGCCGACCTGGCCGGCTACCTCGCCGACACGCTCAAACCGGGACCGACCGGCGGCGCAGAGCTGTCCTTGTCCTAGTCCGGTTGGCCCGCACCGAGCAGCCCGACGAAGAACATCTGCCCGGTCCTGCTGATCGACCGCATGAACCGCCCGAAGAACCGGTACATCAGCCCACGCGCCTGGAGTTGCTTCTCCAACTCGGCCTCGTCGAACGTGCCCCGGCGCATTTCCCGGAACACCTTGAGAATCCCGGCCAGCACAACGATGTTCAGGATCGCGATCAAATACAGAAATCCACCGGAGACAGCAGTCCCCAACACCCCACCCAACGCCTCGAACGTCGAATTCGGGTCGACGATCGCACCGAACACCGCGCGGGCCGCGATGCTGATGCCCACCCCCACCGCGAAGACGATCGTGGAGTGGCCGAGCGCGAAGAAGAACCCGCTGCCCAGCGGCCGTTTGCCGTCGGCGAGGAGCTTGCGGGTCACGTTGTCGATGGCCGAGATGTGGTCGGCGTCGAACGCGTGCCGCAGACCGAGCGTGTACGCGGTGACCGCGACGCCGAGCCCGATGCCGAGCCCGTCGTAGTGGAACTGCCTCGGCAGGATGGCGAACACGAAGATGCCCCAGCCGAGCAGGTGCAGCAGCACGATCACCGCGGCCACCCCGCCGACCCGGCCCCACTCCCCTGGCGACAGGCTGATCCGCATTCCGCCTATGTAAGGAGCGCCGCCGGATCAGGACAAGGGGCACCAATGAACACATGAACATGCGTCCCAAGCGAAATGCGCGCAAGGAGGACCAACCTCCACATTCAGGCCACGGTGACTCAGTCGATCGACTCGATCAGGTCAAGGTGTTCCGGGGTCAGGGTCATCGAACGCATCAACTCCTTGAGCAGGTTGTCGCCCAGCGCGTTGCCGACCGGTTCGCCGACCTCATCGCGCAGCAGCCCCTCGATGCCACGCGCTGCCAAACGTTTGCGGACCTTGTCGACGATCTGTTCGACCTTCTTCTTGGTCCACTTCCCATCCGGTCGCGACTCCACCAGCAGGTCGGCCACCTGCTGATGGGTCAACGGCTGTGGGCCGGGATCGTTGTGCAGGTAGCGCTGGCCGAGCGCGACCAGCACCAGACACTCCTCCTGGCTCAACTCCCACGGCTTGGTCGGTCGGGTCACGCTGCTGTGCCGAACCGTGGGCCCGAACCCGTCAACGCCGGCCACGTACAGCTCCAGCAGGTGGTCGCGGTCGCGCGAACCGAGCACGTGCAACGTGGTGTAGCCGCGCGCCAGCGGGATCGGCTCCTCGCTCGGCCGCAGCCAGCGCGACTGCGGCAGCTCGATCGGTCCCCGGCCGGTGTTGCTCAGCCACCAGGTGCCCCTGCGCAGCACGATCAACCCGTGCTGGCGGCTGACCTGGTCGTCATCGAGGCCGACCCCGACATCGACGAGATCCCGATGCCGGCCGAACCGGACGGCCGCGCCTTCCTGCGGTTCGGCGATGACTCCGCCACTGACCGCCTGCACGGACAGGGTGCCGCTGCTCGGCCTGCGCAACGCGTCAACGGTCACGGCCACCTCCTCGGGTTCGGTGGTGATTGTGACCCGACAGGGCGGGGAGTGGTCCCCCGCACCGATCGATACAGTCCCTGGCATGCCGCACCATGAGCAGCGCAGGACCGGGCTCGTCCTGGCCGGTACCGCGTTCGGGATCCTGTCGCTCGGCCTGACCGGCTGCACGGGCACGGGCAGGCCCGCCACCACCGTCGCCCCGCCGCCGACCACCACCACGACCGCGCCGAGCACGTTGTCCGCGCCGCAGACCCGGCAGCCGCACATCATGGAGTTCACCGCGACCGGAACGGCGAAGGTCTCCTCGGCCAAATACGTGATCGACGGCCAGGCCACCACCGTGCCGGTGACCACGCTGCCGTGGAACCAGACGGTCAACATCCCGGCCGACGGCGCGAAACACAACTACGAGTTGGACATCGACTACGGCGGCGGGAACATCGAGATGCTGGCCATTGTGGACGGTCAGACCCAGGACAGCAGTTCGGGTTCGGCGTCGGGCAGCGGCAACACCGGCAACACCGCGCAACTCTCCGGCGACTTCGTCGGCTGAGCGGTCAGACCGGTCCCGCGGCGTTGCGCCACCAGTCGATCACCGCGGCCGTGTCCCGGCCCTGGAACGCGAACGCCTCGATGGCCAGTTGGTCGTCGGTCCATTCGATGTCGCGGTCACTGGTGTTGTCCGGGCTGAAGCACTGTAGCCTGCCGGTCTGACCGGCGCGGCTGTACTCGTGCTCGCCGCTGAACCCGCTGGGCTGCGTCGTGCAGTCCGAGCCGTTCGACTGCTGCGCGCCATAGGAGGCGTACATGTCGGTGTCGTTCGCGAACTGGTAGTAGAAGACGATCGGCGCGCCGCTCGTCGGCCCGCACACCACGCTGACCACCGGGTAGTTCCCCACATTGAGCCGAGCCTGGCTGGCCGCCGGCCGAAGGCAGTTGTCCCGGCTGGCCGCAGGAATGTGCGCGAGCAGCGCGCTCTCCTGCGCCGTCGGGAACGGCGGATTGGCCTGCTTGCCAATCGCAGCCGCAATAGTGCCGGTCGGCGGCCCGTAATAAGAACGCCACCACCCAGCCAACCCCGCCGGATCAGTACCGGTCACCTTCCCCAACACCAACAACGGCTCAACACTCCACTCCATCACCAAACCACTGTTCGCCCCTGGACGGCACTGCAATCCACCAATGACAACACTGCGCAGATCAAACCGCTGATTGCCAAGAAACCCCGGCGCCTGCCCGGTGGAACAGTCCACCCCGTTAGGCGCTTTCGCCGCTGCGGCATCACCATCAAACGCTCCCTGCAAATCGGTCAACGACCCGAACCGCACATAGGTCTCCGCCGTAGCACCATCCCCGGCTGGCACACAATCCACCGCGGCAACGACTCCCCCATAAGAATCGAGGGCACTGGCCGGCGTCCGCCGGCACCCCCGCTCCCCCACCACATTGACCAAATCCCGCTCAGCAGCGGTCGGAAACGCCGCAATCCCGACCCAACCGGCCCACTCCCCCCGAAGCTGGGAGTCCTCACCAGCAGGCGCGCTGGCTCGCCCCACAACCCGATCAGCCGTATCCGTCCACACCACCACACTGCCCGCCCCCGAAACCGAACAAACGACCCGCCCGCGCGTCACCCCCGATCCCGGATACCGACTCTCGGCTCCACTGCCAGCCATGCAATCCCCCGTGTCCCGCCCGACCCCCGCCGCCGCGACCGCCTGCCCATAGGCAGCCGCCAACGCACCTCCGCCAGCGAACTGTCCCAAAACGACAGTCGCATCCCCAACCTGGCAGGTAGCACCCGCGCCAGCATTCGGCACCGAACCCCCGACGGCACATGACGGCCGCAGCGAAGCCGGCACCCACCCCAGATCCACCGCGGCCGACCCGCGCCAAGGCTGCACGATCGCCAACACCCCGGCCACAACCACCACAACAGCCCCGAGAACCACCAACCGACCGCGCGTGAACGCCGCGCGCGGCGTGCCCCGCCGTACCCGTTGCCCGCCATGCACCACGGCGACCAGGTCATCGACCAGATCGGTGCAGTTGTCGTACCGATCGGCAGGCCGCTTGGCCAGACCGATGGCCAGCACCTCGTCGACACCGCTGGGCAGGTCGGGTCGCAACGCGCTGACCCGAGGCGGCGCGGTCCTGCGCTGCGCGGCAAGGACTTCCCGCGTTTCGGCCCGATCCTCGAACGGCGCATGCCCGGCAAGACAGGCGAAAATCACCCCGGCCAACGCGTACACGTCGGCCCGATGGTCCACCGGCCCGGTCTGCTGCTCGGGCGCGGCGTAGAGCGGCGTGAACGGTGGCGAGTCCCGAGTGATCGCGGGCGCGAGAAGATCCTTGGCAATCCCGAAGTCGCACAGGAACGCCTGACCGGAGGCGTCGTCGATGAGAATGTTGCCCGGCTTGACATCGCGGTGCACCAGCCCGCGCGCGTGCGCCGCGTCCAGCGCGCCCGCCACCTGATAGCCGATGTCAATGGCCCGGTCGATGTCGAGGGGCCCGCGCTCGATCAGGAGTTTCCCCAGATCACGACCGTCAACGAAGCGCATGGCGAAGTAGTGGTGATCGGCCGTCTCACCCGAGTCGTACGTCTCGACGATGTTCGGGTGGTTCAGCTCCTTCGCGATCCGGATCTCGCGGCGGAACCGATCGGTCGATGCGGGCCGCCCACCGAACGTCGGCAGCACCTTCAACGCGACAACGCGCCCAGGAACGGCGATCTCCTCGGCGCGGTAGACCTCGCTCATCGGGGTCCTGGACATCGAGCTGAGCAGCCGGTACCCCGGAATCTCCGGCCCGGCGAACCCCGGTTCGGATGTCGTGTCCAAAAGGCCCCCTGCTACCGTGAGTGAGCAGCAGCATACCCAATCGCTCCAGCTCAGGACCGCGTGCGCAGCCCATTCAACAGAAGCCCAAGCAGCCGATCACCCTGAACCGAGCCATCCGCGCTGCCCTCAACAGCCCAGCCGATAGCGCTGACCATCTTCACCACATCCTCGGCCCTCGCATCGGCCGCAACCACCCCGGAAGCCCGCGCCCGCGCCAGCAACGCCGCCGCCACCTCGAACAGCTCCGCATGCCAGTTCGACATCAGGTCGTCCGCACGGTCGAGCGCCGAGTTCAACACCGCTGCCGCCAGACCTCCATAGGCCATGCCATGCCTGAGCGTGGCACGCAACCAACCGGCCAACGCCTCGAATTCATCCTCGGCCGCGAGCAGCCCGCGCCCAAGGTCGACCAACTCGGCGATCTGCCCCGCGAGCACCACCTCGACCAAATCCAACCGAGTGGGAAAGTGCCGATACAACGTCCCGCTGGCCACCCCCGCCCGCCGGGCGATCTCGTCCAACGAGGCGTCCACACCGAACTCGGCAAAGGCGATCTTCGCCTGCTCGACCAAATGTTCGTAGTTGCGCCGGGCATCCGCTCGCATCATCGCATCCTTGCTAACCGGGGACATAGTCCGCTACCGTGCCCACTTAACCGGACCATGTCTCATCTTAGCCGGAGGGTCCCCATGACAGCTGGCGCCCGCGAGGTTCTCGACCGTCTCCGTCAGGCCACGATCAACCAGTCCATCGACGACATGAGCCGCATCTACGCGGTCGACGCCGTCCACGAATTCCCGTTCACCGCCCCAGGTCTCCCATCCCGACTCGATGGCAGGACCGACATCGTCAACTGGATCACCGAGGGCTGGAAAACCGGCATACCGAAGTACGACCGCTATCGGACCCTCGCCATCCACGACACCACCGATCCGGAAACGATCATCGTCGAGCAGGACGCTATCGGGACCAGCGCGA
>DASYBO010000507.1:0-1654 GCA_036500685.1 Pseudonocardiaceae bacterium | reverse complement strand
CCGACGCTGACCACCGTTCCGTGCACCTGCGGCTGTCCGGCCGACCATAGGTTGTGATCCGGACCGACAACCGTCATCGCCGCGAAAGTGGTTTGCAGGTCCTCGTTGAAGGTCGCGCTGACCTGGACCGGACCGGTGCTCACCGTCGCGTTGTCGGCGGGCTCGGCCGACACCCGGGCGGCGTGGGCGCCGGCGGCGCCGGCGGTCAAGGTGGCGGCGAAAGTGATTGCTGTCAGCAGTAAAGCCACCGCGAGCAGGCGTGCACGCCTGCTCATGTCCGCCGCGCGACCAGGGCGAGACCGATGCCGAGGGCGCCGAGCAGCAAGGCCGCTCCAGCGAGGATCCGGGCGGTGTTGTCCGCCGGCGTGCGCTGGTGGGTAGGCGGCGGCGCCTGCCCCGCGGTCAGCGCCAGGGTCGGCGCGGGATGCTCGGGCTCAGGCCCGCCGGGAGCCGCCGGCTGATCCCACTTGACCACCGCCCCGTCGGCGTAGGTCTGAGTGGCCGGAAAGCTGACCGTGTCGGCGTCCGGAAGCTTCGCCGAAATGCGGAACACCCCGAATTCATCAACCGGGATTCCGCCGTTCGGTGCGGCTGTCCACGTCACCGAGCGGACCGTGCCCGATGCGGAGCCGCGGTCGAGCTTCGCGGTCCAGCCGGGCTCCGATTCGGCTTGCACCGCAGAGACATTGGACAGGTCGATGGTGAGCGTGGTGGTGGCCGCGCCGGTGGTGGACTCGTTGGGCACCTGGAAGGTGACCAGCGCGGTGCCGCCGCGGACGGCATCGCCGCTGCTGGCCTGCACGTGCGCCGACGCCGTCGTGATCGCGGCGATCGACCCGAGGTAGACCACGGTGCCGGCGGCGGCTGCGATCAGAGCGCGCCGAGCGAACCTGCGAGTGCATGACATCTCCAATGCCCTTCCTGTCTCGTGTCGGGGACCAGGTCGACGGCGTTGCCGCGGCTTCAGGTCAGTCCGAGCCGCGCCATCAGGTCAGCGTCGATCTCATCGAGTTGCCGGGAGATCGCGGCATGAGCGGCGCGACGGCGCGCGGTGGGCATGTTCTCCGCAGCGGTGACGGCCGCCGCGAGGTCGGTGAGCCGTTCAGAGATGGCGGCCACGAACTGCTTGGTCTCGACGTCCTTGGGCTTCTTTTCCTGCACCGCCCGCAACGACTGCTCGGCGCCGGCGACCCGGGCCGACAACCGTCCGCCGTGTCCGGAGAACTGACCGATTTGAGCCAGCGGGACCCCGAGCTGGTCGGCGCGCCGTTGGTCGATCAGCCCGCGGGCGGCGATGGCGACCCGGTAGGCCAGCGGTACCACGATCGGAGCCAGCAGCCGAGATACCGTCAGCAGTCGCCGAATCCGGGTCGGTGACAGCAGTTTGCCCTCGCGCACCGCCTTCAGCTTGGTCTCGGCAACCTTCAACGCCGCTTGGTCGCTGTCCCGCTGCGCCTTGAAGTGATCGCGCAGCGCCTTTGTCTCGGCCCGCTGCGCGGCTTTGAAGCGCCGAGCCTCGTTCTTGGCGGACAGCTTCGCCTCGAGCTTGGCCCGGGCTTTGATCGCGCGGACCTCGGCACGACGCGTCGCGCGGCTTTTTCGCTTGCCGAACAGGCCCATTCGCGCACTACCTCCCCGGGGATCTCATCGACTA
>DASYBO010000506.1:0-3889 GCA_036500685.1 Pseudonocardiaceae bacterium | reverse complement strand
TACCACTGCCCATCCGGCACCCGCGTCCAGGCCGAGCCGGAAAAGGTCGAGCGCCAGTTGTTCGGCGGCTCCGCACCGTCCGGACCGCGCCCCTCCCGGAAGTGGAAGCGGGCCCGTTCCGGCGAACCCGGCGCTGCGGCGAGGGCGGCCTGGAACCAGGGGTGCTGATCGGAACAATGATTGGGCACCAGGTCCATCAGCACCCGCAGGCCGCGCTCGTGCGCCGCGGTGAGCAGCTTGTCGAACGCGGGCATTCCGCCGTAGACCGGATCGACCGTGGTGTAGTCGGCGACGTCGTAGCCGCCGTCCTTGTTCGGCGACGGGTAGCACGGATTCAGCCAGATCGCGTCGACCCCGAGCGCGGCCAAGTAGTCCAGCCGCTCGGCGATACCGGCCAGGTCACCGACGCCGTCGCCGTCCGAGTCCGCGAACGAACGCAGATAGGTCTGGTAGACGACGGCCTGCTGCCACCATGGTGTGTGAATGACTAGCTCCCCAACGTGAGATTGTCCAGGTTGATGGCACCGGAGGTGCCGTCGGAATCCCAGACGACAACGGTGTGCAATCCGGCGGAAAGGGTCACCGGGACGGTCACCGTTGACCACGCGTCCCAGGTTCCGAGGCTGTTGAAGGTGGGCGTGGCAACCTGGTTGCCGTCGACCGCGACGATCCGGTTCGCGGTCGAGCCGCCGTTGCCGTAGCGCAGCACCAGGTTGTGGCTGCCGGCGCTGGCCGCGTTGACGGTGAACGAGACGCCGCTGTTGGCAAGGTCGAAGTTGTCCACGAACCCGGTGCCGGTGTAGCCGGCGTGGTCGCTCGCGGTGCCGACGTTGGTCAGGACCGCGTTCTCCGCCTCGTACTGGCTGTTGGCCGGCGTGGTGAACGTGCGGTCCACGTAGACCATGTCCCAGTTCCGCAACTGCGGGACGGTGAAGCTGAGGTAGCGGCCGGAGGAGTCGGAGCCGACCGTGTAGGCGAGGTTGGTGCTGGCGCCGTTGGCCGAATCGGGCGAGGCGACGTGCACCGCGGTCGGGTTCTCGTCGGGGCCGAGGTAGTACTTGACCGCGAGGTTGGACAGCGTCGGCGGCGTGGCCTTGCCCGCGTCGCGCCAGGTGTTGTCGTTGCCCTCCAGGTTGATCAGATGCAGGACATCGTCCGAACTGGTCTTCTTGACGTCGGTGTAGATGGTGTTCGCGGACGCGTTACCGCTGGTGGTCTGGCCCGCGATCTGGACGAACTGGCTGCCCGAGTCGACCGAGTGCACGTCTGGGCCGTAGAGCAGGTTCTCGTAGCCGGTGATGAAGTTGTAGTAGCTCTGCATCCAGGCGTGCAGCGCGGGCGTCATCTGCTTCGAGAAGTCCGGGAAGTCGGGCGCCGCCAGCATGTTGTCGCCCTGCGACATCTCGATGTGCGTCGTTCCCATCGCGGCGAACGTGGAGTCGGCGAGTTCCACCGATGTGGGGTCGAACTGACCGAGGACCAGGCTGTCCAGGTTGATGAAACCGGTGTCCGATCCGGCCAGCGCGATCTTCACCGTATGCGTGCCGGCGGACAGGCTCGGGGTTTCGATGTCGGCCGTGCTCCAGGTGTTCCAGTCCGAGGTCGGCACGAACGGCACGTCGCCGACGGTGTTGCCGTCGACCGAGACGGTGCGGGTCGCGGTCGCGCTCACCGCGGCCGAGTAGCGGAACACCAGCGACTGCACGCCAGGGTTGGTCACGTTGATCGTGAACGTGACGCTGTCGCCGGTGGTGCCGAAGTTGTCGATGAACCCGGTTCCGGTGTAGCCGGTGTGGTTGTTGTTCACCGCCGCGTTGCCGCCGAGCGCGGCGTTTTCCGCCTCGTAGTCGGGGCCGTTGTCGTTGTAGTAGTTCATGTACCCGGCCACGACCATCGGCAGGCCACCGGACTCGGTGTGCTGGGTGTCGAAATAGGACTTCGCAGCCTGGTAGGTCTCGTGGTTGTTCCACAGTTCCGAGTACAGGTAGCTGCTTGCCTGCGCCGAAGCGACCTGGTCGCCGCCGTAGCCGTCGACGGTGTTGAAGCCGATCGCCTTCCCGCTGGGCAGTTGGCCCTTGATCGCGTTGATCTCGGAGACGAACCCGCCAGGGATGTCGACCGGGTTGCCGTTCACGTCGTTCTTGGCGCCCCAGTTGCCAAGTTGGTCCAGGTGCACGCCGTCGAAGCCGAACGTGTTGTCGGTCTTCACCTCCTGGCCCGCGATGTAGCTCTGCCAGGAGGTGTTGGCCGGGTTGAAGAAGTACAGCGACGCGGTCGGCGTCATCGCGAAGGACCACTGGTTGGTCGTACCAGGGTTGTACAGGCCCCAGGACGGCGAAACGCCCGACACCTGCTGGTAGTTCTGCAAACCGGCATAGGTCATCGAGTAGGGCATGGCCGCCGCGCCGTCGGTGTGCGTTGCGTTCACGTAGTCCTGGATGGCGGCGGTGGAGATCACGTTGCCGTTCCAGCCGGTCCAGGTCGCCGGCAACGAGCCGTCCGCATTGGTTTCCACCGGGTTCTCGTGCCGCCACATCCAGTCGTAGAACTGCAACGCGTTGATGTGGTACTCGCGCACCAATGTGTCCACTTCGGACTGAGTGGAGGCTTGGGTCGCCGAGGTCGGGAAGTTGACCAGGGTGCCGAAGCGCGGGAAGTGGGTCCAGGTACTGGACACGTCGATCGCGGTCGCGGTCGAGGCGGTGCCGGCGCTGACGGTGACCAGATAGCCGGTGAAGTCGGTGTTCGGCGGTGTCACGTTCCAACTCACCGGAGTAGTCCCGCCTGCCGCGACGGTCGCGTTCACGCTGCCGGTGGCGACGGTCGAGCCCAGGTGGGTGACCGTGAAGGTGACCGGGCCGCTCCACGAACCCGAGCCGGTCGTCTCGTGTAAGTCGGCGTCCACGGTCACCTGGGCGCCAGGGTTGTAGCGGGCTTGCGGCACGTAGGCGTCGGTGAAGCTGACCGAGCCAGTTGCCGCGTTGGCGGGCAGGCTGAGCATGGCGGCGACCGTCGCGCTCACCGCGACCAGTACGGGGAACCTGCGCATGGGATCCTCTCAGCTAAAGGTCGATGACGATCAGTTGCCAGATGTGCGGGGCGGGAATGGTGACCGTGACGTGGTCGCCGTCCTCGGTGACCGGGACGCCGACCAGGCGCGGATGCCGGTCCGGGTCGGCGATCCGGACCTGCGGCACCTTCGGACCGACGCCGCGGATGCGCAGCGTGCCGTCGGCTCGAGTGGTGATGGGTTTGCGCGGGGTGTCCCATTCGGCGTCGTCCTGGTCGGCCAGGTTGATCAGGTGGACGACGAGCCGGTCGCCGTGCGCGGTGACGCGGCGCCAGATCGCCTGCGCGGCCGGGGTTTCGGTGACCGGGAGGCCGTCGAAGCTGATGTCGCAGTCGTCGTTGTAGCCGCCTGCGAACGCGCCGGTGACGTCGGGCAGGCCGAGCAGTTCGCCGTGTTCGACCAGGAAGTCGTACCAGCGTTTGAGCAGCGCCGCCGTTGACGGTTCGATCACGTGGTTGCGCACGTAGTAGGGGTCGACCAGGATGCGGTCGGCCTCGCCGCAGAGCAGGTGGGTGGCGCCGTGGGAGTAGAGCGCGGCCATGGTGAACGCGGTCGCGCGGTCGGCCTCGTCGACCGGGGCGGTGTCGTAGACGTGTTGGTAGGCGGCGATCACCACGGGTTTGCCCTCGGCAAGCGACCGGGCGCGGTTCACCACCGTGGCCAGGTGGCCGAGGGTGGTGTGCGGCGGCCAGACCTCGATGTAGACCGCGTCCTGCCGGGTTTGCGCGGTGCGCCAGGTCGGGAAGTCGTTGACGTTGTTGAAAACGAGTCGCGCCGTGGCCAACCTGGCCCGGACGAACGCGATCAGCGTGGCGAAGG
>DASYBO010000505.1:0-3993 GCA_036500685.1 Pseudonocardiaceae bacterium | reverse complement strand
GCCGGTACCGGCACGAGGCCCGCGGCGATGGGCCGGTTGCGCTTGGTCGGGTGGGCGCGGTCGGCCTCGACGTCCTTGGCGTCGTTGACCAGGTAGATCGAGGACGCGGCGAGGCAGAACGCGACGAAGGCGATGGCAGCCGCGCCGAGCACCGGCAGGTGGGTGATCTTCCCCGCGGCGAACGGGGCGGCGAGCACCAGGACGTTCTTGGCCCACTGCTTGGGTCGCGCGGTGCGGACAAGGCCGCGAGCGATGGTGGCCGCAGTCCGCTTGGGTGCCGGCGGCGGCGCCTGCTCGCTCTCGGCGGCTGCCGCTACTACTTCCCCCATCAGGCTCCCTTCTTCGGACGCAACCAGCGGAGCACGCCCGCGCCGATCAGGCCGCCCAGCGCGGACCCCGCGAGCACGTCGGTCGGGTAGTGCACGCCGAGCACCATCCTGGACAGCAGCATCGGCGGCACAACGGAGGCGGCTGCCGGCTGTCCGGTCAGGCCGCCGTAGAGCACGGCGGCCGCGGTGGTGGACGCGGCGTGCGAGGACGGGAAACTCAGCTTGCTCGGCGTGCCGACCAGCACCCGCACGTCAGGGTGGTCCGGGCGCGGTCTGCGCACGACCCGCTTGACCGCGATGGACGCCGCGTGCGCCGCGGCGACGCCGCCCGCCGCGACCAGCCACTCCTTGCGGCGGCGCTTGTCGACGGCGGCACCGATGGCGCCGATGGCGAGCCAGCCGAGGGCGTGCTCGCCGAAGAAGGACAGGGCCCGTGCAGCGCCGACGGCGCCGTTGCCCTTGACGACGCGCTGCACGGTGCGCAGCGCGTTGATCTCCGGGTTCGCGGTCACCGGTTCAACCAGAGTTGGCACGCTCATCCGTCGAGTGATCCGTCCAGTGCGGCGCCGGAGGTCAGATGCGGCGCGATCTTGTTGTCGAACACGGAAAGGGCAGAGCCGATCGCCATGTGCATGTCCAGGTATTTGTAGGTGCCGAGGCGACCGCCGAACACCACGTTGTGCTCGCCTGCCTCGCGCTTGGCGAGCTCGCGGTAGCGCTCCAGTTTGGCGCGGTCCTCCGGTGTGTTGATCGGGTAGTACGGCTCGTCGTCCTTTTCCGCTGCGCGGGAGAACTCGCGCACGATCACGGTCTTGTCCGCCGGATAGTCCCGTTCCGGGTGGAAGTGCCGGAATTCGTGGATGCGCGTGTAGGGCACATCCTCGTCGTTGTAGTTCATCACCGGGGTGCCCTGGAAGTCACCGATCGGCAGCACTTCCCGCTCGAAGTCCAGCGTGCGCCAACCGAGCCAGCCCTCGGCGTAGTCGAAGTAGCGGTCGACCGGTCCGGTGTAGACGATCGGCAGCCCGGCCGGGATGTCGTGCCGGACGTCGAAGAAGTCGGTGTCGACCCGGACCTCGATGTTCGGATGGTCGGCCATCTTCTCCAGCCAGGCCGTGTAGCCGTCGACAGGAAGGCCCTCGTAGGTGTCATTGAAGTAGCGGTTGTCGAACGTGTAGCGCACCGGCAACCTGCTGATCACCGCGGCCGGGAGTTCGGTCGGCTCGGTCTGCCACTGCTTTGCCGTGTAGTGCTTGATGAAGGCCTCGTAGAGCGGGCGCCCGACCAGCGAGATCGCCTTCTCTTCCAAGTTGCGGGCGTCGGCCGAGTCGATCTCGGCGGCCTGCTCGGCGACCCAGGCACGGGCCTGTTCCGGGGTGAGGAACCGGCCGAGGAACTGGCTGATCAGGCCGAGGCCAAGCGGGAACTGGTAGGCCTGCCCGTCGTGCATGGCGAACACCCGGTGCTGGTAGCCGGTGAACTCGGTGAACTGGTTCACGTAGTCCCACACCCGCTTGTTCGAGGTGTGGAACAGGTGCGCTCCGTAGCGATGCACCTCGATGCCGGTTTCCGGCTCGGCCTCGGAGTACGCGTTACCGCCGAGGTGTTCGCGCCGTTCGAGGACAACGACCTTTTTGCCCAGCTGGCTTGCCGTGCGTTCGGCGACGGTCAGCCCGAAGAAACCCGAGCCAACCACAACAAGGTCAAGGTCCGCGAAGTTCACGACGACCGAGGGTACCTACCGTGGCGGGCGGTGGGACGGGCAGGGCCGGGGTCAGGGCTCAGCCTGCGGAAACTACCGGGAGTACGTCAGTGGCGACCGCCTCGAGCACCGACTCGTGACCGGCATAGACGCCGTCGGCCCTCGGCCAGTGCGCGATCACGTCGGTGAAGCCCAGCTCGCCGGCGCGGCCGACCATGTCGGTGAAGCATTCGACGCTGGTCATCGAGTACTGCGCGGTGTCAAGCGAGAGGTAGCGGGGCACCGACCTGGTCTCCCGGCCCGCGTCGGCAAGGGCGGCGCCGAACTTCTCGGACAACTCGGCCACCGAACTCCACCACTGCCCGACGTCGTCGGTCGCCGCCCCCGTGGTCACCCAACCCTGCCCGAACCGGGCACACAGGGCCAGCGTGCGCGGGCCGTTGGCGGCGATCAGGAACGGCACCCTGGGCCGCTGCACGCAGCCGGGCGTGCTGCGCGCGTCCACCGCGGTGAAGTACTCGCCCTGGTAGTCGATGCGGTCGTTGAGCAGGCCGCGATCCAGGACTTCCACGAACTCGGTCAGGCGGTCGACCAGCGCCTTCTTGGAAAGGCGTTCGCCGCCGAGCACGGTCGAGTCGAACCCGTAGCCACCGGCGCCGATGCCGAGCAGCAGCCTGCCGTCGGAGATGTCGTCGAGCGCGGTGACCTCGCGGAGGAACGGGGCCGGGTGCCGGAAGTTGGGCGAGGCGACGAAGGTGCCCAGCCGGATCTGCTCGGTGACCATGGCGGCCGCGGTCAGCGTCGGAATGGTGCCGAACCAGGGCCCGTCGGCGAGCGAGCGCCAACTGAGATGGTCATAGGTCCAGGCGTGGGCGAACCCGTAGGTTTCCGCGGCTCGCCACTTTGGCTCCGCTGCCCACCACCGGTACTCCGGCAAGATCACGATCCCGACCCGCATGGTGTGCACCGTAACTGTTCACCCGGACAGTGGACGGCACACTGACCCAAGACGGCAGGATGAGTGGTGTGTGGACACCGCGGCTTGTCGCCTCTGATATCGACGGAACCCTCCTGAGCCCACTGGAAGAAGTGACGTCGGCCACATCGGCCGCGATCACCAAGGTATTGGCGGCCGACGTGCCGTTCGTGTTGGTCAGTGGCCGGCCGCCGAGGTGGGTGCCGGAGGTCGCGGCGGCCGCTGGTGTGTCCGGCTACGCGGTCTGCTCCAACGGCGCGGTGCTCTACGACGTGGCGAGCGACCGGGTGCTGCGCGCCCACCAGTTCGAACCGATCACCCTGGGTGATCTGGTGCACGGGCTGAGCGCGGCGCTGCCGGGGGCCGCGTTCGCGGCCGAACGGATCGGGTCGTCGGCGACCGGGTTGGCCGGCGGCGAGTTCGTCACCGAGGGCGAGTACAGCCACCCCTGGCCGGATGACGAGTCCAACCCCGTGCGCAGGGCCGAGTTGATCGGGCGTCCCGCGATCAAACTGCTGGTCCGACACCATGGTGTGACCAGCGACGAACTGGCCTCGGCGGCGCGCGACGTTCTCGGCGACGCCGCCGAGATCACCTTCTCCAGCAACGTCGGCATGCTCGAGATGTCCGTACCAGGAGTCACCAAGGCCTCGGGACTTGCCGAGGTCGCGGACCTGGTCGGCGTTGGCGCCGAGGATGTCGTGGCGTTCGGGGACATGCCGAACGACGTGCCGATGCTGCGGTGGGCCGGGCTCGGCGTCGCCATGGCCAACGCGCACCCGGACGCGATCGCCGCGGCCGACGAGCAGACCGCATCCAATGCCGAGGACGGGGTCGCGGCCGTCTTGGCGCGGTGGTTCTGATGCGCGGCGCGGTGGTGGTCGGCGGGGGGATCGTCGGGCTCGCGGTGGCAAGGGAACTGGCCGGGCGCGGATTCACCGTGACCGTGTGTGAGAAGGAGAACCGCTGGGCCGCGCACCAGAGCG
>DASYBO010000504.1:0-15687 GCA_036500685.1 Pseudonocardiaceae bacterium | reverse complement strand
CCCTGCGCGATCATCTCCTCGATCTGCGAGTTCTGCGCGTTCACGTCGGCGTTGGCGTTGCGCTGGATCAGCTTGATGCCCAGCTTCTGCGCCTGCTGGGTGACCGAGTCGGTCTCGGTCGACCGGAACGGGTTGCTGGTCGACTCCGACTGGGAGAACCCGACGGTCACCTTGCTCAGGTCCACTTTCGGTGCACCGTAGGACTGGTAAGTGCAGGCGGGCCCGTTGTTGCTGCTGGTCGCGACCTGCTGGGCGCCTTGTGAGTTGTTGGTACTGGTACCACCGGCTCCGTTGGACTGTGCCTTCGTGCACGCCGCGGCGAACACGGTCAGCGCCGCGAGACCGGCGACAGCGGTGATCCGCCCTACCCGAGAATTCATCCCGGTCCTCCTTGTTTGACTTTTTCCTTCAGCGACCGACGGTGCTCTCCCTGATCTCCAGCGAGAACGTGGTTTGAATGTCCTGTGGCGGGAACTGCTCGGCACTGCTCACCCTGCGGTGCAGCAGATCGATCGCGGTGCGCGCGATCGAGAGCTTGTTCGGGGCAATGGTGGTCAGCGAGGGCAGGCTGTAGCCGCTCTCCTCGGTGTTGTCGAACCCGACGATCGCGATGTCCTGCGGGGCGCGCAGGCCCCGGTCGGCGGCCGCGCGCAACGCGCCGAAGGCCAGTAGATCGTTGAAGCAGAACACCGCGTCCGGTGGCTCGTGCAGGGACAGCAACTGCGCCATGGCATCCGCGCCGTCCCTGCGGTGATAGGTCATCGCCGGCACCACCAGCTCCGACAACTGGGGCAGACCAGCCGCGGCCAGCGCCTTGCGATACCCCTCGAGCCGCAAGGCCGCCGTGCCACGGTGCGGGTTCTGCCCGATCACCGCGATCCGCCTTCGACCGATGCCGATCAGGTGCGCGACCGCCGTCTGCGCGGCCAGCACGTTGTCGATGGCCACGTGGTCGATGTCCAGGTCCACCTTGTGCTCACCGAGCATCACGATGGAGATGCCCTGGGCCAGTTCGGTGAAATCGCCGGTCTGCAACGCCTCCGGGCTCAGGACGGTGCCGTCCACGATGTGCGGGCCGAGCGCGGCCAGGGTCGACCGTTCCCGGTCGCGTTCGCCCTGGGTCTGTTCGATCAGCACGTTCCAGTCGCGTTCCTGCGCGGCGGTGATGATCAGCCCGGCCAGCTCGCCGAAGTACGGGATGCTCAGTTCGGGCACGACCAGCGCGATGAACCCGGTGCGCCCGCGCCGCAGGTTGCGCGCGCCGATGTTGGGCCGGTAGCCGACCGCGGACATGGCCTCCAGCACGCGGCGCCGGTTGTCCGGTTTGACGAAGGCATACCCGTTGACGACGTTGGACACCGTCTTCGCGGAGACGCCCGCCAAGGAGGCGACATCCTTGAGCGTTGCCACGCAACCTCCCCACACCACGCCGTGTAACGGCCGTCACAGCCTTGAGTCGGGAGATTTTTACCACGTTGTACCAACGATGTAAACCGCCGCGCAGGCGCGATCCGTTAACCGTGAATACCGTTTGACCAGCGGAAATGCCGAGATTTACCTCGTGTACGGTTTGTCCCACCGCAGTTCGTAGCGCAGCTGCATCAGCCGACGGACCCGCACCCCTGGCAGCACCGGCCGGGCCTGAGCGCGAACCTCGCGCACGGACAGTTCCGGCTCCCGCATCGGCACGCCGCGCTGGTCGAGCTCGCGCCTGTACCGCCGTGCACTCGGCACCGCCAGCAGGATCGCCCGACGGCTGTACATGGTCAACAACGCGCCGGCCAACGCGGGCAGCTCACGCGGTCGCTCGAACCGGTAGAGCGCGATGGCGATCAACACGCCACCCGGCCGCAATGCCGCCGCCAGCTTCGGCAGCACCTCCGGTGGCGACAAGTGGTGCAGCGCGCTGATGCTGGTGATCGCGTCATAACCGCCGTCCGGCAAGGACATCTCGTTGACGTCGCCGAGCAGGCAGGTCACGTTGTCCGGCACGCGCGCCTTGGCCTGCTCGATCATCTCGGCCGACGAGTCCAACGCGTCAACCTGACGCGCCCGCTCCGCGAGTCGAGCGGCGAACACCCCCTTGCCACAACCGACATCCAGCACGCGCTCGCACCGTCGCGGCAGCGCGCGCAGCAGCCGTGGGTGGTAGTAGGTGTTGTTGTCCCAGGCCAGAAAACCCATCGGTCCACCATGCCACGGTGGGGTTGTCCCCACCCGATGCCCACCGGCCTGCCTCATTCACCGCGCGGGCCACAGTGACCAGCCTGAACACCATGAAATCCATCGCCTTCGGCTTGGGGATCGCCCTTCTGGCCGCCCTGATCCTGCCCGCGTTGCCGGCCTCCGCAGCCCCCGCGTGGGGCACCTGCCCGGCCCCGTCGGATCCCCGCCAACAATGCGCGACCGTCCAGGTCCCGCTCGACTACGCCAACTCGACCGGTCCCACGATCCCGCTCACGATTTCCAGGATGCAGACTGCACTTCCGGGCCAGCGACGCGGCGACCTGTTCCTGATTCCGGGCGGTCCCGGCAATTCCGGGCTGGCCAACCCGACCCAGGACGCGGCCCGGCTGCCGCAGGCCGTGCTGAACGAGTACGACCTGATCGGTTTCGATCCGCGCGGGGTCGGCGCGAGCAGTCCGGTCAGCTGCGATCTCGCGCCTACCGAACAGAACGTCATCCAATGGCCCGCCCCGAATGGCGACATCCGTGGCAACGTTGCCATCTCCAAAGCGACCGCGCAGGACTGCGCCCGCAACGGCGGCCCGGTGTTGCGCACCATCAGCACCGCGAACGAAGCCCGCGACATCGACCAGATCCGCGCCGCGCTCGGCGAACAAACGATCTCCTACTGGGCCGTCTCGTACGGCACCTACGTCGGCGCCGTCTACGCCACACTGTTCCCGCAGCACACCGACCGCGTGCTGCTGGACAGCAGCGACGACCCGAACCCGAGCCGGGTGGAGGCGGGCTGGATGGCGAACTGGGCCTTCGGCGCCGAAATCCGCTTCCCCGACTTCGCGAACTGGGCGTCCCAGCCGAACAACCCGGACCGCATCGCCGACAACCCGGCCGACGTGCGCGGCGATTTCCTCGCCCTGGCCACGAGACTCGACACCGACCCGATCCTCTGGCCAGGCGCGAACCCGCCCGAGCTGACCGGAAACGTGTTGCGCCAGTTCATGTTCCAGTCGCTCTACTCGAACAGTTCCTTCCCCGGCCTTGCCAAGCTGATCCAGGCCGCGCAGGCGGGCGGGCCACTGCCCGCGCCGCGGAATCCGCCGCAGGCTGTGTTGCAGAACATCGACGCGGTCAGCATCGCGACCATCTGCGACGACGTGCGCTTCTCCGACTCGATCGCCACCTACGCGCGCAATGTCGCCGTCAACCGCGTCGAATACCCGTTGACGGACGGCATGCCGGCGAACATCACCGCCTGCCCGTTCTGGCCGTATCCGCCGACAACGCAACCGGTGGCGATCACCGGCAACGGGCCGTCGAACGTGCTGATGGTGCAGAACCTGCGCGACCCCGCAACGCCCTACCCTGCGGCCTTGCACATGCTCGCCGACTTCGGCGGCCGAGCCCGGCTGGTGACCGTCGACGAGGGCGGACACGAGGCATACCTAGCCAACGGCAACGCATGCGGCGACAGCCTGGTCACCCGGTTCCTGGTCACCGGCCGGCGTCCGGCTGACGGGGCGTACTGCCGGTAAAGATCATCGTGGTGAGTGTCCGGAACACCGCGGCCGGGTCGCCCTCTCCGGCCAGGTTGCCGTCCAGTCGGAGGGTGGCGAACCCGTGCGCCAGCGACCACGCGGCCAGCGGGGCCAACGGGTTCGCATCGGACAGTGCGCCGACGCCGGCGTGCAGTTGGGTTCGCGCGGCGGCGCGGGCCGCGGTCAGTTCCGGATCGTCGTTGTTCAGCACGTCCGAGTCGAACATCACCCGGAAGTGCGCTGGATGGTCGAGTGCGAACCGCACGTAGGCGACGCCCATCTCGGCAAGGTCACTGTCGGCGGCGGCGAGGGCATCGGCGAGCAGCGTGAACCCCTGGGTGGCGAGGGCGGTGAGCAGACCGGTCTTGTTGGTGAAGTGGTGCGCGGGTGCGGCATGGGACACCCCGGCCTGCCGGGCCAGGTCGCGCAGGCTGACCGAGGCGACGCCGCCATCGCCGATCGCGTCAACGGCCGCGGCCAGCAGTTGCCGGCGCAGGTCGCCATGGTGATATCCGTCGCCCGTCGTCACGGTCACCAGCCTAACTCGCATCTTGTCATTGACAAGATGGGCTGGCACACTCGTCCCATGGACACAGAACGAATCGAAGTGACCCGGACCATCCCAGCCGAGCCCGCCGAGATCTTCGCCGTGCTCACCGACCCGCAGGGGCACGTCGCGATCGACGCGTCCGGCATGCTGATGGACGCCGAAGGCGAGCGCGTCACCGCGATCGGCGACGAATTCGTCGTCCACATGGACCGGGAAGCGCTCGGCGACATACCGCTCGGCCAGTACGACGTGACCGTCACCATCACCCGATACGCAGCCGACCGCGCGATCGCCTGGACCATCGTGGGCACCGTTCGACCCGGAATCGGTCACGTCTACGGCTACGAACTCCAACCCACCGAGGACGGCACCGAGGTCACGTCCTACTACGACTGGTCCGGCATCAGCGATGAATGGCGCGAACGGGGGATCTTTCCGGTGATCTCGCAGACAGCGCTGCGCGCCACCCTCGGCATCCTGCAACGCGCTGTGCGGCGCGGCTACCCGCGTAGCAGCGACGTACGTCCGCTGACGTAGTCGACGAGGACGTCACCGCGCGGATTCGCCCTATCGAGGGTGCTGGTTTACTCGGCGCATGGTTGACGAGCAAACCTCCCAGGTCACCACCACCCCGCGCCGCGGCGCGTTGCTGGCACTGCGCATCGGCGCCATGGCGTTCGGCACGGTCGTTCTCGTGCAGTTCTACCTGGCCGGCACCGGCATCTTCGCCGCGACCGGTGCGGTCAAGGACGCGTCGAGCCTTGATCCACATCGCCTTCTCGGCAACATCCTGGCCGGACTCGCGCTCATCGTGCTGATCATCGCGATCGTGGCCCGCCCGCCTGCCCGCATCCTGATCGCCACGATCGTGATGTTCGTGCTCACCGGTGTCGAAGGGCTCATCGCCGGACTCGGCGACAGCTCGGCCTACCTCGCCGCGTTCCACCCGGTACTCGCTGCGGTCATCCTGGGCCTTGCCTTCGTGATCCCGCTCTGGATCAGGCCGTTGGTCAAGACGTCCTAGGGTGGGAACCGAACCAGGGTGACCAACGGGGAGGTTTCAGGAGATGACGCAGGCCGACGAGTTCCGCACGCGGCTGGCCGCGATGAGCCCGGCGGAGCGCACCGCCATGATGGTCGAGCGGATCAGGTCCATGCCGGTCGCGCCCTACGCCGAGGGCGGCTACGTGCTGCGCATTCTCGAAGTGGCCGGTCGGAGCAGCGGCGAGGCCAGGTCGACGCCGATCGCGGTCGTGCAACTCAACGACCGGCACTACCTGTGCGCGCCCAACCAGACCAGGGACTGGGTGCGCAACCTGCGCAAAGCCGGCACCTGCCGGCTCTCGCCCGACGAAGCCGACTACCGCGTCAGCCTCGTCGACGCGGAGGAGGGCGCGCCGGTGCTCGACCGCTACCTCGGCCAACTCGGCCGGGTCAGCGAGGAATGGCCGTTCGAGCAGGGCGCAGCGCTGGAGGACATCGCCAAACACTGGGACACCATGGCCGTGTTCCGCGTAGAAGCCTTCTGACACAACGAAAACGGGCCTGGGTTGAGGTGAACAACCCAGGCCCGTTTCGCGTGCTCAGGCGCCGCAGCGCTCCAGGACCAGTTCCCGCACGCGCTTGGCGTCGGCCTGGCCCTTGGTCTGCTTCATGACCGCGCCGACGATCGCACCGGCCGCGTTGAGCTTGCCGCTGCGGATCTTCTCCGCGATGTCCGGCTGCGCGGCCAGCGCTTCGTCCACCGCCGTGAGCAGCGCGGAGTCGTCCGAAACAACCGCGATGCCGCGCGCGGCGACGACCGCGTCGGGCTCGCCCTCGCCGGCCAGCACGCCGTCCACCACCTGGCGGGCCAGGTTGGTGGTGAGCTTGCCCTCGCCGATCAACGCGATGACCCTGGCCAACTGGGCCGGGGTGATCGGCAGTTCGGCCAGTTCCACGCCGCGCGTGTTGGCCTGCTGGGTCAGGTAGGCGACCCACCAGGACCGCGCCTCGTCCGGGGTCGCTCCCGCGTCCACAGTGGACGCGATCAGGTCGAGCGCACCCGCGTTGACCAGGTCGCGGAATTCCTCGTCGGAGAGCTTCCACTCGACCTTGAGCCGGTTGTCGCGCTCCCACGGCAGTTCGGGCAGGGTCGCGCGCAGTTCCTCGACCCACTCGCGAGACGGCGCGATCGGCACCAGGTCCGGCTCGGGGAAGTAGCGGTAGTCCTCTGCGGTCTCCTTGATCCGACCGGCCCGAGTGGACTGGCTGACCTCCTCGTAGTGCCGCGTCTCCTGGGTCACGGTCCCGCCGCCGGCCAGCACCGCGCCCTGGCGGCACATCTCGAAGCGGACCGCGCGTTCGACGCTGCGCAGCGAGTTGACGTTCTTGGTCTCGGTGCGGGTGCCGAATTCCTTCTGGCCCTTGGGCTTGAGCGAGACGTTCGCGTCACAGCGCAGCGAACCCTGGTCCATCCGCACGTCCGACACATTCAGCGCCCGCAGCAGTTCCCGCAGCGCGCCGACGTAGGCCCGCGCCACTTCCGGTGCCCGCTCGCCGGTGCCCTCGATCGGCTTGGTGACGATCTCGATCAGCGGCACGCCTGCCCGGTTGTAGTCCAGCAGCGAGTACTCGGCGCCGTGGATGCGGCCCGCGGCCCCGCCGACGTGCAGCGACTTGCCGGTGTCCTCCTCCATGTGCGCGCGCTCGATCTGGACCCGGAAGACCGTCCCGTCGTCGAGCAGCACGTCAAGGTAGCCGTTGAACGCGATCGGCTCGTCGTACTGGGAGGTCTGGAAGTTCTTCGGCATGTCCGGGTAGAAGTAGTTCTTCCGCGCGAACCGGCACCATTCGGCGATCTCGCAGTTCAGCGCGAGCCCGATGCGGATCGCGGACTCGATGCCGATCGCGTTCACCACCGGCAGCGCGCCGGGCAGGCCGAGACACACCGGACAGGTCTGCGTGTTCGGCTCGCCGCCGAAGGTCGTCGTGCAGCCGCAGAACATCTTGGTCTTGGTGTTCAGCTCGGTGTGCACCTCAAGGCCGAGCACCGGATCGAAGCGCTCGAGCACCTCGTCGTAGGCCATCAGGTCGGCAACGGCGGTCATTCGGCGTCGTCCTCCTTCCTGAGTCCGCGAATCACCAGCGCACCGCCGGTGAACACCGCGACGATGTTGACGATCGCGTTGGCCAGCGCAAGGTAGTCGCGCTTGCCCTTGGCCTCACGCAGTTCCTTGACCGCGCCCACCGCGCCGAAACCCAGACCGACCAGCCCGGCGACCGCGCGAACCTTCTTCATCGAGCTCATGCCTGCACAGCCTCCAGTTCGGGAATCCGGTTGAGCAGCGCGGCGCCGTCGGCCACGTTGCGCGCGGTCTCGTAAGCGGCGGCCACCCGGTACATCCGGTGGTCCTGCAACGCGGGCGCCATGATCTGCAAGCCCACCGGCAGACCGTCGGCAAGACCGGTCGGCACGCTCATCGCCGGCACACCGGCCAGGCTGGCCGGCACCGTGCACAGGTCGGCCAGGTACATGGCCATCGGGTTGCCGGTCCGCTCGCCCAGCTTGAACGCGGTGGTCGGGGTGGTCGGCGAGATGAGCACGTCGACCGAGCCGAACGCGGTGTCGAAGTCGCGCTTGATCAGCGTGCGCACCTTCTGCGCCTGGCCGTAGTAGGCGTCGTAGTAGCCCGAGGACAGCGCGTAGGTGCCGATCATGATGCGCCGCTTGACCTCGGCGCCGAAGCCTGCCTCCCGCGTCGCCGCCATGACCTCCTCCGCGCCCGCACCGTTGACCTGCACGCGCAGGCCGTAACGCATGGCGTCGAACCGGGCCAGGTTGGACGAGCACTCGCTCGGCGCGATCAGGTAATAGGCCGGCAGCGCGTAGCCGAAGTGCGGGCAGGACACCTCGAGGACCTCGGCGCCCAACGCCTTGAGCTGCTCGACCGCGGCGTTGAACGAGGCCAGCACGCCGTCCTCGTAACCTTCGCCACGGAACTCGCGCACCACGCCGACCCGAACCCCGGCCAGATCTCCGGCAAGGCCCTGGCGGGCCGCCTCGACCACCGGGGGCACCGGCGCGTCGATCGACGTCGAGTCCATCGGGTCGTGTCCGCCGATGACCTCGTGCAGCAGCGCCGCGTCCAGCACCGTGCGGGCACACGGACCGGCCTGGTCCAGCGAGGAGGAGAAGGCGACGAGGCCATAGCGGGACACGCCACCGTAGGTGGGCTTCACGCCGACCGTGCCGGTCACCGAGCCGGGTTGGCGGATCGAGCCGCCGGTGTCGGTGCCGATCGCCAGCGGCGCCTCGAACGCGGCCAGCGCGGCGGCCGAACCACCGCCGGAACCACCGGGGATGCGGTCGCGGTCCCACGGGTTGCGGGTCGGGCCGTAGGCGGAGTTCTCGGTGGACGAACCCATCGCGAACTCGTCCATGTTGGTCTTGCCCAGCACCGGGATGCCGGCCGCGTACAGGCGCGCGGTGATGGTGGCGTCGTAGGGCGGTATCCAGTTCTCCAGCATCTTCGAGCCGACCGTGGTCGGGATGCCTTCGGTGGTCACCACGTCCTTGAGCGCCAGCGGCACCCCGGCCAGCGGCGAGGCCGGCGGACGGCCGGCCGCAACGTCCTCGTCGACCTTGCGCGCGATCTCCCGCGCGCGATCGGCGCTGACGTGCAGGAACGCGTGCACGCCGCCGTCGACGGCGGCGATCCGGGCCAGGTGCGCGTCGACCACGTCGACCGACGACACCTCGCCGGCCTGGATCTTCGCGGCCAGCTCAGCCGCGGTAAAACGGGTCAAGTCGCCCATTACTGTTCCTCCCCCAAGATCCTCGGCACCCGGAACCGTCCGTCCTCGGCGGCAGGCGCCCCGGAGAGGGCCTGCTCCTGGGTCAGGCACGGCCGGACCTCGTCCTCACGGAAGACGTTGGTCAGCGGAACCGCGTGCGAGGTGGGCGGGATGTCGTCGGCCGCGACCTCACCGACCGTGGCCACCGACTGGAGGATGACATCCAACTGGCCGGCGAACAGGTCGAGTTCTTCCTCGGTCACGGCCAGCCTGGCCAGTTTGGCGAGGTGTGCGACATCGCCGCGCGAGATAGTGCGCCCCTCAGAGGCGCTCCCCCCGCTGGGGGTCGACAAGGACACTAGAGCTCCCGTGTTACTGCGATCGTGTTCATCGGCGTCTGCGTTGGCGTCGATCCGCGTGCGGGGTGTCCGGCTGTTCACGGTGCCGACACCCACGGCGTGACCTGGCAAGTCTATGGTGGTCCTGCTTCCGAATTCGACCGGGTTACGCCAGCGTCGGCGCAGGTGGGCACGTCCCGTCAGAGGGGACGAGCACTGCCGGCACCCGCGTTGTCTGCCACAATCGGCGCCCGGAAAAGTCGATGCCCGTATCAGTGCCCACAATCACGGCGGGACGATGAGCACCACGCTCGAGAATATGACGAGGCGCGGACGGCGAGGCTCCGCACGCGAAACAGGAGGCATTCCTCAGTTGTCCTTTCTGATCCGGGTCCAGCTCCCGGACAGCCCCGGCTCGCTCGGCGCGGTCGCCACCGCACTGGGCGGCATCGGAGCCGACATCCTCAGCGTGGATGTGGTCGAACGTGGCTCCGGACTCGCCGTGGACGACCTCGTGGTCGAACTGCCCTCCGGACGCCTGCCCGACGTGCTGATCACCGCCGCGGAATCGGTCGACGGCGTCGAAGTCGACGCGGTCCGGCCCTACGCGGGCGTGCTGGACACCCATCGCGAGCTCGAGCTGGTCGAGGAGGTCGCCGAGGACCCGCGCAACGGCCTGAGGATCTTCACCGAAGGCGTACCCAAGATCGTCCGGTCCGGCTGGGCGGTCGCCCTGCGCGCCGACACCAAGGGCGTCGCCATCCTCGCCGCCAGCACCGCGGCACCCGAGGCGATCAGCGACAACCTGCCCTGGATGCCGTTGGCGCGCGCCACCGTCCTTGACGGCGAGGACGCCTGGGTACCGGAGACCTGGCAGGAACTCGGCACCGAACTCGCCGCAACCCCCTTGGGCAAACCGGACCAGGCCCTGCTGGTCGGGCGCCCCGGCGGGCCCATGTTCCGCGCCGCCGAAGTCGCCCGCCTCGCTCACCTGGCCGGCATCATCACCGTCGTCCTGGACGGCTAGCTCAACCCGTCGGCTCCTCGCCCCAGCCGATCCCGCGCAACGCCATGATCTCCTCGGTGGTCGGCACGCTCAGCAGCCTGCGCAGCGCCAGGTCGACGGCGGCACGCTTGGTCCGCGCACCTGAGCGTCGCATCGCCTCGGCCAGGAGTTCGTCGTCAAGTTCGATGGTCGTCCTGCTCATTCGTCAGCTCCCAGTTCTCGGGCGGCGCGGACCAGGTCCAGGTTGTCGTGGGCCGGGCTGCCGTCCGGGAGCACCAGCACGTCCTCAAGGCCGATCCTGGTGTCGAGGCCGCGCCGCGAGGCCTCGAGCAGCACCGGCCAGGCGCCGCCCTCCTCGCCGTGCGCGAGGATCGGCACGTCCAACCAGGACAGCTCGTCGAGCAGCCGGTCCAGTTCGGCCAGCGCGGCCAGCGGCTCGTCCGGCTGCACCTCGACCAGCACCCGGACGGTGCCCGCTGGCAACCCGGCCGCGCGCAGCGCCGTCGCGGCATCGAGGTGGAACACGCCCAGTTCGATGCCGATCTTCGCCGAGGTCAGCAGCTCGCACGCGGCCAACCAGCCGTCCTCGTGCACGTTCACCGAAGCGAAGTCCGGCCTGCCGGTGCCGAGGCGGCCCCAGCCTGCGAGCAGGTCGATCCGGGCCGAGGTGTCCGGTTCGATCCAGGCCGCCGTGGTCACGCCGACGCCGACCCCTGGCGCGACCGAGTGCAACCGCGCGACGGTAGGCGCGATCCTCGGCCCGGCCAGCGCCTCGAGGCCGGTCAGGTCGCGCGGGTGGATGTGCACGGATCTGACCCCGACCGTCGCCAGCGACACGACGTCATCGGCGATCTGCGCGGGGCTCACCGGCAGGGCGGGGTGGTCGGCGATGGCCCTCGTGCCGTTGAGGCAGCACTGCAACATCAGCGCTCAGCCCACGTCTGCCGAGCTGGGCCACCTGCGTGAACTCCCCCTGGCGCACGTCATCGCTCGGCCTCCTCCTGACTCGTACCCTCACCGATCGACGCGACCTCGACGGCAGCGTCCGGTCCAGATTCGAGCAGTACCCGGAAACCGTCCTCGTCAAGCACCGGCACCTTCAGCTGAACTGCCTTGTCGTACTTCGACCCAGGGTTGTCGCCGACCACCACGAACGACGTCTTCTTCGACACCGAGGACACCGCCTTGCCGCCGCGCCCGGTGATCGCCTCCTTGGCCTCGTCCCTGGAGAAACCGGGCAGCGTGCCGGTCACCACGATCGACTGGCCGACCAGGTTGCGCGGCACCGACTCGTCGCGCGCGTCGACCATGGCAAGGCCGGCCGCGCGCCACTTGCGCACCACCTCGCGGTGCCAGTCGACCTCGAACCATTCGCGCACCGCGGTGGCGATGGTCGGACCGACCCCGTCCACATCCGCGAGCTGCTCCTCACTGGCATCCTCGATCGCCGCCATCGAGGCGAACTCCCTGGCCAGCGCCTGCGCCGCGGTCGGCCCGACGTGCCGGACGGACAAACCGACCAGGATCCTCCACAACGGACGGTCCTTTGCCGTTTCCAGGTTCGCGAGCAGCTTGCGCCCGTTCGCGGACAGCTCGCCCGCCTTGGTACGGAAAAGTTCCACCGTGGACAGACGGTCTTCGTCGAGGTCGAACAGGTCGCCCTCGTCCGCCATCGCGCCCGAGGTGTAGAGCGCCGCCGCCGCCTCGTAGCCGAGCACCTCGATGTCGAACGCGGCCCGGCCGCCAAGGTAGGCGAGGCGCTCGCGCAGTTGCGCAGGGCAGTGCCGCGCGTTCGGACAGCGAATGTCGACGTCGTTCTCCTTCTCCCTGCGCAGCACCGTGCCGCACTCCGGGCACACCGTCGGCATGACGAAGGCCCGCTCTTCGCCGGTGCGCGCGTCCGCCACCGGCCCGAGCACCTCGGGGATCACGTCGCCTGCCTTGCGAATGACCACCCGGTCGCCGATCAGCACGCCCTTGCGCACCACCTCGTCCGCGTTGTGCAAGGTGGCCGAGGCAACCGTCGACCCGGCGATCTTCACCGGCTCCATCACCGCGAACGGCGTCACCCGCCCGGTCCGCCCGACCTGGACCTGGATGTCGAGCAGCCGGGTGGTGTCCTCCTCGGGTGCGTACTTGTAGGCGATCGCCCACCGCGGCGCACGCGAGGTGGAGCCCAGCCTCCGCTGCAACGCCACCTCGTCGACCTTGACCACGAGACCGTCGAGTTCGTGCTCGGCGTCGTGCCGATGTTCACCCCAGTAGGTGACCCGCTCGACCACCGCGTCCACGGTCGTCACGACCGTGGTGTGCGTCGAAACCGGCAGTCCCCACGCCTTGAGCGCCCGATACGCGTCGGACTGACGCGCGGGCTCGAACCCCTCGCGCTTGCCGAGCCCATGGCAGATCAACCGCAGCGGGCGAGTCGCCGTGACGCGCGGATCCTTCTGCCGCAGCGAACCGGCCGCGGTGTTGCGCGGGTTCGCGTACGGCGGTTTGCCTGCCTCGACGAGCGCGGCGTTGAGTTTGAGGAAGTCCTCCACCCGGAAGAACACCTCGCCGCGCACCTCCACCAGCGCCGGCACCGGGAACTCGTCGGTGCCGCGCAACTGCGTCGGCACGTCCGGCATGGTCCGCAGGTTCAGCGTGACGTCCTCACCGGTTCGCCCGTCACCCCTGGTCAGCCCCCTGGTGAGATGCCCGTTCTCGTAGAGGAGATTGATCGCGAGTCCGTCGATCTTCAGCTCGCACAGCAGGTGCGGGGGCGCGCCGATGTCGCCCAGATCCCGGTGCACCCGTTCCGCCCAGCCGCGCAGCTCGTCGATCGAGAACACGTTGTCCAGGCTTAGCATCCGCTCAAGGTGATCGTGCGCGGTGAACTCGGTGGAGAACGTGCCACCGACCCGCTGGCTCGGCGAATCGGGCGTGATCAGCGAAGGATGTGCCTGCTCGATCGCTTCCAGTTCACGCAGCAGCACGTCGAACTCGCCGTCGCTGATCGTCGGCGAGTCGAGAATGTAGTAGCGGAACTGGTGGCCGCGCAGCTCATCGGCGAGCGCGGCATGCCGCTCGCGAATCTCCGCCGGCACATCCTCGACGCCCTCGGCCACGTCATCATCCTTGCTGGTCACCGTGGCAGCGTAGCCATCAGGTAGCTACTCCGGGGCGGCTTCCGGTTCGGGTTCGTCGAGTTTGGTGACCAGGTCGCGCAGGTCGACAAGGGTGATCGCGTTTTCCGGCTTGTCAAGGGCGGTCTCGACGCGGCGGAGTCGTTGTCCGGCAACACGTTCGCCGAGGGTGGCGTCCAGTGGCAGGAAGGTGAGCGCCTGCTGGCTCGGCTCGTCGAGGTCGGCCAGTTCGGGGTGGTAGACGGCGACGTCGACGACGTGCTCCTGTTCGTCGATCTGGGCGACGACGAGGACGTCGGCGAGGCGGATGGCGTGGCCCGCGAGGTTCACGGTGACCTCGCGCGGGTCCGGGACCGGGGGCACCGAGTCGTGGTACTCCCAGATGAGGTCGTCCTCGGGCGCGGCGGCCTTCCAGGCGTCGGTGAACGGGCGCAGGCTCGGGTCTTCCTGGCCGCTGATCACCAGCGCGTACACCGCGCGTTGACCGCGGTCGAGGGCGAAGTGCAGGTCCGGGTGGAGTTCGGCGACCAGTCCGCACAGTTCGTTGTCGATCCTGCCCGGTTCGCGGTCGCCGAGGGCGGCGCTGATCAAGGGCAACTGCTCGGACCAACGCGCCCAGAATCGCTCCGCGCGAGCCTTGGCGATGTCCTCGACCGACTCGGTCGGCGCGGCGATCTGTCGTCGGAACCACTTCATGGGGTCATTGTGCCGGGCGGTCGGGCCACCGTCGGAACAACGCGGAAACTAACGCCAGGACTCCGGCGGTTCGACGAAGGCGGCGCCTAGTTCGCGGGTGAGGGTCAGGGCGCGCCGGGCCCAGGTCTGGCTCGCGCCGGCAAGGCCGCAGGTCGGGGTGGGCGCCGCGCGTTCGGCGAGCACGGTGCGCGGGAAGCCGAGCCGGTCGACCAGGGTCAACGCGGGCTTGGCCACGTCGTGCAGGGTCGGCGGGCGGGTCGGGTCGGTACTCGGGACCAGGCCGAGCAGCATCATGGTGCCGGCCTCCCAGGCTTCACCGATGGCGTCGAAGATGTCGGCGGATCCGTTGACCAGCAACGTCGCGTCGAGCGAGAGCGCATTGGCGCCCGCATCGCGGAGCAGCGCGATGGGCGGGTTCGCGGCACAGCAGTGCACGATGACGTCGCGGCCGCTGGCGGCGCGGGCGGCTTCGATGACCGTGCTGAGCAGTTCGGTCGCCTCCTGCGTGCCGACGGCGGGCACCACGCCGAAACCGGAGGGCGTCGGCAGGTGGCCTGCGAGGACGGCCGGCAGGGTCGGCTCGTCGAGTTGCACCACCACCGGTGCACCGGTGCGCGCGGCGATCTCGTTGATGTGCAGGGTCAGGCCTTCGGCAAGGGACTGGCCGAACTCGCGCAACGCGCCCGCGTCGGTGAGGACCCGGTGCCCTCGGACGAGTTCGATGTCCGCCGTGAGCGTCCACGGTCCGGCGACCTGCACCTTCACCGCGTTGGGCCGGGCGCCGGTGCGGTCGGCGACCTCCTGGAGCGCGTCGAGGTCGCGGTGCAGCAGTTCGGTGGCGCGCCGTTGGTCGGACCCGGGATGCGCGGTGACCCGGTAGCCGGAGGGCACCACCTCGAACGGCAGGTCGATCAGCAGGGCGGCGGTGCGGCCGATGAGGTCGGCGCCGAGGCCGCGCGCGGGGAGTTCGGGCAGGTGCGGCAGGTCGGGGAGTTCGCCGAACACGGTGGTGGCGGCCTCGGTCGGGTCGGTGCCGGGCATCGAGCCGACCCCGGTGGCCACGCCCGGCGACCAGGGCGACGGCGGCGGCTGGGTGGGGAGTTCGTCGGGCGAGAAGCCGTCCGGCGGCAACAGACTCTGCGACACGTGCACACCCTGTCACCTGGCCGAAATCCGCGCTCGGGCGGCTGTGCGTTCGATCGAGGTCTGGACCACTCAGGGCTGACTCGAGGATCTGTCAACTGGGAATGGTCTAGACCCATTGACCGGTGTGATCCAGCGCACATAGCGTCAGTTTGCCCGTAATGCCATGACCTATCGGCAAGGAGTGGCTCGATGGTGAAAACGCACCGCAGACTCCGCATCCTCACCCTCTTATCCGCGGGCATCGCCGCGCTCGGCGTGCTCATCGCCCCGGTCGCATCCGCCAGCCCGGCAACGGCCGGGATCAGCCCGAGCGCGCTGCCCGGCT
>DASYBO010000503.1:0-6664 GCA_036500685.1 Pseudonocardiaceae bacterium | reverse complement strand
CGGAACACCACCTGCGCGGTGCCGGAGGCGTCCCGGAGATCGATGAAGATGACCCCGCCGTGATCGCGCCGACGGGCCACCCACCCGGTGAGGGTGACGGTCTGCCCGGCATGGGAGGCCCGGAGTGTCCCGGCCTCGTGCGTCCGCATCACGGCAATGCGCTCCAATCGAGGGGTTCGCTAACCTGAGTACACAGATTAACCAAGCCCCCCGCCCCCTTGGCCAGCGGGTTTCCGGCTCAGGCGTCGAGCACCTGGTCGGCCCGCCGGACCACCGGCGGCAGCACCGACCAGGGGAAATTGATCCACCGATCGGTGCGCCGCCACACGTACTCGGAGTCGACCTCCGAGTGCGGCTTCTGGTAGATCACAGCGCAGCGCACGTCGGCCACGTGGTCGGCGCAGAAGTCGCGGACCAGCTTGAGGGTGGCGCCGGTGTCCGCGACGTCGTCGCAGACCAGCACCTTGGCGCCGGTCAGGTCGACCGCGTTGGGCACCGGCGGGAGCATCACCGGCATGGCGAGCCGCTTGTCGATGCCGGTGTAGAACTCCACGTTCATAACGTGAAGATTCTTCACGCCTAGCGCGTAACCGAGCGCGCCCGCCACGAACAGCCCGCCCCTGGCGATCGACAGCAACAGGTCGGGCTCGAAGCCGTCGGCCGCGACCGTCTCAGCCAGCTCCCTGGTCGCCGTGCCGAACAGGTCCCAGGTCAGTTCTTCGCGTTGCTCCGCCACCCGAGGAATCGTAATCAGTACGATTTCGGCAGCTTGAGGGTGTGCTGGGCAACGTAGTTGAGGATCATCTCCTTGCTGACCGGCGCGATCCGACCCACCCGCGACGCCGCGAGCAGCGCGCCGAGCCCGTACTCGGAAGCGAGCCCGTTCCCGCCGTGCACCTGAATCGCCTGGTCAACCGTTGTCGCCGCGGCCTCCGCGCCGGCGTACTTGGCCATGTTCGCGGCCTCGCCCGCCTCCCGGTCCAGCCCAGCGTCGTAGAGGGCTGCGGCCTTCTGGGTCATCAACCTGGCCAGTTCGATCTGGATCGCGCACTGCGCCAGCGGATGGGCCAGGCCCTGGTGCGCGCCGATCGGTGTGTCCCAGACCGAGCGGTTGCGCGCGTATTCCGTCGCGCGCTCCATCGCGAAGCGGGCGATGCCGGTGGAGAACGACGCTGCCATGATCCGCTCCGGGTTCAGCCCGGCGAACACCTGGGTCAGGCCGGCGTCGACCGAGCCAACCAGCGCTTCGGCCGGCAGCCGCACGTCGTCGAAGAACAGGGTGAACTGCTTCTCCGGCGAGATGATGTCCATCTCGATCGGCTGATAGGTGAAGCCGGGCGCGTCGGTGGGCACGATCATCAGCGAGGGCAGCAGCCGCTGCCCGTTCTCGTCGACGTGCCGCGCGACCACCAGCACCGCGTCGGCCTCGTCGACGCCGGAGATGAAGTACTTGCCGCCGGACAGCACCCACTCGTCGCCGTCCTTGCGGATCGAGGTGGCCAGCCGGTGCGAGTTCGAACCGGCGTCCGGTTCGGTGATGGAGAACGCCATTTTCGTTGTGCCGTCGGCGAATCCGGGCAGCCAGCGCTGCTTCTGCTCCTCGGTGCCGAACCGCCCGATCACCGTCGCGCAGATCGCGGGCGACACCACCATCATCAGCATGGGTGCACCTGCCGCCGCGAACTCCTCGCAGACGGCCGCGAGATCGCCGATGCCACCGCCGCCTCCGCCGAACTCCTCGGGCACGGCAACCCCGAGGTAGCCGTGCTTGCCGGCCTCGGCCCACATCTCGGTGGTCTTCTCACCCGCGCGGGCCTTGGCCGTGAAGTAGTCGCGGCCGTACTTGCTGGCCAACTCGCGAACGGCCGCCCGCAGCGCCACCCGCTCCTCGGACTCCGTGAACCCGATCCCGCTCATGCTTTTTCCTCCTCAATCACGGCGAGCACGGCCCCCGCATCGACCTGTTGTCCAACACCGACGCGGAGTTCGGCCACGACTCCGCCGGTCGCCGCCACCACCCGGTGCTGCATCTTCATGGCTTCCAACACAAGCAATTCCGCGCCGGCCTCGACTCGCTGCCCCGCCTCGACCCCGATCCGCACCACCGTGCCCGGCATCGGCGCGACCGTGGCGCCCTCGGCTATCAGCTCGCTCGGATCGGCGAAGCGCGGGATCACCGTCAGCGACACCGAACCCAGCGCCGAGTCCACTTCGATCCGCCCGTCATAAGCACTCACCGCGAACACGCGGCGCGCCCCGTCGATGTCGAGCGTGACCGCATCCGGCGCACTCGTGACCAACGCGACGTCCGGCAGCAGCGAGGTGACCAGACCGTCCCGACCCAGTTCGTAGTCGACATCGATCCGTTCCTCGCCGACCGCGAACGCGACTCGCTGCGGCTGCGAACGCAGATTGCGCCAGCCCGCAGGAACCCCGCGCTGCACCGTGGCCCTCCGCGTCCGCGCGCTCGCCTCGGCCAGCGCCGCCGCCAACGCCGATGCCTTGACCGCCGCATCGTCCGCGCCCACCGCGAGCCCGGCAACCCCGTGTCGCGTCAGGAAATCCGTGTCCGTGTCACCGGCAAGGAAGTCGCCGTCCCGCAACACGTTGACCAACAGGTCGCGGTTCGTGGTGAGCCCGTGCAGCTTGGTGTCGTGCAACGCGGCAGCCAGCCGTCGGGCGGCGGACCGGCGTTCCGGCGCCCAGCTGATCACCTTGGCCAGCATCGGGTCGTAGAAGGTACTGACCTGTGAACCGCCCACGATGCCGCTGTCCGACCGCAGCCCATACCTATCCGGCACTGTGAACTCCGAGTTCACACCGGGAATGTCAAAGTGAACCACGGTGCCACTCTGCGGCCGCCAGTCCTGCGCCGGGTCCTCGGCGTAGAGCCGGACCTCGATCGCGTGTCCGCGCGGTTGCGGCGGCGCGTCCGGCAGGCGCGCACCCTCGGCGATCGCCAGCTGCCAGGCCACCAGATCCAGCCCGTACACGCATTCGGTCACCGGATGCTCGACCTGCAAGCGGGTGTTGACCTCAAGGAAATGGAATTCCCCGTTGGCCGCCAACATGAACTCGACAGTGCCCGCGCCCACGTAACCGATCGCCTTGGCGGCCGCCAACGCCGCCGCGAACAACCGACCGCGAATCTCGGCGTCAACGGCCGGGCTCGGCGTCTCCTCGATGATCTTCTGGTGCCGACGCTGGATCGAGCACTCCCGCTCCCCCAACGCCCACACCGTGCCGTGCTGGTCAGCCAGGATCTGCACCTCGATGTGCCGCGCCCGTTCCAGCAACGGCTCGCAGAACACGGTCCCGTCGCCGAACGCCGACTCGGCCTCCTGCCGTGCCAACGCAACCTCGTCCTTGAGCTGCCCCAACTCGCGCACCACCCGCATGCCACGCCCCCCGCCGCCGGCCGACGCCTTGACGAGTATCGGCAGATCGGCCTCGGAGACCGCGTCCGGATCGAACTCGGGCAGCACCGGCACGCCCGCCTCGGCCATCAGCTTCTTGGCCGCGATCTTGGACCCCATCGCGTCGATCGCGGCAGGCGTCGGCCCGACCCAGGTCAACCCGGCGGCCAACACCGCACGCGCGAAATCCGCGTTCTCGGAAAGGAACCCGTAGCCAGGATGAATGGCGTCCGCGCCGACCCGCCGCGCGGCCTCGATGATCGCGTCGACCCTCAAGTAGGTCTCGGCCGGTGTGTTGCCGTGCAGACGCACGGCCGCATCGGCCTCACCGACGAACGGCAGGTTCGCATCGGGGTCGGCGAACACCGCGACCGGCGAAACGCCGACATCGCGACACGTGCGGAAGACCCGCCGGGCGATCTCGCCCCGGTTGGCCACCAGAAGTGTGCTGATCACGCCGCGCTCCCTTTCACATCCAGCCTTTTCACATCCAGCCCTTCACATCCGGAAGACGCCGAAGCCCTCGGCACCGCGTACCGGCGCGGTGTGCACCGCGGAAAGACAGATCCCGAGAACGGTCCTGGTGTCCCTCGGGTCGATGACCCCGTCGTCGTAGACACGTCCGGACAGATAAGCCGCCTCGGACTGCGATTCGACCGTCGACTCGACGGTCGAGCGCATCTGCGCGTCGAACGCCTCGTCGTAGTCCTGACCGCGCGCGGCAGCCGCCTGCCTGGCCACAATGGACAGTACGCCGGCCAGCTGCGCCGGTCCCATCACCGCCGATCGGGCGTTTGGCCACGTGAACAGGAACCGAGGATCATAGGCGCGCCCGCACATACCGTAGTTGCCGGCGCCGTAGGACGCGCCCATCACCACGGTCAGATGCGGCACCTGGCTGTTGGACACCGCGTTGATCATCATCGACCCGTGCTTGATGATCCCGGCCCGCTCGTAGTCCTTGCCGACCATGTAACCGGTGGTGTTCTGCAGAAAGAGCAGCGGAATGTCGCGCTGGTTCGCGAGCTGGATGAACTGCGCCGCCTTCTGCGCCTCCTCGCTGAACAGCACGCCGCGCTCGTTGGCCAGGATGCCGAGCCGGTAGCCGTGAATGCTGGCCCAGCCGGTCACCAGGCTCGCGCCGTAGCGTGGCTTGAACTCGTCGAACACCGACCCGTCCACCAGTCGCGCGATCACCTGGCGCGGGTCGAAGGGCACCTTCAGATCCGTCGGCACCAGCCCCAGCAGCTCTTCCGCGTCGAACCGTGGCTCCGCGAAGTCAGCGTCGGGCGCGGGGCCTTCCTTGTGCCAGTTCAGGTTGGCGACGATTCGCCGCGTGATGCGCAACGCGTCGGCCTCGTCCTCAGCCAGATAGTCGGCAAGGCCGGACGTCCGCGCATGCATTTCCGCGCCGCCCAACTCCTCGTCGTCCGCGTCCTCGCCGGTCGCCATCTTCACCAGCGGCGGTCCGGCGAGAAAAACCTTGGCCCGCTCCTTGACCATCACCACGTGATCCGACATGCCAGGGATGTACGCGCCACCCGCCGTCGAGTTGCCGAACACCACCGCGACCGTCGGCACCCGCCGCGCCGACGCCCTGGTCAGGTCGCGGAACATCCGCCCACCAGGAATGAAGATCTCGCCCTGCGAATTCAGGTCGGCGCCGCCCGACTCGACCAACTGCACCAGCGGCAACCGGTTCTGCGCGGCGATCTCACTCGCCCGGAAACTCTTGCGCAACGTCCACGGATTGCTCGCCCCGCCGCGCACGGTCGGATCGTTGGCGACGACGAGGCACTCGATGCCCTCGATCACCCCGATGCCGACCACCACGCTGCCGCCGACCGGGAACTCCGTGCCCCACGCCGCGAGCGGCGACAGTTCGAGGAAGGCGCTGTCCTGGTCGAGCAGCAGTTCGATCCGCTCCCGCGCCAACAGCTTGCCGCGCTTGTGATGCCGATCGACGTACTTCGGCCCGCCACCGGCCAGCGCCTTGGCGTGCTCGGTCGCCAACTGGTCGAGCTTGCCCAGCATCGCTTCGCGATTGTCCCGGTACGCCGCGGAATTGACGTCCACGGTCGAGGTCAGCGTTGTCATCAGTGCAACCCCAATCGTCGCGCGGCCAGGTCGGCAAGAACCTCGCTCGCCCCGCCGCCGATGCCAAGAATGCGCGCGTCCCGATAGTGACGTTCCACTTCGGACTCGCGCATGTACCCCATCCCGCCGAACATCTGCACCGCCGCGTCCACCACGAACGAGCAGGCGGACACCGCCGCGTTCTTCGCCATGCACACTTGAGCCACGACCTCCTCGCCGGCCGCGATCCGCTGCGCGACGTCGCGCGTGTAGGTCCGGGCGAGTTCGATCTGCTGCGTCATCTCTACCAGCCGGTGCCGGACCACCTGCCGCGAGATCAACGGCCGCCCGAACGTTTCGCGGTCGCGCACCCAGCCCGTGGCCAGATCGAGGCAGCGCTGCGCGGTCGCGTAGGCCTGCACGGCCATGCTGATCCGTTCGACCTGGAACTGCTGCATCAGCAACACGAACCCGGCGTTCTCGATGCCGACCAGATTCGCCACCGGCACTCGAACATCCACAAAGGACAGTTCTGCGGTGTCCGAGCAATGCCAGCCCATCTTCTCCAGCTTGCGCGTGCGGGTGAAGCCCGGCATATCGCGTTCGATGACGAGCAGACTGATCCCGCCATGCCCCGGCCCACCGGTGCGCACCACCGTCGTCACGAAATCCGCGCGCCACCCCGAAGTGATGAACGTCTTCGCGCCGTTGACGACATAGTGATCGCCATCCAGAACGGCCTTGGTCCGCACCGAAGCGACATCCGACCCGCCACCCGGCTCAGTCACCGCGAGCGACCCGATCAACTCACCCGCCAGAGTCGGACGAACAAACCGTTCAATGTGCCCGGAATCTCCGGCGGACACGATGTGCGGCAGCGCGATCCCATGCGTGAGCAAACTCGCGACAAGACCGGACGATCCGCCCGCCTGGATCAGCTCCTCGGTGGCGATGACGGAGTCGAGCAGATCCCCACCACTGCCGCCGACCGACTCGGCGAACCCGATCCCGAGCAACCCGATGCTGGCCGCGGTCTTGTGCAATTCCCGAGGCAGCTCGCCGGCCCGCTCCCAGCCGTCAAGATTGTCGACCACATGATCGACGACGAACCGCCGAACCACATCCCGAAGGGCCCGCCGCTCCGCGGTCTCCCACCACCGCTCACCCACGAC
>DASYBO010000502.1:0-13320 GCA_036500685.1 Pseudonocardiaceae bacterium | reverse complement strand
CCGTGACAGTGCTCATGGTCAGCTCACCGAGACCGATCCGTCAGCGCCGATGTTGAGGTTCTCGGCGATGTGGTCGCCGTTGATCGTGGTGTTCAGGTTGATGTTGGCCGCCTGGCCTGCCGGCACCGAGACGGTCGTGGTGATGCCGTTGTCGGTGGTGGTCACCGAGACGTTCTGGCCGGTCCCCGTCGGCGTGGTTGTCGGCGTGGTAGTCGGCATGGTTGTCGGCGCGGCCGGGGGTGTGGTCGGCGGGTTTACAGCGATCCAGCTGTCGGTCGGGTTGATGCTCGGGGTGCCACCCGCCGTGGTGCTCGGGTAGTTACCGGTCGGGGTTCCCGTGAACCCGGACAGGGCGGGCGGGGTGTAGCCGGTGATCGCCTGCTGACCGGCACTGGTCGCGACCGGCGGCGGGGCCTGCGGCATCGTGATCGCCGGCGTGCTCACCGTCGACGTGGTCGGCATCGCACCCGAGGTTGCGGCTGCCTTCGGGCCGGCCGCCAGCTGCTCGATCTGGGTGATGATCGAGATCACCGTGGCGATCTCGGCGGCGAGCTTGCCGCCGCCGAGCGCGGTCAGCAGGCCCTCGACCGCGGTGATGAACGCACGCAGCGCGGCGCTGGTCGACGTGGCGAGGGCGACGCCCGCGCTGTAGGTCCACGGGTTGGAGATCAGTCCGGCGACCGTCGGGTTCACCGCGGACACCACGCTCGTGTAGGCGGTCTGCGCCGACTTCACCATGACGCCGGAGATGCCCAGCAGCGCGGCGCCGCCCTCGACCGCCTTGATGATGTTCTGCAACGCGGACAGCGAGTCGGTGATCTTCTTGACCGCGGTCTCCGACGCAGCGCCCGACCACACCTGGCTCAGCGACTGGCCTGCCTTCGTGAACTCCGACATCAGCGTCGCGAACTGCGCGGCCTTGGCCAGCAGACTGCTGCTGTGCGCGGCGATCTGCTCCGGTTGCCCGGTGATGATCTGCGGCAGCATGGTGATCGGCCCGCCGCCGGCCGCCGCGACGTCCATCGCGCTGGAATTGGGGAACGCGAACATGCTCTGGGCGCCCTCTCTGTGCCGTCCGGTCGACTCTTGCTCAGGCCGACATCGGCCGATAGACCTGCAGGTTGGCCAGGCCACCGAAGTCCGGTTGGATCAGGCCGTTGTTGTAGAGCTGTCCGTTGTTGGCGATGACCCCGAGCATCGTGCTCTGATCGGTAGCGGCCGCGCCGGGATTGATCGCGACCAGGTCGCCGTTGTGCACGCCGCCGGGAATGTCGCCGAAACCGCGGGCCGCACCGGAGTAGGTGCCGAGCACGCCGAGCGCGGCCTGGTGGTCGGGGCTGGCGTCGAGCCAGTTGGCGAACGCGGCGGCCGAGCCGGTCGGGGCCGTGGTCGGGCCGCCGGTGCTGAGGCCGGCCTGGTTCAGGTAACCGAGCACAGTGGACACCGAGTGCGGCGTGCCGGGCCCGCCCGCGCTGCCGGCCACGGCGCTGGTAGCCAGCGCGTTGGCGGCGGATCCGAACCAGATGCCGGTGGTCCCGGTTGTGGCCGCGTTGCCGCCATATGAGGCGGCGACGCTGCGGTCGGCCGTGTCGTAGCCCTCCACACTGCGCTGCACCAGATTGTTCACCTGCTGCATCAGGCTCAGCAGCGATTTGAGCGCGGCCACCTGTTGGGCCTGCATGGTGGTGTTGGCCGAGGCGACCGCGGTACCGATCGTGGCGAACGAGGTCGGCGGCACGATCATCGTCTCCAGCTCCATGACGGTGTTGACCGCCTGCATGATGAGCCCGCCGACATTGCCGACCGAGGAACGAACGGCTTCCGGCGCGACAACATACTGCCCAGCGGACGTCATGGTGGCTCCTCGTCGCACAAAGGGACTGACAATGGCTGCGACAAGAGCCTAAATTTGCGGGCCGAACTGGCCGGACGGCAAAAGTACCCACCGTGCGGGCGGTTGATTTCCCCGAAATACCCACCGTCTTCGCGGTGGTTTTTACCAACCCACGGGAAAAGTACCCACCCCGTTGCCTACCCGACCTCGCCAGAATCGGCCCGGTATGCCCACGATCGCCTTCAGGAGTTGCCGGTAGTGACCTCGCAGACCACGGCCAACAGCGGCGCGCCGAACCCGCCGACGCGCCGCGAACGTCGCGCCGCCGTGCCGGAGACGCCGACCGGCGAGATCCTGTTGCAGTCCCCGCCGTTGCTGCCCAAGGGCTCCAACTCGGGTGCCATGCAGATGCTGTTCTTCCTGCCGATGATGCTCGGCATGGGCGCGATGTCGTTCATCTACATCGGTCGCAGCGGCGGCGCGATGACCTACATCTTCGGCGCACTGTTCGCGTCGTCCATGCTCGGCATGATCATCATGTCGCTGGCCAAGGGCGGCAACGCGAAGAAGGCGCAGATCAACGAGGAGCGGCGCGACTATCAGCGCTATCTCTCCGGCCTGCGGCAACGGGTTCGCGACGTCGCCGAGGAGCAGCGCGCGACATTGCTCGCCGCGCAACCCGACCCGGAAGACCTGTGGGCGGTGATCGAACGCGGCCGGATGTGGGAGCGGCGCCGCTACGACCCGGACTTCGCGCGGGTCCGGATCGGTGCCGGTCCGCAGCGCCTTGCGACGCCGCTGCGCTCGCCGCAGACCGCGCCACTGGAAGACCTCGACCCGGTGTCCTCGACCGCGCTGCGCCATTTCATCCGCGCCTATTCGACCGTGTCGGATCTGCCGGTCGCGGTGTCGCTGCGCTCGTTCGGCCAGCTCGACGTGAGCGGTGAGCGGCCTGCCGTGCTGGATCTGGTCCGCGCCCTGCTCGCCCAGTTGGCCGCCTTCCACTCCCCCGACGATCTGCGCATCGGCCTGTGTCTCGCGGTCGACCGGTACCCGGAGTGGGAATGGGCCAAGTGGCTGCCGCACGTGCAGGCGACGCCGACCAAGGAGGACACCAGCACCGACGCGGCCGGCACCGCGCGCCTTGTCGCCGACAACCTCAACGCGCTGGCCGACCTGTTCGGACCGGATCTCGGCGAACGGCCCATGTTCAGCAAGTCCACCGCGCTCGGCTTCGACTACCGGCATCTGGTGGTCATCGTGGACGGTGGCGACCTGTCCGGCGATTCCGTGCTCGTGCCGAGCGGCGGCCGCTACGCGGTGACCATGATCGACGTGAGCGGCGCCGCGCCGCCGCGCAACCCGTTGCCGAACACGCTGTGCCTGCATGTGGCGCACGACAAGGTCGGCATGGTGGTCGGCGCCGACGACGAGCAGCGGATCTCCCTGCTGGGCCGCAGCGACCGGATCGACCCGGCCTCGGCCGAGGCCCTTGCCCGCCAGCTGACCCCGTTCTACCGCGCCGCTCCCGTGCTCACCGAGTCGCCGATGGCCAACGCACTGAGTCTGCCCGGCCTGCTCGGTATCGGCGATGCCCGCGACCTCGATCCCGAGATCACCTGGCAGCGCCGCCCACCACGCAACCGGCTGCGCATCCCGATCGGCGTCGACCCCGAAGGCCGTCCGGTCGAACTGGACATCAAGGAATCGGCCGAAGGCGGGATGGGTCCACACGGGCTGGTGATCGGCGCGACCGGTTCCGGCAAGAGCGAACTGCTGCGCACCCTGGTGACCGGCCTGGCCGCGACGCACTCGTCCGAGGCGGTCAACCTGGCCCTGATCGACTTCAAGGGTGGCGCCACCTTCGCCGGCATGGCTGAACTGCCGCACACCTGCGCGGTCATCACCAACCTCTCCGACGACCTCGCCCTTGTCGACCGGATGGGCGACGCGATCAACGGCGAGGTCAACCGCAGGCAGGAAATGCTACGCGCGGCCGGCAACTTCGCGTCCGTCCGCGACTACGAGAAGGCCAGGATGGACGGCGCGGACCTCACCCCGCTGCCGTCGCTGCTGGTCATCATCGACGAGTTCTCCGAACTGCTCTCCAGCCGCCCCGACTTCATCGACCTGTTCGTCATGATCGGCAGGCTCGGCCGTTCGCTGGCCATTCACCTTTTGTTGGCCTCGCAGCGACTTGAAGAAGGTCGGCTGCGCGGTCTGGACTCACACCTGTCCTATCGCATCGGTCTGCGTACGTTCTCCGCCGCCGAGAGCCGCACCGTGCTCGGCGTCGCCGACGCCTACACGCTGCCGCCCGTGCCGGGTTCGGCGTACCTGAAATTCGACACCGAATCGCTGATCCGATTGCGCGCCGCGTACGTCTCCGGTGACCTCCCCGCGCGCGGGCAACGCGTCGGCGGACATGGACCGAGCGGGCAGGAGTTCGCGCTGCCGTTCACGTTGGGCCGGGTCCGCGCGCCGCGTCAACCGGTGGAGTCCGCGCCGACCAAGCCGGCGTTACGTGGCGTGATCCCCGCGCCGGGCGGCGGCCAGGACGAGACGATCATGGGCGCGATGGTGGGCCGGATGGTCGGCCACGGCCCGGCCGCACACCAGATCTGGTTGCCCCCATTGGACGAACCGCCCGCGTTGGACCAGTTGCTCACCCCGCTGGGTGTCGATCCCGAGCGCGGGCTGTGCCCGGTCGGCTGGGGCGGCAACGGCCGGTTGATCGTGCCGGTCGCCATCGTGGACAAGCCGTTCGAGCAACGCCGCGACCTGCTCTGGGCCGACCTCTCCGGCGCCGCCGGTCACGCGATCGTCGTCGGCGCGCCGCAGAGCGGCAAGAGCACGCTGCTGCGCACGCTGCTGTGCGCGATCGCGGTCACCCACACGCCAGCCGAGGCCCAGTTCTTCCTGCTCGACATGGGTGGTGGCGCGCTCGGGTCCGTCGCGGGCCTGCCGCACGTGTCCGGCTATGCGACTCGCCGCGACCCCAACCGGGCCCGTCGCGTCGTCGCCGAAGCCGTCACGTTGTTGGCGCAGCGCGAACAGTTCTTCAGCGCCAACGGCATCGACTCGGCCGCCGCGTTCCGGCATCGTCGCGCGGAGCTGAAGGAGAGCGGCGAGGAGGGCCGCGAATTCGGCGACGTGTTCGTGGTCGTCGACGACTGGACCACACTGCGCCACGAGTACGAACAACTCGACGAGGCCATCACCAACCTGGCCGCCCGCGGCCTCGGTTTCGGCATCCATGTGATCGTCTCGGCCAACTCGTGGATGGGCGTGCGAGCCCCCCTGCGCGACGCCATCGGCACCCGCTTCGAGTTGCGCCTCGGCGACCCGGCCGACTCCAGCATCGACCGCAGGGCCGCCATGAACGTCCCACCCGACGCCCCCGGCCGCGGCCTCACCCGAGAAAAACTACACTTCCTGACCGCGCTCCCCCGCATCGACGGCAAGCAGCCGGCCACCATGGGCGACGGCACCCACGAACTCGTCAAAAGCATCCGCGACGGCTGGACCGGCGCCCCCGCCCCCGCGGTACGCCTGCTGCCCGGCCAGGTCCCACTGTCCGCGATAGACGGAGAACGCCCGCCGACCCCGCGCTCGATCCCGATCGGCATCGCCGAGCACGACCTGAAACCGGTGTACCTGGACTTCACCACCGACCCGCACTTCATCGCGTTCGGCGACGTGGAGGCCGGCAAGTCCGGCCTGTTGCGGACCATCGCCACCGGCATCATGCGCCGCTACACCGCGCAGGAGAGCGCCATCATCGTCGTCGACTACCGGCGTGGCCTGCTCGACGCGGTCAGCGGCGACCACCTGCTCGGCTACGCGGGCGCCGAACCGGTGCTGACCGGCCTGGTCGAACAGGTCGCCGCCGGCATGGCGACCCGGCTGCCCGGACCGGACGTGACCGCCGAGGCGCTGCGCACCAGAAGCTGGTGGCGAGGGCCTGAGGTGTTCGTGTTGGTCGACGACTACGAACTGGTCGCCACCGCGGGCCGCAACCCGTTGGCGCCGCTGCTGGAATACCTGCCGCAGGCCCGCGACATCGGCCTGCACCTGATCGTCGCCCGAGCCAGTGGCGGCGCCGCGCGATCCATGTTCGACCCGATGCTGCAACGAGTTCGCGAACTCGGGTCGCCCGGTGTGCTGCTCTCCGGCAGCAAAGAGGAGGGTCCGTTGCTCGGTGACGTCAAACCCAGCCCGCAGCCGCCCGGCCGCGGTTCCCTGGTGCGCAGGCGAACCGGCTCGACGCTGGTGCAGATCGCCTGGCAGGAACCGATCTCAACAGCAGATGAACAAAAGACCGAAGTAGCGGCCGACGCGTAGGTAATAGTGCCGCCATTTCAACCGGCACTTGTGCCGTTTGCGGACGGCCATTGATTTCCTAGTGTCCAACATGGCAAGACGCGCGGGGCCGCGAATGGCCCCGGCGACCAACCTGGCGAGAAAGAGGAGGTGGCCCACCCGTGACCAGTGGCTCAGGCTACAAGATCGATGCCGCGTCCATGACCCGTGCGGTACAGGGCTTCTCGGAGGCGGCAGCCAACGCCAAGAAGACAATGAGCGACCTGGAGAATGAACTGGTCGCCACCCTGAGCAGCTACGCGGGCGACCAGGCTACCGCCTTCTGGCAGTTGCACACCCAGTTGCAGGAGAAGATGCAGCAGGCGAGCAACGAACTGGACACCATGTCCAGCCTGGTCAACACCAGCAACAGCAACTACAACAGCGGAGACTCGACGGCACAGCAGAGCTTCCGCACGGTTGCCAGCAACCTGAACTCCGGCGGGGCTGTCCTCAACCGGATCATCGGCGCCTGATCGTCGCTACGGTCAGAACTACAGAAGAGGACACGCAACAATGGCTGATCAGATCAGCGTGAACTTCGCCTCGCTGCAGGCTGGTTCGCAGGCCCTGTCCGCCAAGGCAACCGCGTTGACCACCTGCCTTTCGGACCTGCAGAGCAGCCTCGCCCCGCTGAAGGAGAGCTGGTATGCCTCCGGCAGCTCCGCCGGTGACGCCGCCCAGCAGAGCGAGACCCGGCTGCGTTCGGCCGCCGCCGACATCGTCAACATCGTCTCGCAGTTCTCGCAGAAGGTGTCCGAGGCGCACGACCAGCAGTACGCGTTGGAGCAGCGCAACACCAGCTACTTCGCCTAGTTCGTCGCAACCCGTTGGCGGAGGGACGTTTCCCTCCGTCGGCGGGTTTCCGCGCTGATGTTTGCCAACGGGGAGGCCCTGGGTCCCATGTCCGACCAGTCGTTCTTCGTCCATCTGCAGACCCTGCTCGACTTCGCCCAGGAGTTACAGACGCAGCTGGGCGGGCTGGGCACACCGATCGATCAGCTCTCCGCGTTGCAGGACACCCCGATGAAGCTCGGGGCCTTCGGTGAGGCGACCAGCCTCGCCACCAGCCACCAGGCGGCCATCATCGAGATGTCTGACCTGCTCGGCCAGGTGCAGCAGGCGATCTCCTTCGCCGAGGAGATCACCAACACCGTCGCCAACGGCTACCAGCAGGCCGACCAGAACGCCGCCGGCAGCATGCAGGTCAGCTCCGGCTATGCCGGACCCACGAGCTCCGACCAGTCCTCCGGCCAGGAAAGCATCTGGCAGGCGATCTTCGGCCAGAACCCCGGCCAGCAGAACTCGAACACTCAGGGTGGGTGGACATGAGCGGCCACGAGGCGCGGACGAACTTCGCGCAGTACAGCCACCAGCAGCTCTACTCCATGCTCTACGCGGGCGACCCGAACACCGCGCGAACCGCGGCCAACGGCTGGGACTCCACCGGCAACGCCCTGCACTCGCAGGCGAACACGCTGGAAGGTCAGCTCGGCGGTTTCCAGGGCAACTGGCAGGGCGGCGCCGCTGACCAGTACACGACCATGGTCAACGACCTGATCGGCGGCATCCGCAAGGTCGCCGACACCGCGTACACCATGCGCAACCTGGCCAACAACGCGGCCGACGACCAGGACACCGCCCGCGCGGAAATGCCGCAACCCGTAGACGTGCCAACGGTTCCGGCAGCAACCCTGGCGATGGCCAGCGCACCGATCCAGGTCGACGCGAGCACACCGGCCTCGGTCGTGACGCAGATGCAGCAGGCCCGGTCGCAGGCACTCGCCGCGGTGCAGAGCCAGCAACAGGTCTCCGCGGTCGCCGACGCCGCGCACGCCAAGGCCGTCCTGGTGATGACCAACCTGGCCGGTGGCTACGTGAGCACCCAGGACGGCATCCCGCCCGCCCCCGACGCGCAGGCCGTCCCGACGGTCCCGCAGGGCAGCCACATCACCAGTGGCGCAACAGTCACCTCGACACCGATCACCACCAATCTGACCTCGTTCATCACCGGCCAGCCCACCACCACCACCACCACGACAACCACCACCGCCCCGCCCACGAATCCTGGGACGGTCACCACCGGAACACCCGTCGAACAGGACAGTCCACTGTTCGGCAACATGTTCACCGCGGGCGTCGCCGCCGCATCGGCCGCGGTGTTCGGCCGGTTCGGTTCGATCATCCCGAAAGTGCCAGGCTTCGTGAACAAGACCAAGAACTCCGGCAGCTCCAGTTCCGACAGCACGAGCACCCCGAAGCTCGGTGACCGCTCGGCCACCCTCGCCGCCGCCAAACTCGGTGGGGGAGGCGGTGGAATCGGTGCGCTGAAGGGCTCGGCCATCGGCGCGGGTGCCGGCGGAGCGGGCTCGTTCAGCGGCAACCTACTCAGCGGCACCAGCTCCGCGAGCGCACTGGAATCCGGCGTCGCGGCGGCCGGCTCCGCCGCCGGCAGCACCGCGGGCGCCTCCCCGATGATGCCGATGATGCCCATGAGCGGAATGGGCGGCTCCGACATGGGCGGCGGCCGGCGCATCCCGCCCTGGCTGATGGAGACCGAGGACGTCTGGAACGAATCCTCCCCGGTCTCCCCCTCCGTCATCGGCGAAGACCCCCTCCTCTAAAACCAAATTTCCTTTCGCATTCCCCTAATTAGACAGCCCCCACCCTCCCAAAGGGGGGCGGGCCCCGGTGACACAAACCTAGCGCGCCAAGCCGACCGCGGTGTGGCGAAGCGTGCCGGTTGTGGATGAATTCGGGGGTTGTGGACAAATGCGCGCGGTGTCGGGCAACAGCGGTAGGTTCGAGTTTCTGGCCAGTGGGAGGACGCAATGCCGCAGTTGACCGATCAGCAGGTCGCGCAGTACGCCTACGACGCTGGGTTTCGCGGCAACGCGTTGACCACGGCGACCGCGGTCGCGCTGGCCGAGTCGCACGGCGACTCCAGCCAGGTCGGCGATGTCGGGCTGCAGAACGGAACGTGGGGTCCGTCGGTCGGGCTGTGGCAGATCCGCTCGCTGAACCCGGGCCACGGCACCGCGACCGAGCAGGCGCAGCGCAACCAGACCGCCAACCTCGACCCGGCGACCAACGCGCAGAACGCGTACTCGATCTCCCGGCAGGGCACCAACTTCAACCCGTGGTCGACCTACACCGGCGGCGCGTACCAGCAGTTCACCGTTCGCGCGGGCACGGCGGCGGGCCAGGTCAACACCGGCACGCAGGGTTCGAACACGGGCGCTGGCGCCGGGGCGTTCCGGGTGGCCCCGGCCGCACTGACGAGTACTGCCAGCGAGTTCTCCGGCCAACAGCAGCAGGTGCGGAATTCCGGCACCGAGGTGGGCGGGGAGAACCTGAGCGCGGCCGCGTTCGGTCAGGTTCCGCAGTCGCAGGAAGCCTACGAGGCGCACCACTCGGTCATGGAGACCGCGGCGCAGACCATCCAGTCCCTTGCCCAGCGCGCCGGTTCGCTGATCACCGGGTTGAACAACAGCGCGGACAACTACATCCAGGGCGACCAGGACGGCGCGACCAGCTATCAGTCGCTGACTACCACCTGATCAGGTAGATATCCGGCCGATGCGCCAACCACGGGCCTTGGCCCGCCGGATCGAGCGAGCCGCGACGACGATCACGCCCGCGAGCAGCAAGCCGAGAATCGCGAACAGCCCGGCGATCCGGTCGGCCGGGCCGGTCGCGTTCTGCGCGGCCGCCAACTGGACCGGACGGTTCGAGACGGTTGATTTCTCGGTGTTCGCGGGAAGTTCGGCGGTCACGGCGGCATAGCCGTTGACGATGCCGGCGCCGAGGTTGGTGCCGTTGGCGGGTTTGCTGGCGGTCGCGGTCAACCGGTGCAGGATCTGCTCAGGGGTCAGTCCGCTCAACGGTGGGTACGCCCGCATCAACGCGATCACTCCGGCCACGTACGCGGCGGACGCGAACGACGGGTCCTGCAGCGACCACACCTGCCCGACCGCTCCCCCGCTGTTCGCCGCCATGCCGACCAGATTCGTGCCGGGCGCCGCGACGGCGCCGCTCTCCGACTTCGCGGCGGCGCCGGATTCGTTGAGGGCGGCCACGCTGATCGCGCCGGGGTCGGCGGCCGGGTAGCTGACAGCGCCGTTCTGGCTGCCGATCGCCGGTGCGACAACGACATCGCCGGCCGCGTCGGCGGCCCGGACCGCGGCGCGCAGGGTGGGATCGTCGGTTGTGGCCGGTACGGCGACCAGGATGACGCTCGCGTGCGCGTTGACCGCGGCGGTGATGGCGGTCGCCAGCGCGACCGCGTTGCTGCCCTGACCGGCGCCTGGGCCGACGTCGGTGTAGCGGACCGGGAGGATGTGCGCGCCGGGCGCGATGCCGGCGAAGGTGGTCGACGGGTTCTGTTGCGCGGCAACGATGCCCGCCGCGAACGTGCCGTAGCCAGCGCAGTCGGCCGCACCGTCAATGCCTCCGGTCGTGGTGATCGGCGGCCTGACCGCACCCGGCGCGAACTGCGCGTTGTCCGCGTCGACCCCGGTGCCGAGCACCGCGACGGTCACGCCGGATCCGGTGCTCAGCGGCCAGATCCGCGCCGCGTCGATGAGGTTCTGGGCCCATGGCGTGCCCTTGGTGTACACGCCCTGCGGGTGCACGCAGGAGGAACCGCCCGCCGCGTTCGCGGTCAATGGGGTGATTCCGGTCAGGATGCCCGTTGTCGCGACAAGACAGAACATCCACCGGCTTCGCATGCTCGTGATTCTACTGGCCGGCAACGATTTCGGAAGCAGAACCAGGCCGCTCGCGCAGGGTGAGCGGCCGCAGTTGGCACACGGAACGGGATGACTCAGCGGGTGCGGGCGGACAGGGCGGCGCCGGAGGTGTTGCCCGGATACCAGTGGAGCCGCTGGCCAGTTAGGTCGCGGTGAAACTGGTGCCGTACACCCCGCTCGTTCCATGTGCTGCTTTTGCAGGGGAGAACAGGGAAACTCTAAGTCGAAAAGCGCGCGGCGCACAGACTGAAGTCGGCCGCGAACAGTACTTTGGTATTGTCGCTGTTCACATATTAAGCGATGACCTTGCCTGGATTGAGGATATTGTGGGGGTCGAGGGCGGCCTTGAGCGCCCGGTGCATGGCCATTACGGACTCGCTCAGTTCCCTTGCCATTCCGTCCTTTTTGAGCAGGCCGACGCCGTGTTCGCCGGTGACGGTGCCGCCGAGGTCGATGGCGTCGGCGATGATCTCCTCGAATGCGCGCAAGGCCCGTTGACGGGCTGGTTCATCGCCGGGCGGGGTGATCAGCAACGGGTGCAGATTGCCGTCCCCGGCATGGGCGATGTTCGCGATGAGGGTGTCGTTGCGTTTGGCGATCAGGTCGATTCTCGCCAACATTTCCGGTACCGCCGCTTTCGGCACGCAGACATCCTCGGTCAGTACCGGGCCAAGCCGTTCCAAAGCCGGGTAGGCGAGTCGTCGCGCGGCGAACAGCGCATCGGCTTCCGCCTGATCGGTGGATTGCGCGGCCCAAGTGGCGCCCGCGGCTTCGAAACAGTCCAGCATGATCGCCGCCTCCTGCTCGCCGGCCGGACCGGGCGCATCGGTGCGGCCGAGCAGGACGACGTCGGCGTCGGCGGACAGGCCCATGTTCTTCCACGCGTCCACCGCGGCAAGGCAGTGCCGGTCGATCAGTTCCAGCGCGGAGGGCACCACTCCGGTCGCGCTCACCGCGGCGACCGCGCGGCCCGCGTCGACCGGCGACGAGAAGTAGCCCGCGACGGTGCGTTCCGGCCCGGCCTTGGGCCGCAGCTTCACGGTGACTTCGGTGATGACGCCCAGGGTGCCCTCGGAGCCGACCATCAGCCCGGCGATGTCGTAGCCGACCACGCCCTTGGCCGTGCGCCTGCCGAGCCGGACCAGTTCGCCGGTGCCGGTGACGACCTGCATGCCGAGCACGTAGTCGCGGGTCACGCCGTACTTGACGCAGCACAGCCCGCCCGCGTTGGTGGCCACGTTGCCGCCGATGGTGGACCAGGGCGCGCTGGCCGGGTCGGGCGGATACCAGAGGTCGCGTTCGGCGCACGCGGCGCGCAGGTCGTCGTTGACAACACCCGGTCCGACCACGGCCAGCCGCTCGACCGAATTGATCTCGTGGATGGCGGCCAGGTTCTCGGTGACGATGACCACGCAGCCGGCGACTGCGTTGGCGCCACCGGAAAGGCCGGTGCCCGCGCCCCGGGTCACCACCGGCACCCGGCGTGCGACGCACGCGCGCACCACATCGCGCACGGCCTCGGCCGTGCTCGGGCGGACGACGGCGACCGGGATGCCGTAGCCGGCCCATTCAGCCTCGTCGTGCAGGTAGCCGGTCATCGAGTCCTGCGCGTCGATCAGCTGCTCGGCGGGCAACGCCGCGCGGAGGTCGTCAAGGATCATCCGACGACACCACCCCGTCGAAAGTGCGCAACGCGCAATGTTGACATGCGGACAGTTGACATGCGGACATTGGAACATGCGCAACTGAGGATGTGCCGACTCGCGATCAGCTCAGCGGACCGGCACCGCGGATCCGCCGAGCTGACCAGCGGACGGATCACGGATAGCGCAGCAGGAGGTCGAACACGAGCTTGGCCGCGTCGACGGTGCCGACGCCGGTGGCCTGGTCGTAGCCGGGTGTGGCCGGGAAGCCGGTCGAGCCCGCGCTCGGGTCGGCGGTGTCGCCGACAGTGACGTCCACGATGCCCTTGGCCTGCTGGGCGTAGAGCTGGTACAGCGCCGTGTCGATCTGGCCGAACCGGTGGCCGGTGGCCTGGTCGGCGAGGGCGACGACGCCGGCGAACATCGGCGAGGACTGGCTGGTGCCGCCGCCGAGCCACCAGCCGGTGTTGGCCGGGGTGAAGCTGGAGTACAGCCACATGCCGCCGTTCGGGTCGGCGTCCATGCTCACGTCCGGGGTGACCCGGTGCGTGTCGGCGACCGACGCGACCGGGTTCTGGAAGGCGGGCCTGCCGAAAACCGTTGAGCGGTAGCCGCCACTGTCCAGCCAGGCGCTGTCGGGCTTGGTGCGGTCGCCGTTGTTGGTCAGGTCGAGGTGGGTGCCGCCGACCGCGACGACCAAGGGGTCCGAACTCGGCCAGAAGCCGCCGAC
>DASYBO010000501.1:0-16519 GCA_036500685.1 Pseudonocardiaceae bacterium | reverse complement strand
CCAGTACCACGACACGGTCGGCGAGACGATCGGCCTCGTCCAGGTATTGGGTGGTGAGTACGACAGTGGTTCCGCTCGTGGCGAGTTGCGCGACAGTCGTCCATAAACCGATCCGGCTGACGGGGTCCAGCCCGGTGGTTGGCTCGTCGAGAAAGAGCACCTGCGGCGCTCCGACCAGCCCGGCGGCAAGATCGAGCCGCCGTCGCATGCCTCCTGAGTAGGTTCGGGCGGGGCGGTCAGCGGCGTCGTCGAGTTCAAAGGTGGCGATCAGCTCGCTTGCTCTCGCGCCAGCCTGCCGGGCATTCGCCCCAAGCAGCCGAGCGACGAGCTTGAGGTTGTCCCGGCCGGACAGCGCGTCGTCCACTGCGGCGAACTGCCCGACAACGCCTATCCTCCTGCGCACGTGCCGCCCTTGGCGGACGACGTCGAAGCCGCACACGACAGCCGTGCCGGCACTCGGCGGAAGTCGGGTGCTGAGGATGTCGATCAGCGTGGTCTTGCCTGCTCCGTTGTGTCCGAGTATCGCCAGCACAACTCCTCGGCCGACCTCCAGGGTGATATCGACGAGCGCGGCCACCTCTCCGTAACGCTTGGACAGACCGCTCACCTCAATGACCGACCGATCCATAAGTCGCACCAGGCTTCCGTAGCGCTCAGTTCGCGAATCACGGCACCCCTAGATTGAACAGCCGTTCAGAACACTACATGCCGGTGTCGCTACAAGGAAGATCAACCACCGAGGGATTCACCAACCCAGCCCCGCGCTTGTCCGGATGACCGGTTTCGCGGTGGGGAACCGGTTCGCGGCGGCGAACGACGAGTTCGGGCCGATTCACGTGGACGAGGACGCGGGCCGGGCTGCGGCATGGCCAGCGCGTTCGGTATGGGCAACCTTCCGTGGTTCTACCTGCGCAACCTGCTCCACGACTGGCTGGCCAAAATGGTAAAGATGGGTGTCATTGCCGTCAGAGCGACGATAAGCCCGCTGACCCGATACAGTGCTGGGAGTTCGCCCCACGAAGGAGCTTCCGTTGCGCCAACTACGCCAGCCCCGACTCGCGGAGATCGTCGCCGCGAGCCTGCGCGAGGACATCCTCACCGGCCGCTTGAAAGAGGGTGACCTCCTTCCCCGCCAGCAACAGCTGTTCACCAAGTTCCAGGTGAGCCTGCCTGCCGTACGCGAGGCCATGCGCATCCTGGAGACCGAAGGCCTGATCTCGGTGCGCAGAGGGAATGTCGGGGGCGCCGTCGTGCACCTGCCGACGGCGGAACGCACGGCCCAGTTGATCAGCATGGTGCTCCAGACCAGGGCGGCGACGCCGGGTGATGTCAGCGGCGCCCTGATTCACATTGAGCCGATCTGTGCTGGCATGTGTGCGGCACGAACGGATCGGGACAAGACGGTCGTTCCCGCGCTGCGTGAGGTGATCAAGGTCCAAGAGGCCGACTTCGACGACGTCAGCCGCTACAACGCCAACGCGCGGCGCTTCCACGAGGTGACCGTGGCCAACTGCGGCAACGAGACCATGATCGTGCTGGTGGGAGCACTTGAGACAATCTGGACAGCACACGAGTCGTCGGTATGGGCCGAGGTGGTCGACGATGTCTCAGCCGCGGCCGATCCGGAATCACCGATAGCCAAGAAGGGGCGGCGTGCGGCACTTCGTGATCACGAGAAGCTGCTCGCCGCGATCGAGGCGGGCAACGAGGAGAGGGCGGTCGCCATCGCCGCGAAACACCTGACCGCCACTCGCAGCAGCACGCTGGCGTCCAACCAGCACGAGACCATCAGGGCCAACATCGTCGGCGGGATCGATCTCACGCAGATGCGCTGAGCACAACGGCAATGCGCTGATCTTGAGCAATACGTCGCGGTCCGTCACGCCAACGGCTATCATAGTAAAGATAGCGGTTTAGATGTGAACGGAGTCGGATGAGCTCGCTCGACGCACGCTCCTCAACTGAGGCGACCGGGACACCCAATCTGCACATCCTGTTGGCGGAGGCGACCGTCCTCGGTGACGCGGCCCTTGTCGTATCCGGCGTCGACGTGCTGGGCGTCGAGGACGTGCGAGTCGGTGTCGACGTCTTGGCCGCCGCCCTGCGCGACGCGGGCGTCCGGGCCGGCCAGCCGGTTGGCGCGCTGGTCGGTTCCGGTGCGGAGGCCGTACTGATCATGTTCGCGATCTGGTCCGTCGGCGCCGCCTATGTGCCGATCAACCGACGCCTGCGGCCATCGGAGGTGCGCCAGTTCCTTGCCGAGACCCCGATTGCGCTGCTCATCGGGTCCAGATCGGACCTGCGCAAACACACCTTCCACGGTGGCCTGATCGAACACTCGATATTCTCGGTCCGGGTGTTGCAACCTGCGGACACCGAAGTCCCGTGTCACGACCCGGACGTGGCGCTCGTCCTGCGGACCTCGGGTACCACCGGCCAGCCGAAGGCGGTGCTGTTGCGACACTCCGGCACGATTGACGCGCTCGACGCGAGCCTGGCGAAACTGCGTCACTCAAGCAGGGAACCGCGCAAGGCTGCTCGGCCGAGTCCAGAGAAGGCTACCCCGCGGATGAATCTGATCCCGGTTTCGCTCGCGTTGTGGGCCGGCATTTTCAATGTGCTGTTCGCTTTGCGGGCCGGCGCGGGCGTGGTGCTGTTGGAGCAGTTCACTCCTGTCGCGCTCGCCGATGCCGTTCGTGCCCACGGTATCCGTTCAACAGTGCTCCCACCCGCCCTGATCACCGCACTCAACGATGCGACGGACATCGATGACCTGGCGCCGCTGCGGATGGTGCGGTCGATCACCGCCCCGCTGCCCCCGCAGGCCGCTCGGCGATTCCATCAGCGTTTCGGGGTCATGGTGCTCAACTCCTACGGCCAGACCGAACTGGGCGGCGAGGTCGTCGGCTGGACGGCGCAGGACGTTCGCACGTTCGGCGAGAGCAAGCTCGGCTCAGTCGGGCGCGCCTATGACGATGTCGACGTACGGATCAGGGACGAGCATGGCTCCGACCTCGCCATCGGCGACACCGGTGAGATCCATGTGCGGTCACCATTTCGCATGCACGGCTACGCCGATTCGGGTCCGGCGAACGATTCGAACACGGACCGATTCGTCCGAGGATACCTGTGTACCGGCGACCTCGGCCGCATCGACGAGGACGGCTTCCTCTGGATACAGGGGCGCCTGAGCGACATGATCAATCGAGGCGGTCTGAAGGTATTCCCTGACGAGGTCGAGGACGTGTTGCGTCGGCACCCGGCGATCCGCGACGCCTGCGTGGCAGGGGTACCGGACCGTCGGCTCGGTGAGGTCCCACACGCCTGGCTCATCACCGATGACGTGGTGGACGAGTCGGCCCTGATCTCGTGGTGCCGTCAGGAATTGGCCCCGTACAAGGTGCCGACCGGATTCAACAGGGTCGAGCAGTTCCCGCGCTCCGAGGTCGGCAAGGTCCAGCGCAGGGTGTTGGCGGCGGAGTTCGTCGCGGAACAGGGCGGCGCCGCGCGAGATACGATCGGTGGCAGTTGACCTGACATCGGACCATCCGAGGACTCCTCCGCCTTATTCGACGAGGCGTTCGAGGTGGGCCGCCGCAGCGGTCGAGCCACCGGCCGACCGGAAGGATTCCCTGATCCGGTTGGCATTGTCGCGATAACTGGGCACGTTGAGCACGGTGTCCACCGCGGCACCGATGTGCTGGGCGGTCGCCTTGGAGAACCGTAACCGGGTACCGGCGCCCGCGCGCACTACTTGGTCGGCGATGATCGGCTGATCGTCCCGGATCGGCGCGAGTACCGACGGCAGTCCGTTGTCGAGACATTCGCACACCGTGTTGTGGCCCGCGTGACACACCACCGCGCTCGCCTTCGCCAGCAAGGCCAACTGCGGTATCCGCAGCCGAACGAGCACATCGAGGTCGTCATCGACGGCCAGTGCGCCGGCCGGATCGACGACGACGGCTTGCAGGCGGTCCGCGCGTTCGCGTAGCGCTGTCACGCATTCACCAAGGAAACGGTGGCCTGAATCGACGTTCGCGGTGCCCAGCGTCACCAGGACCAGCGACCGGGACGGATCGAGCAGCTGCCAGGGGAACTCGATCGCGGACGGACGCCCGTCGAGCACAGGACCGACGAAGCGCACCGGCGCGTCGAAGAGTTCGGTCTTGCCGACCAACTCCTCGGTGCTGAACGCGAGCACCAACCGTCGGGAGAATCGCAGGTCCTGGCCGGACGAGGAGCCCAGGTGCCGCTGCCGCAACTCGCCCATCAGCTTGGCCAACCAGCGAGCCACCCTGGGCAGTCCAGCAAGCGGGTCGGTCAGTTCGGCGGACGTGGTTGCCGACGTCGCCCATGGCAATCCGGTCCGGTCACCTACCAGCGCGCCTGCCATGGCCTGCTGGTCGACAACGAGAACGTCCGGGGCGAACCGATCAACAGCGGCTGCGACTCCGGCGACCATCGCATCAGCCAACGGAACCAACACGTCGCGCCACAGGACTTCCAGCGCGGCAAAGCCGCGCAGGCCGACTGGTCTCGGCGCATCGAGCGTCGCGGGCATCGCACAGTCGAACACCGGGCCGCGGTCGCCGGTCAGGGGTCTGACCACGCTGGCCGCGCCGGCCCAGGCCACCTGGTGGCCGCGCTCGACCAAGGCAGCGGCAACGCCGACGGTGGGATTGGCGTGGCCGACGAACGGCGGCACCACGAACAGGAATCGACTCACGCCGGTTCCCGTTGCCGTGCGTCGCTGTGCTCGCCGACCCAGCTGATCAGCAACTCACGCACGGCCTTGTGCGCGTTCACCAACACCGAGTGATCCTGTCCGTCCAGTACCTCGGTCCGGCAGTCCGGCAAGACCGAGGCCAACAGCGAGGGGTCGTCCTTCTGGAATCCGTCGCTGCCCACAATGGACAGTACGGGGCAGCGGATCGCCTCGAGTCCTGGCAACTCGAGGAACGGCTCCAATCCGACCTCGTCCGCCATCGTCGTGCTCAGCAGGCGTCTGGCCGCCGCGCGGGTCAACCGGGCGTGGTGGTTACCGAACGTGTTGGCGACCCACACATAGAATTCGTCCCTGCGCAGTTCCCGCATGGTGTTGTCCATCGTCTCGACCATCTTCCCCGCCCACTCCTCGGTAGCGGGTTCGGCTTCGATGGACACGATGCTGGCCACTCGTTCCGGAAACGCCGCCGCGAAGCTGAACGCGATGGTGCCACCGAAACTGTTGCCGACCAGATGTACCGGAGTGGACACCGGGATCTCGTCGAGCAGGCCGGCGAGATCGTTCACGAAATCGGCAACGCGATAACCCGTCAACGGCAGCGAACTGCGGCCGTGACCGCGCAGATCGTAGGCGATCACGTCGATTCCGACCGCCGCCACCGGTGCGGCCAAGGTCAGATAGAAGCTGGCCAGGCTGTCGGTCCCGAGTCCGTGGATGAATACCACTACTGGCGTTGGCTCCCACCGGGCCTGCTCGGCCGGCATCAGCTCGTAGTGCATGCTCGCGTCGTTGATCACGGTTATTGGCACGGCTCACTGCTCCCCCGCTGATCCGCGCAGACTGGCCACCACGAAATCGGCCAGCTCGCCAACCTGTAGACCGATGACCTCCGTCAGTTCCTTCTCCGCGAGGTAGGCGGCGAGATTCACCTGCTTGCCGTAGCGCTCAGCGAGCCGAGCGCCGACGGTGACCAGGTCAACGCTCTCCAGTTCCAGGTCGTCGTGGAACACGGTGGTCATGGTGATCTCGACGCCGTCGAGCCCGTATCCGTCGAGGATCTCGGTCAGGATGCGGGTCAGCTCGGCCAGTGCCTCCTCGGTCGTCGTGCCGTCAACGGCGGCTGTCTCGGCAACCATCAATCGTTCTCCTCACTGATGTCCGTGGTCCACGCCACGACGTATTCGCGGTCCGGCAGGTCCGGCGGATTGCGCACCGTCGCGTACCGCACCTGGTGTGACCGCGATCCCCGCACCGTCAACCGATCGGCGGCGACGCCGAGGACGGTGAACCGGCGGGGTTGCCCGGTAAACCCGGTACCCTCCGCTTTCGCGGCAGCCTCCTTCGCGGTCCAGAACCGGGTGAACCACGACGCCGCCGACGAGTTGCCGGCCAGTTCGGTGAGCAGCGCCCGTTCCGGTTCGGCGAGCGCGACCGCGAGGGTGCCGGCCGCAGGCTCGGTCACCTCTTCGATATCAATCCCGACCCCGTCGCCAGTGCCGGACAACGCAGCCGGCAGCGCCTGTGCCACTGCGGCCTCGGCGCAGTGCGCGATGGACACCTGGAAATCCGGCAACGGGAAACCGTGCTGACCGGATACCACCGGTCGGCCGGACGCGTCGTTGCCCACCGTGATCTCTGCCGGGAACACCGTGTCCCAGCCGTGCGCCCACAGCCAGTTCCGCACGGCGTCCTTCACCGCGATCCTGCCGAGCAGCCAGTGTCGCCGCGCCTGCGGCGGGAGATTCTGGTAGTCAGCGCGTTCGACCGCATTGAGGTACTTGCGCAGATACAGATCGCGTGAGGCAAGGTCGGACCACCGTTCCGGCAGCAGGCACCAGCCGCCTGCCATCGGCACGGACAGTGTCCTGCGCTCAGGGACCCGGTAGGCGGGGTCGGTGTCCGGGTGGCTGTCGAAGCGGTGATCCTGCCAACCGACGATGTCGGCGTAGACCGTGCCGTCGAGGGTGAGCTGGGCGTCGAACACGTAGATCGCGTCGGTGATGGATCGCACCCGAAGCTCGCAGTGCAGCTTGGTGCCCGGCGGCGGCTCCTGCGCATAGAACCGGGTAGCGCCGATACCGACCGGGAAGACCACTCGACGGTGTGTCTGTTTCTCGACGGTCCAGTGCCCGAACAGTTGGCCGACGTTGTCCAACAGGCCACCGGGCGCATCCGGCACGGTCAGCACGGCCGTGACATGACGTTCACCGATCGCGGTGACCTCGGTGATGCCCTGATAGCTGGGGCCGTGGAACATCCACCGGTCGGCATAGAACCGGTGGGCGGTGATCTCCGGATTTGCTTCCAGTGCACCGCTTGGCGCCCACTGCTCGGGTGCGGCCGGATATTCGGCGGCCAGCACGACCTCGCCGGTCGCGTAGTCACCGACCACGACCTCCACCCGGTCGGCGGTGATCGGGGTGACCGTGACGGCCACGTCGACCGCTGGTGCGGCCACCAGCCACCGTTTCAACCGAACACCGACCACCTCGATCCCCCACAGGCCCGGCGCGAATCGCTCCGCGGCGTCCATGATGTGGCGCAGCACGGCAGTGGCCGGCACCACCGGCCGTCGATCGACCTCATCCGGCCAGCCGGCGCGCTGCGGGGCGAAACAATGGTCGAGGAGGTAGGGCATCTCTCGTGTGGAGACCCGCAGATTCCAGGTCAACGGGCCTGCTGGATGGGTGCTCGCCGTTTCGACGGCGAGGGCGGGGACGGCGGCGTCTGCTCTCGCCAGTACGGCGAGGGCGCTGCGTTCGGTCTCGGCCAACAGCGTGGCCAACTCGGCAGCGAGCGGGAACCGGTGTCCGTAAGCACCGAGTTCGGATCGGGTCGGCAGTGGGCTTCCATGCTGTGGCAACAGATCGCGGGCGGCAGGACCGAGCCGGACCAGTGACGCCGACAGGTCGAGCCGGACCGAGTGCACGGACGTCTTTCCGGTCGACAACGCGGCGAAATCGGGGGTGCCACCCGCAACCCATACCGCGGTGGCCACTCGGCGAAGCTGGGCGAGGCCGGTCCGCAGGGTCGAGTTGGCCGCGACCGTGATGTGCTCGGCGGTGCCGAGGGTGTCGTCGATCAACGCGCCGATCTGACCGGCGCCGGCCGGCACGAATACCCGGCTACCAGCCTGGTACATGGCCTCGATCAGCTCGGCGAAGCGCACCGGTTCCACCAGATGCCGCAGGTACAGGTCGCGGACCTGCTCGGCCGAGGATGGAAACACCGTCGCGGTGGTCGCCGACCAGACTGGCACCGACGGCGAACCGACCGCGAAGGTCGCCGCCGCGGCCCGGAACGGGGCGAGGTACGGCGCCACCATCGGCGTGTGAAAACCGGACCGGAACGGCAAGATCTGGCAGATCACCAGCTCGGCGCGGAATTCGCTGACCAACTCCGCGATCTCGTCCTCCGGGCCGCAGACGATCGTCTGGTTCGGCGAGTTCTGGTGCGAGATCACCACATCGGGCCGATCCGCGATGCCCTCCGCTGCCCGCTCGGCGGTGCAGCCGAGCACCGCGAACTCGACACCGGGCAGCCGAAGGGAACCCGGATCGGTGCTGGCGAGCAGCTCCTCCACTTCGCCGGCTTGATAGATCCCGGCGGAAACCATCGCCGCCCACTCGCCGATGCTATGCCCGGCAACCGCGTCAGGGATCACTCCCAGCCGGCGCAGCGCCGTGTCCAGCAGCCGACCCACGCGCAGCACGCTCGCACCGTGCTTGGCAAGATCGGTCGAGGCCAGCTTCGGTGTCGACAAGCCGAAATGGGCGGCCACGTCGTCGATCCTCGGTGCGAAATCCGCTTCGAGACCGGGAAAGACGAAGGCGATCCCGGTGTTCGGCTCGGTCAGTAGCGGTTGGGCGCACCACCAGATGTCGTTGCGCCCGCGCCACGGCGTCCCGCGCTTGAGTACCTTTCTGGCTGCCGCCAACCGCTTGGTCGTCGGATCGACGATGCCGAGCCGGTGTGCGGAACGAGGAGGGTCGGGTGGGGCGGGCACGGCAGTGCCGCGCAGTTCGGTGTCCGGTCGGTCGAGCGCCTCGATCAGCTCACCGAGGCTTTCCTTGGCCAGCAGCAGGGTTCGTTCCGGTTCGGCGAGGACCGCGACCGGTCGAGAAGCCACGGCTGGTGCGGCGGAGCCTACGGACCCGGGGGCCTGTTCGAGCAGCACGTGCGCGTTGATCCCGCCGAAGCCGAACGCGTTCACCCCGGCCCTGCGTGGTTGACCTGGCACATCGGGCCATGTCGCGGACGTGTCGATCGGCCGGAATCGGGTATCGGCCAATGCCGGATGTGGCTGCTCGCAGTGCAGGGTCGGCGGGAGTATTCCGTTGTGCAGCGCGAGTGCCATCTTGACAAGGCCGGCCACCCCTGCCGTTGGCATGGTGTGCCCGATCATCGACTTCACGGTGCCGATCACCGGCCGATCAGCTGCCGACGGTGGGCCGAAGACCTCCCGCAGGGTGGCCAACTCGGCTAGGTCACCGGCTGGCGTCGCGGTGCCGTGCGCCTCGATCAGCCCGACCGAACCCGGTTCGGTCGGGTCCAGGCCGGCCCGCTGCCATGCCTGCCGCACGGCCAGCACCTGGCCCTGCGAATCGGGGTTGGCCAGGCCACCGGACCGGCCGTCACTGGCCACGCCGCAACCCCGGATCACCGCATAGATCCGGTCACCGTCGCGTTCGGCGTCGGCAAGCCGCTTGAGCACAACGACCCCGGTCCCCTCGCCGATCAGGATGCCGTCCGCCCTGCGGTCGAACGGGCGGATCTGCTGCGCGGCGGACAACGCGCCGAGCTGACTGAACACGCTCCACAAGGTGATGTCATGGCAGTGGTGCACGCCACCGGCCAACATCAGGTCACAACGTCCGCCTGCCAGTTCGGCGACGGCCTGATCCACCGCGACCAGCGACGAGGCGCAGGCCGCGTCGACGGTGTAGGCGGGACCGCGCAGATCAAGGCGGTTGGCCACCCTGGACGCGGCAAGGTTGGGAACCAGCCCGATGGCGGCGTCCGGATGGCTGGGGCCGAGTGCGTCGGTGAACGCGGTCCGCACCCGTTCCAGGGCGGCCGGATCGATATCGGGCAGGAGTTCGCCGAGGGAGAGCGTCAGCTGGTGCGCGGCGCGCACCCGCCGGTCGAGGCGGGCAAGGCCGGGCGACAGATAGCCTCCCCTGCCGAGGATCACCCCGATCCGGTCGCGATCTGGCAGGCCGGCCTCGCCACCGGCGTCGGCGATCGCGGCCGCTGCCACCCGCAGGGCGATCAACTGGTCGGGTTCGGCATCAGCCACCGAGCTGGGCATGATGCCGAACCGGGTGACCTCGACGTCGGCGAACGCGTCCACGAATCCGCCGCGGCGGCAGTACACCCGGTCCGGCGCGGTGCCGGCCGCACCTGCTGGCTGGTAGAAGGCGGGGTCCCAGCGATTCGGTGGTGCATCGGTGATCGCGTCCACCCCGGTAACCACATTGCGCCAGTAGGTGCCAAGGTCAGGGGCGCCGGGCAGCAGCACGGCCATGCCCACGATGGCTATCGGCGCGGCCTGCTGGCCGGAAACGTGTGTCGACACCGATACCTACCAGCCAGACCCGGTGTATACGACCGAGCGGAGCGACGGATCGCCCCAGGCAAGCTCGCGCAGCAGACTCAGCGCCCCCTCGTCCGGATCAATCAGTTCGATACCGCGCTGCGCATAGTCGTTGCCGAGTGCGGCCGAGACCATGCCGCCGTGGCGTCGGCTCGGTGCCCACGGGCCCCAGTGCACGGTCAACACCCTGGTGCCCTGGTGCGTCGCGCCCCACGCCGCGCCCACAGCTTCCAGCGCGTCGTTGGCGGCGGCGTAATCGGTCTGTCCTCTGTTGCCGAGCACGGCGGCGATGCTGCCGAACAACACCAGGAATCCCGGGTGGTCGGGACCGGCACGCAACGCGTTGAGCAGCGCGAGCAGACCGTCCACTTTGGTCCCGAACACGCGGTCGAAGGACTCGCCGTCCTTGTCGGCGAACAATCGGTCCTCGATCACCCCCGCGCCGTAGACGACGCCGTCCAGTCGTCCATACTCGGCGTGCACGTCCTTGACCACTCGCGCGATGGCGTCCCGGCTGCGCACGTCCGCACAGTGGTAGCGCACTGTCCCTCCCCGTCTGCGCAGGTCGTCGATGGTCATCGCGATCTCGCGTTCGGCCAGGATCTGCCGGGCCCTGCGCTCGATCTCCGCCGGTGACCGCAGACCAAGCACGCTCAGTGCGCCGCGCAGCCCGGCGAGATCGGTCGCTGCCAAGGTCGCGGGATCTTCCCTGCCGGCCGGCAGGGGGGTGCGGCCCACGAGTTCCACTCGGCAGCCGCTCGCCGCGACCAGTGTTTCCGCGACCTGTGCCGTGATGCCGCGAGCACCGCCGACCAGGAGCACAACGGATTCGGAACGCAACCCGATCGCGGCCGCCTCGGCGGCTCCTTCGCCGGCCGGGCCGGCACCGGTATTGCCGAGCGCGCCGAGGGAGGCCGGCCTGATCGTCAGCGTCGTCCGCTTGCCGTCATCGTTGCGCACCAGCGAGTTCGCGCCGATGACGAACAGTTCGGCCACGATCAGCTCGGCGATCCGCTGCGCAGGCTGATCGGGGTTGACCTCGATCAACCGCGCGGACAGATCCGGATACTCCTTGGCGATCGAGCGGAACAGACCACGGAACCCGGCATACCGGGACACGACCGGCCCATCCGCCGGTGCCGGCACTACCGCGAACAGCCAACGGAGTGCGCCTGCCAGTGCCGTCCGCAGCACTGGAACTGCCTGCGGCAACGCCAGTTCCACACCGTCGCCGGTCATGTCACCGACGGCCGTAGCCTGCGTCGTGCCGAGGTGGATCACGCCGTCAAGGCCCTCGGCGACCGGCAGCATCCCGGGAACCACCGCGGTGGCACCGTGCGCCGCCAGTGCCGCGCGCAGCGCCGCGACGAGTTCGGGGGCGGCGTCACCGACGATGGCCAGTGTTCGGCCGGCCAGCCCGGTGTTCTTGTCAACCCCGGGTGCGGTGGCCACCAGCGCATCGGTCGCCGGCACCGTCTCGAACACGAACCTCCTCGGCGTCACTCCGGTCGGCAAGGTCGGCTGCGTGGGAGCGGGAGTGTCCGGCTCGGCCCGCGCATCGTCCCCATCGGCTTTGGCGCGCAACCAGTCGGCGATCGCCTGAGTGGTGCGCTTTTTGGCGAGTTCATCGATGTCGGCGTCGGCGAACTCGCCGGGCCGGGTGGCGAATCCGGCGAGCAGTTCGCCCGCGATCTCTGCTCGTTTGATCGAATCGACGCTCAGGTCCGCCTCGAGGTCGAGTTCCGGTTCAATCATGTCGACCGGATAGCCGGTGCGCGCGCCAATCACGGCCCGCACCAAGTCCAGAACGTTCGTGGTCGGCCTCTTCTCGACAATCCCCGCCTCGGCAGGCTTCTCCTCGACGGGACCGGCAACCGGCTCCGACCGACTCGGCACTGACGGCGCGACCGGATAGTCGATCACCGGACCAGTCGAGCGGATGGCGTACGCGCTCGGCGCGGTGTCGAGGTAGCGCAGCAGCACGTCGCGCTGGGCGGTCAGCAATTCGACGCCGCCACGGAGGAACTCCCGGATCAACTGGTCGGTCCCGGGCACCTGCGCCGACGCCGGCCGAGCCGGCACAGAGCCGGCCGGGTTGGCAGATCCCCATGGGGAGTTCGACACAGACACCATGGTCTCCTCGATCCGTTGTGCGGGACGAAGTCCACTCGATAACGGGACACCGTCGGACGTGCGCACCAGTTGTCCGTCCACGGTCCAGCCCGGTCGTGTCGCCCGCGTCGAACCGGTGATCGGCGGGGCGTCCCGGCCCCGGAACAGCCAGGAGGTGCGCACCGGCACACCGGCGACCGCGAGCCTGGCGAGAGCGCTGAGAAATCCGGGCAGTCCGGTGCCGTACCTGCTCTCGATCGACACCGCGGTATGTGGACGGTCGGCGAGGATCAGGTCGACGAGCCGGCTGAGTACCTGCCCTGGGCCGGCTTCCACGAAGATCCGGGCGCCTGCCGCGTACATCGCCTCGATCTGCGCCACGAACCGAACCGGCGCTCCGACCTGAGCCGTCAGTTCGTCGGCGACCCGCTCCGGCTCAACCGGATAGCGCTCTGCCGTGCGGTTGGACCACACCACGCGCTCCGGTGACCGAATGGGCTGGGCGGCAACGATTTTGCCGAACATCTCCACCGATTCGGCAATCAGCGGGCTGTGGAAGGCGCACGCCACCGGGAGCTTCTTCGCCGACCGGCCGACGGCCCGCAACTCGGCGACCGCCCGGTCGACGAGTTCGGTCGGCCCGGAGATCACCACCTGCCTCGGTGCGTTGTGGTTGGCCACCACGACCTGGCCGGCCAGACCCGCATTGGCGAGTACACCGGTCACTTCGGTCGCGTCGCCGGCAACAGCGGCCATCGTGCCGGGATCGGCGCCGGTCGAGGACAGGATCGCTTCCGCTCGCGCCGAGGACAGCGCGAGCAGGGTGGCCGGGTCGAACGATCCGGCCACGCACAGCGCGACGAGCTCGCCGTAGCTATGTCCGGCCAGCATGTCCGGGGCCACGCCGAGCCTGCTGAGCAGATGATGGGCCGCCAGCCCGGTCATACCGAGCGCTGGTTGAGCGGTTCGGGTGTCGCGCAGCCGCGATTCCTGGTCTCGCGTGCGATCTTGGTCGAACGCCGCGGGCGGGAACACGGCGTCGCTCCATTGCCGGCCAAGACGCAGGAAATGCTGGATCTCCGGGAAGGTGATGAACAGTTCGGCCAGCATGCCAACGCGTTGGCTACCTTGTCCCGGAAACAGCACCGCCAGCTTGCCCGGCGCGGCGACGGTCTGATCGGCGAGGAACAGGCCATGGTCCGGATCGCTCTCGCCGGCCAGTGCCTGACGCAGCAGTGCCGCCAGTTCCTCGACGCTGCCGGCGACCACCGCGATCCACACCGCTCCGGAATGCCGCTCGGCCCGGTGCGCGGCGGTCGCGGCCAACTCCGCCACGGTGACGGTGTCGTCCTGGCTCAGTTCCAGCAGCCATTCGACGTCCTGGCAGGCCGCTTGATGGTCGGTGCCGCTAAACGTGAACAACTCGACTGGCCAGACATCAAGGCCGTGCCTTGGCGCGGGCTGCGTCTCGTGCGCGGCGACAACCAGGTGGAAATTGGTGCCACCGAAGCCGAACGCGCTCACCCCGGCGATCCGCTCCCTGGGCGGCACCGTCCACGGTCGGGCGGTCGGGCTGAAGGTGAACGGACTGCTCTCGGCCTGCCAACCCGGATTGGGCGTGTCCAGGTGCAGGGTGGGCGGCAGCACACCGGTGTACACCGACATGGTGGCCTTGATCAGGCCGGCCAACCCGGCCGCGCATTTGGTGTGCCCGATCTGCGACTTGACCGAACCCAGTGCGCAACTGCCCGGCGCCGCGCCTGCCGCACTGAACATCGCGCTGAGCGTGGTCAGTTCGGTGCGATCACCGACCACGGTGCCGGTACCGTGCGCTTCCACGAGGCCGACCTCGGCCGGTGAGATGCCGGCGTTGTGGTACGCCCGACGCAATGCGGACCGTTGGCCTTCCGGACGTGGCGCGGTCAGGCCGAGTGCCTTGCCGTCGCTGGCGCTGCCGACGCCCTTGATCACCGCGTATATCCGATCCCCGTCGCGTTCGGCGTCAGCGAGCCGCTTGAGCACGACGCAGCCGACGCCCTCGCCGAGCGCGATCCCGTCCGCCGTCTCGTCGAAGGTGCGGCACCGGCCGGTCGGGGACAGTGCGTGCACCGAGGAGAACATCAGGTAGTCGTTGATGCCGTTGTGCAGGTCGGCGCCGCCGCACAGGACCAGATCGCTGGTGCCGCTGACGAGTTCCTTGCATGCCACGTCCACCGCGGCCAACGACGACGCACAGGCCGCGTCAACCGTGTAGTTCGCGCCGCCGAGATCGAGTCGGTTGGCGATCCGGCCCGCGATGACATTCGCCAGCATGCCGGGAAAGGAATCCTCGGTCAGTCGCGGAAGCTGTTCGTCCAGCGCGGTCGGCAGTGACGGAAGATAGCTGGGCAGCACGGTCCGCAGCACCGTCGCGTTGGACAGGTCGCTGCCGGCCTCCGCGCCGAACACCACACTGGTGCGGGACCGGGCGAAACCACCATCGCCGTACCCGGCATCGGCCAGCGCACGGTCGGCGATCAACAGTGCGAGCAGTTGCACCGGCTCGATACTGGCCAGTGCGGTCGGCGGGATGCCGTAACGCAGTGGGTCGAACGGAATGCTCGGCAGGAATCCGCCCCATTTGGACGGTGTTCGCGCTCCGTCGGCATCCGACCCGCCGTGGTAGATCTCCGCGTCCCACCGCTGCGCGGGCACCTCGGTGATCGAGTCCGCGCCGCCGACGATGTTCGACCAGAAACTGGCCAGGTCTGGAGCGCCGGGAAAGGCGCACGACATCCCGACGATCGCCACGTCCAGTGGTGCGGGCGGCTGCGGTGCCAGCTGTTGATCGAGATCGAGGTTCGCCTTGAGTACGGTGGCACGGTCGGTCAACAATCGACACGCGTCCTCGGTGACCGAGCGGTGCAACTCCTCGATCGTGGTCACCTCGGATCGCAGGGTCGCGACCTGGCCTGCCATGAACAGCCCTTCGGCCATCTGCTCCGCTTCGTTGACGCCGACCAACCCGGTGTCGACCCTGCGCACTCCTTTGCTCGCGATCCGTAGCCGCCCCACGTTGAGCTGTTCCAGTTCGGCCCACAACTCGCGGTCCGGGGTGCCCTGATCTCGCAGGTCGGCCTTGACCATGTCGAAGGAATCCGTGAAGGGGCTGGCAACACAGCGGGTGACGTGTCCCGGCGCGGTTTCCAGCAACGCGGTCCGCTCGGCGGCGAGCACCTGCTGTTGGAATACCGGCCCGATTGCGCCGTCGACGACAGCTTCCTCGGTGAACAGGTACGCGCTGCCCATCAACACGCCGACGCCACTCCCCCGCTCGGCCAGCGGCGCGGCGGCCGTGGCCACCATGGCGGCGGAACGGGCGTCGTGCACGCCACCCGCGAAGAACACCCGTAGCTGTGACCCGAGCGTCTCGTCGTCACGGTGCTCGTCGAGATAGTCGAGCAGCACGCCGATTTGCGTCTCCCATAACGGAAAACTGGCCCGCGGTCCGGCATGGCCACCGCACTCCGACCCTTCGAAGACGAACTTTCGAGCGCCGCCGTCCAGGAACTGGCGCAGCAGCCCCGGGGATGGCACGTGCAGGAATGTATGGATTCCTGATTCCTCAAGCTGCCGCGCCTGGCTTGGGCGACCGCCGGCGATGATCACCGATGACGGCCGCAGTTCGTGGATCACCTCCAGTTGCGCCGCCCGGACCTCGTCCGGTGCGAAGCCGAGCACACCGACGCCCCACGGCCGGCCCGCGACCGATTGCCTGGTCTGCTCCAACAGCGTCCTGGTCTGGTGCGCATCAGCGAGCGCCAACGCGACGAACGGCAGGGCGCCGTGTTCTGCCACTGACGCGGCGAACGCGGCCTGATCGGACACCCTGGTCATCGGCCCCTGCGCGATCGGCAGCGCCGTACCGGTGGAGGTGGCCAGTACCGAGCCGGCAGCCAGGATATCGGCGCCTGGATCGGTGACCGCGTCCAGCATGGCCCTGCGCACCGCCGTGATCGATCGGTGCACGGTGCCGAACTCGGCGGCGAACCGCTGTGCGAGCAACACGTCCTGCCCGACGAACAGAGGCTCCTGGCCGGCGCCGG
>DASYBO010000500.1:0-3388 GCA_036500685.1 Pseudonocardiaceae bacterium | reverse complement strand
CGGATGGAACAGATCGCCAAGGGCCTGCTGTCGTGGGCGTCCATCTTGGAGGACCAGGCGCGCGAGCAGGCGCTGCGGACCGCGTCGCTGCCGTGGATTCGCCCGCACGTCGCGCTCATGCCCGACGCACACTGGGGAATGGGATCCACGGTCGCTCGGTCATCCGACCACCGACGTCGTCGGGCATTCGCCGCCGCCAACCGGGCCGAGATGGTGGACCGGGTCGTCGCCTGTCTCGCCGGTACGGCTCGGACATCAGCGCTGAGGAAATCATTACCTGCCACCACAATTACACCGAGCAGGAGGAACATTTCGGGAAGAAGGTATGGCTGACCCGCAAGGGCGCAATCAACGCCGCCGAGGGCAAGCGCGGCTTGATTCCTGGCTCGATGGGCACCCGGTCCTACGTGGTCACCGGCAAGGGCAACAAGGCGTCGTTCAACTCCGCCCCGCACGGCGCCGGCCGCAACTTCTCCCGCTCCGAGGCCCGCAAGCGTTTCACCGTCGAGGAGCTCAACGACGCCATGAAAGGCATCGAGTGGCGCGCCGGCAACGCCGACGCGTTTCTTGACGAAATTCCCGGCGCCTACAAGGACGTGGACGTGGTAATGGCCGACGCCGCCGACCTGGTATCGGTCGACCACACCCTGCGACAAATCCTGAACGTCAAGGGAGACTGACCTGGACGTCCCGAACGGTCTGCACGCAGCGGCCGTGTTGTCGAAACGACGCGACAGCGCCGGCCCGCTCGACCCTCGCGGGGGGATCGCCGGTCAGTTGCCGGACGATCACGTTGCCGGCGAGCTTCGACCAGGTCAGGCGTGCAGGCCGGCGTCGCAGAGGCCCGAGAATTTTGGCGAGGTGTGCCTGCGAAGCTGAGTGCTCCGAAATATCACTGGCTGCTAAGTTTAACGCTGAGGGGTGGTCACTGTGGGTTCCGTGCGGTCGTTGGATGGGCCATCGAGGGCCGAGCTTGCCGTCGGCGAGTTAGGAAACGCGATCCACATAGGCGTCCTGCGACCACACGAGGAGATTTCTGTACCCGACCTTGCCGATCGACACGACATTCGGCTCTCGGTCCTGCGAGATGCGCTGACCGGGCTGAGCCGCGAGGGGCTGCTCAGTGTGCACGGTGACACGGCAGTGGTCGCTCCGCTGGAACTCGGCGAACTGGCAGGAATATCGAGGCTACGCCGCGAGATAGAACTGGATATGTTCGCGCGGTCGTGCGCGCTGATCCCGTCGCGTGAGCTCGATCGGATCGAGGCGGTCCTCGACAGCTACAGCGAGCCTGACGACCCGACCGCGGTGGCGAATGCGGGCAACGGGATGTCATCCTGGAGTAAGGTCATGAAAGAATTGAACATGGGGCTCTGTGCTCCGGTGGCCTCCCCGATCGAGCAGCGCCTGCTGCGGTCGGTCGTGCTGGCCTCACGCCGATACCACAGCCTGGGTTGGTCGGCGATGCGCCAGAGTGCAAGCAGCCCGATAAGCTCCGCCACCCAGATGCGGCAGGAGCATCTCGCGCGGTGTCACGATCTTGTCGACGCTTTCCGGACACGCAGCCAGGTAAAGGTACGGGAGGTCGGCGGCCGACATTGCGACGACAGCGACGCCGTCGTCAGGGAAAGTCTGATACCGGACCACACCGCCTTCTCGCCGCGACTTCGGCAGGCACGCCGCCAGGCGTCGCTGCCGCGACCGGACCTCCCGGTGTCCCGTACTCACGGGGGAAACCGCCTCCGGCTGGTAACGCCGACGGACCCGCGGGCGTAGCAGGCTCAGATGCTGTCGAGACAAACTGATCCGGGGCGGCTTATGAAAGATTTCCCGTCGGGCTCCGGGCCGGCGGTCGCCGCGGTCAAGTTCGGGGCATCAGTTCGGCGGTGCGGTTTCGGTGATGCTCCAATACCCGTCGCGGTGGATTTCGGCCCGGCCCGCCACACCGGCTACCGCGTTGAGGTGCCGCTGGGCGGCGGCGTGGGCTTCGCCGAGGGCGGCGGCGAAAGATTCGGGGCCTTGCCCGTTGTCGGTGGTGACCAGGAAGTGACCGGGGGTCGTCGGCTGGTCAGCTCAGGCGTGCACCTTGCCGTAGCCGTACATCGGCGCATCGCGTTTTGGTGGGGCCGGCTTGTCAGGGCAGACGCAGGCCCGCTTCAGAGCGCGAGCGTGGCTGGCTCGGCAAAACCGTGTGGCGATCGCATCGTGCGAGGACCATTCGTGCCCGCAGGCACACACCTCGACCTCGGGGTTGCCGTCGTGGTCCGTGCCAGCGGTTGGCCCGTTGAGCGTTGTTCTCATCGCATCGAGCATGGTGATGACCTGCTCTCATTGCCGGAGTGTCGCCGAGGTAGTCGGCGGCGGGGGACGGTGTCGGAGGGGGCGGTGTTGCGTGACGGGTCCTCGCAGTGCAGCTCGACCGTCAAGAGCATCGCCAAGGTGCTGTTCTTCTCGGCGGCAACATCGACGACGGTTTGCAACAGCCGCGGTTTCAGCGCGCCGCGCGCTGCCGGCTGGGACGAGATTGTCGAGCCCGAAGAAATCCGAGCCTTGCACACCAGCGAAGACTAGGTCGCGGCGTCCAGGACCGGCACCATGCCGGCCTCCCGTCTCCAGTCGAGCAGCAACCGGGCCCAGGTGCAGCCGGAAACGACGCCGGCTCTCACGCCAACGCTCGAAGTGCTCCCGGTAGGCCCATGCTACGCCGAGTAGCTGGCGGGGTCGCAGAGCAGGGCGTCCGCGATTCAGGAGGTTGCGAACCGCATTGTTCGGTGGTCGTCGCCGTACTCGCTGCCGTTGCGTAGGTCGGGCACCCGCCCCGAGGTGAGTGGGATGACGCAGGTGTGGCAGATGCTCATGCGACAGCCGAAGGGCATCGGGCCGCCGGCCTGTTCACCGGCCTGCAGCAGGGTGGTGGCTCCGTCGACCTGAATGGTGCGGTTGGATACGGCGAAGTGCACGGTGCCGCCTGGGGCCTCGCCGCCGAGGTGGGTCACCCCGAATCGTTCGAGGTGTAGGCAGTCCGAGAGGCCGGCCGAGGCCCACACCTGTTCGCTTTGCTCGAGCACGGTGTACGGGCCGCACACCCAGGGCGCACGCTCGCCAGTCCGGGCAGACCCGCTCCAGGTCGTTAGCCAGCGAGAGGTGTCGGTGGTGGGTCCGCCGCCGGGCAGGGCGAGGCGGGCGATGGTGGTCAGCACGTTGCGTACTGGCGGTGCAGTGATCCGCTGGTGCAGGGCAGCCGGTAGCGCTTACACAGCTCACACAGCTCACGGAACTTCGGTGCCACCTGGACATAGCGGTTGGAGGGCATGTCGGGGAACAGGTGGTGTTCGATCTGGTGGCTCAGGTTGTCGGTCATCAGGTGCGGCAGGGCTGACCCGTCGAT
>DASYBO010000499.1:0-5835 GCA_036500685.1 Pseudonocardiaceae bacterium | reverse complement strand
CGATGTACGCGTCGGGGTTCTTGTGCACCTCGATCTGGGCGATCGTCTGGTTCGAGAACGACGCGCTCATGACGAAGCTCGGGTGACCCGTGGCGTTGCCCAGGTTCAGCAGCCGGCCCTCCGACAACACGATGATCGAGTGACCGTCCGGGAACACCCACTCGTCGACCTGCGGCTTGATGTTGATCCGCCGGATGCCGGCAACGCGGGCCAGGCCGGCCATGTCCAGTTCGTTGTCGAAGTGCCCGATGTTGCCCAGGATCGCCTGGTGCTTCATGCGCGCCATCTGGTCGGCCATCACCACGTTCTTGTTGCCGGTGGTGGTGATGACGATGTCGGCCTCGGGCAGCACCGAGTCCAGGGTGCGCACGTAGTAGCCGTCCATGGCGGCCTGCAGCGCGCAGATCGGGTCGACCTCGGTCACCACGACGCGGGCGCCCTGGCCACGCAGGGACTCGGCCGCGCCCTTGCCGACGTCGCCGTAGCCGCAGACGACCGCGACCTTGCCGCCGATCAGCACGTCGGTGCCGCGGTTGATGCCGTCGATCAGCGAGTGCCGGATGCCGTAGCGGTTGTCGAACTTCGACTTGGTCACCGAGTCGTTGACGTTGATGGCCGGGAACAGCAGCTCACCGGCGGCGGCCAGCTGGTAGAGGCGGTGCACGCCGGTGGTGGTCTCCTCGGTGACGCCGCGGATGCTCTCGGCCGCCTTGGTCCACTTGCCCGCGTCCGCGGCCAGCGAGGCGCGCAGCACGCTGAGGAAGACCGTGTACTCCTCGGAGGCGTCGTCATCGGTGGGCGGCACGACGCCGGCCTTCTCGAACTCGACGCCCTTGTGCAGCAGCATGGTCGCGTCGCCGCCGTCGTCGAGGATCATGTTGGCGCCCTCACCGGGCCAGGTCATCATCTGCTCGGTCGCCCACCAGTACTCGGTCAGCGACTCACCCTTCCAGGCGAAAACCGGGACGCCCTTGGGCTCCTCCGGCGTGCCGTGTGGCCCGACGACGACCGCTGCCGCAGCATGATCCTGCGTGGAGAAGATGTTGCACGACGCCCACCGGACCTCGGCACCGAGCGAGACCAGCGTCTCGATCAGCACGGCGGTCTGGATCGTCATGTGCAGCGACCCGGAGATGCGCGCCCCCCGAAGCGGGTAGACCTCCGAGTACTCCCGGCGCAGCGCGATCAAACCGGGCATCTCATGCTCGGCGAGCCGGATCTCCTTGCGCCCGAACTCGGCGAGGGAAAGATCGGCGACAGCGAAATCGATGCCATTACGGGACTGCAACCGGTCCGAGTCGACCACGGTCATGGCGCCTTCCTTGAGTTCAATGGGGGTCAGCCAGACCCTACCGGGTCGTCGCTGGCCGATCGTGGCTCCTGCCAAGGTCAGTGACCTTCCCGACGGTGGCGTCGGATCGCCGGCAACGACGATCCGGCACAACGCTCAAGGACGGCCACAACCTCGGCCGAGCCGGGGTGGAGGCCGATTCGAGTCGCGCTGCCGGGGATGACACCGTGTGGGGTCGCACGCATGAGCCGGGCCGACCGGTGGAACGTAGTACGACGAAACGAGCATTGAGGCGGACATCGTATGCAGGAGGCGACGTGCTGATTCCCGGGCCCGACACGCGGGTCGTCGAGCTGCGGGTGCACGGGATCCTGGGCACCACCCCGGAGGACCTCGTCGACGCGGTGGCCGCGGTGGACGTCGCGGGCGACGGCAAGGGGCGGCTGGTCCGGCCGGCGGACCGGCTGCGCAGGCCGGCGCCGGGGCCGGTGCTCAAGGCCGAGGGGCGACCGCTGCCGCGCACCGTTGAGGGCTACGTCTGGGGCGGGCTGACCTCCGGCGGCGCGGCCAAGGCGATCTGGGCACTGCTGTTCCCGTTCTCGCTGGCCAACATGGCCTCCTGGATGCTGCCCCCGGTCTCGGAGGGCCGGCTCGGCAAGACGCTGGCGATGTGCTGCCGGGCGCTGCTGCGGGTGGGCGCGCTATTGCTGACCATGCTGCTGATCGGACAGCTCGCCTCGGTCTCCATGGACGTGTTCGCGGCGCAGTGCCTCGGGCCGGGTTCGACCTGTCTCGGGTTCCTGCCGGGCTGGGTGCGCACGGCGGCGACGGTGCGCACGATCGTCGGGCTGCTGCCGATCCTGATCGTGGTGGCCGTGCTGCACGGGGTGTCCACGGTGAACTGGTCGGTCTATGCCGAGTCAGTCACCGATGAACAGGCCAAGCCACGTCTGATGTCACGACTGCCGGGGGCCGGCCTGATCGCCGACCCGGACGCGCCGGCACTGCGCACCCTGCACCTGACCGCCGCGCTGGCCACCACGGTGTTGCTGGCGTTGGGTGGCCCTGCAGGACCGATCCCGTCCGCGGCGGCCGCGGTGTTCTGGGGGCTGGCGGTCGCGCTGATCGTGTTGAGCCTGGTCGGGGTGCTGGTCTTCGGTGACCCGACCGGGGCGCGGCCGGACCGGTATGGCAAGCGTTTGCGGACGATCTTGCGTGCCGTGCCGCGCCGGCTGGCGCTGACCGTCAACCTCGGGCTGATCGTCGGGGTGGTCGCGGTCCGGCCGACCCTGCCGAACCGGCTGGTCGGCACCGACGTCACCGTCGAGGTCGTGGCCATCACGCTCGCCTGCGTCTGCGTGCTGCTCGCGCTCCTGCTGCTGCCGACCGCGTTGCTGGCCAGGAAGCAGTGGTCGGATCAGCCCAAGCCGCTGCGGCCGTGGGCAGGCGGCTGGATGGCCGCGCCGGTACTGGCCATCGCTGCCACGCTCGGCGGCGGGTTCGGCTCCGGGATCGGCCTTTTCGTACGGACCGTGCTTGGCGACAGCGCGCTCGTCATCCCCGGTGGCTACGCCTACATCACGCTGCTGTGGGGCATCGCGGGCGTGCTCGGCCTGGTCGCAGCGGTGATCGGCGGGATCGTGCTCGCGGTGCGGCGGGCGCTGGCCAAGCGCGGCGGACGCGGCATGCCGGCCGAGCTGCCGCTGCTGCACGCCGACCGATCGGCCGACGCGCTGAGCGCGGCCAAGGCCTGGTGGCTGGCCGGCTGGGCGCGCAAGTCCGCTCCGGTGGTCCTGCTCGGGCTCGGCATCGTCGTCGGGCTCGGCGCGATCTTGGCCGTACTGCTGCGCAACGAGCAGGTGCTGCCCTCCTCGATCAGCACCAGCAACGCGATCGGCACGGTAGCGGCGATGCTGGCCGGGTTCGGCGTCGTCGTCCTGGCCGCGCTGGCCGGCGGGCTGCTCACTGAGGTCTACCAGGCCGCGCGGAACCCGAACTCCGCGCGCAAACTCGGCGGGTTCTCCGACCTCGCCGCGTTCTGGCCGCGTGAGGCGCACCCCATCGTGCCGCCCTGCTACGCATTGAAGGTCGTGCCGGAACTGGCCGCGCGGGCCACCGAATACCTGGCCGAACCGAGCACCAGGGTGGTGCTCACCGGGCACAGCCAGGGCAGCGTGCTGGTCGCGGTCGCGGCAAGTCGGCTGCTGGCCACGTTGCCGCCGCAGCAGGCCGAGCGGCTGGGCATCGTGGTCGCCGGATCGCCGATCCAGACCGCGTACGTGCGCGCGTTCCCCGGCGTGCTCGGCTACGCGGGGCTGGCTGAATTGTTCACCGATCTGGGTGGTCGCTGGCGGTCGCTGTGCCGGGGCACCGACCCGATCGGCGGCGGGGTCACCACCTGGGACCGCCAGGTCTTCCACGGGCAGCTGATCGGCGTCGGCCTGGTGCCGGAGGCGGCGGCCGGTGCCCTGCCGGCCGCGACGGTCAGCCCGACCGGGGCGCTGGTGCTCGGCGGCGACCACTGGCTGCCCGACCCGGAACGCGGCCCGTTCCCCGGTCGCCGCTGGGCGCCAGGGGTTCATCGGCACAGCGACTACTACTCCGACCCGGAGTGGGACCGCGCGGTCGCCTGTGCGGCCGGCATGGAGTCGCCGTCGATGACGACCAGCCAGCCGGCGTTGTTCCGGTTGCCCGGCCGCAACTCGGCCGCGGGCTGATCACACGAAGGAGACGCAATGTCCAATGAGGACTATGACGCGATCGTGATCGGGACAAGCCAAGGTGGTCGGCTTCTCCCCGTCGAACTCGCGAAGGCAGGTCAGCGGGTGGCGCTCGTCGAGCGTGGGCCGCTCGGTGGCGTCTGCGTCAACACGGGGTGTACCCCGACCAAGACGATGGTCGCCAGCGCCCGCCTGGCCTACCAGGCGCGACGCGGCGCGGAATACGGCGTGCGGACCGGGCCGGTGTCGGTGGACCTCGCCGCGATACGCGAACGCAAAAGGGCGATGGTCGCCGGCGCACGGCAGAACTACGCGAGCCGCCTCGCCAAGGACGGGCTCGATCTGATCGAAGGCGAGGCCCATTTCACCGGGCCGAAAACGGTCGAGATCGCCTTGACAGGCGGCGGGAAGCGAGAGATCAGCGCGCCGGTGATCGTCATCGACGCCGGCACCCGGTCAAGGCCGCTGGCGATCGCCGGCACGAACGACGTCCCCGTGCTCGACTCGACGTCGATCATGGAATTGACCGAACTGCCCGAGCACCTGATCATCATCGGCGGCGGCTACATCGGCCTGGAATTCGGCCAGATGTTCCGCCGATTCGGCAGCGAGGTCACCATCGTCCAACGCGCCCCTCGGCTGATGCCGACCGAGGACGAGGACGTCTCGGACGAGGTCGCCGCGATCATGCGCGATGACGGGATCACGGTCCTGACCTCGTCGACGCCGGTCAGCGCCGAACGGGCCGAGGGCGGCCTGCGGCTGAGCGTTCGCGCGGAGGACGGCGAGCGGCAACTCGATGGCTCGCACCTGCTCTCGGCCGTCGGCCGCATTCCGAACACCGAAGCACTCACCCCGCAGGCGGCTGGCATCCGGCTCGATGCCAACGGCTTCATCGAGGTCGACGAGCACCTGGAAACCAGCGTCCCCGGCGTCTACGCGATGGGTGACATCAAGGGCGGCCCTGCGTTCACCCACCTGTCTTACGACGACTACCGCGTCCTGCACGCCAACCTCGTTCGGCACCAGAAGGCGAGCACCCGCGACCGGATCGTGCCGTACGCGGTCTTCATCGACCCACAGCTTGGCCGCGTCGGCATGACCGAGCGCGAAGCCAGGACGCAAGGACGCGCGATCCGCGTGGCCAAGCTCCCCATGGGTGCCGTCGTCAGGGCCATCGAGACCGGCGAGACACGCGGCTTCATGAAGGCCGTCGTCGACGCGGACAGCGGACAGATCCTGGGCTGCGCGGTGCTCGGCAGCGAAGGCGGCGAGATCATGACCATCATCCAGGTCGCCATGCTGGGCAAGCTTTCCTACACCGCGATGGCCGACGCGATCTTCACCCACCCGCTCCTGGCGGAGGGCCTCAACACCCTCTTCGCGATGTTCGACGCCCCGTAACCGACTCAGATGGCGGTGAGAGCCCGCACATCAGCCAATAGCTTGCTGACCTTCTCCGACCTCGATGCTCGATGCACCTGCCCCGTTCGAGGGAAAGATCAGCTCGGCAACAGGTTGGTGCGCAACAGATTCTCTGCGCCGGTCGGGTTGCCCGCTTCGGCGAGCAGTCCGGCCGGGGCGAGTACGTAGTTCCGGTCGACGACCAGAGTCGCGTGACGCAGGATCGGCCGCAGCACCGGGTCGGCCCGCAGCGTGGATTCCACAGTGGACAGTGTTGCTGGGGTGGCGTGGCGGAAAACGCCGCCCGAGGCAACGAGAATCCCGGCTCCGCGCGGACCGAACTGGCCCTCCACCATGCGGACGTGCCGGCGCAGCGCCAGGATCGCGGCCAACGCGGCGAGGCGCGCGTCCACCGCTGCG
>DASYBO010000498.1:0-3727 GCA_036500685.1 Pseudonocardiaceae bacterium | reverse complement strand
ACTTTGCGGTACAAAGTTCAGAGTACTTTGAAAAGCAAAGTCGCTGCTGAGGGGAGCAGAAAATGACACAACCACCCACGCCGCCCGAACCGCCGCTGTCACCGGCCGATTCGCTCGCCCTGATCGACGCCCAGCAGGCGTCTCGCACGCGCGGCAAGCATTTGGCGTCCGCCCTGCTGTGCGGCATCTGGGGGTTCGCGTACCTGGTCAGCTGGGGTGCGTTCTATCTGGCGCGGGAGCGGGTCCTGCCCGATCTCGTCGCCGAGATCCTGACCACGGTCCTGATAGTCGGCGTGATCGTGTTCTCGGCCGTGTTCGGTGTGCGCAGCAGCCAGGGTGTGCGCGGTCCGTCGCAGGTCGTCGGGGCCATGTACGGCTTCAGTTGGACGCTCGGCTTCCTCGCCCTTGTCGCGATCAACGTGGGTCTACAGCAGAAGGGCCTCACGCCCGACCAGGTGACCCTGCTCTGGTCCGGCAGTGTCCTGCTGCTGGTCGGCGTGCTCTATCTGGCCGGCGGCGCGGTGTTCCACAGTTGGCCGCATTACGCTGTCGGTGCCTGGACCATGATCACCGGCGCGGCCAGCGTCTACGTTGGCGTGCCGGGCAATTTCCTGGTCCTCTCGTTGGCCGGCGGCGGTGGGTTTCTCGTACAGGCCGGCTACTACACCTGGCGCGGCCTGCGTCCTGCCGACCCAGGCTGCGCCGGACCCGGGCCGATCGGCCTCAACGCCGCCCTATGACCGACGAAACGCCGCCCCTGCCCGAATTGGACGCGGTCATCCACGCCCAGGCCCGGCTCCGTGTCACTGTCGCGCTGGCCGGCCTCTACCCCGGCGACCGGATTCCGTTCCCGCAGTTGCAGAAGATGCTCGACATGACCGCCGGCAACCTCTCAACGCACCTGCGCAAGCTCGAGGACGCCGAGTACATCGAGATCACCAAGACCCACCAGCGCCGCACTCCCATCACCTACGTGGCCCTGACCCAACGCGGCCGCCGCGCCTTCGAGGACTACACCGCGAACCTGCGCGCCCTGTTGTCCACAGTGGATCAAGCGAAAAACCTTTGAGGTGCAACAAGATTCGCCCGTTGGTGATTGATCACTGAGGTTGACGATCAGACTAGCCGGATCGGCGCTGGCCGGGGCCCTGGCGGGGCTGGCCGATGCGTCGGACGCCGCCGTCGCGGCGCAGGCCGATTCGGCGCCAGCCGCGGCGGATGGTGAACGGGGCGGTCTGTGGACCGAGCGCGGTGTCCAGCGGGCGTACGTTCGAGTCCTCTTCGGACGGTTGGGTCGGGTCGGCGAAGCTGCGGTCCCATGCCCTCGGCATCCGCACCGCGCGCCGGGCGGCTCCGGCGACTCGACGCAGTGGCGGGCGCAGGCCGAGTCGGCGAGCGCTGCTGGCGCGGCGGATGGCGCGGCGTTCGCGCGGTGGGATCGCCCACGCCTCGGGGTGCCTTGCCAGCCAGTAGTAGCGGCGCACCGAGAAGGGGATGTGCAGCAGGTACACCACCATCGCGGCGACCAGCGTGCCGAGCGGGTAGGTGATGATCGCGGCGGCGAGCAGACCGACCAGCACCAGCAGCGGCGCGACGGCGCGGGGCGGCACCCGGATGGACTTGAGCGACACGGTCGGGATCCGGCTGATCAGCAGCGCCGCGACGGCCACCGCCCAGAATGAGACCACTCCGATCGACGACCACCAGCCCTGGCCCCACTGCGCCGTCATCGCGACCGGCAGCACGGCGAGCAGGCCGCCGGCGGGGGCCGGTACGCCGGTGAAGAACTCCTTGGCGAACGGCGGCTGCTCGGTGTCGTCGAGCAGGGTGTTGAACCGGGCGAGCCGGAGGGTCATGCAGACCGCGAAGATCAGCGCGATCACCCAGCCGAACGGTTGGGTGTGCAGCTTCCAGATGTAGAGCACCAGCGCGGGCGAGATGCCGAAGGCGACCGAATCCGACAGCGAGTCCAGTTCGGCGCCCATCTTGCTGGTGGCGTCCAGCAGTCGCGCGATGCGACCGTCGACCCCGTCCAGCACGGCGGCGACGGCGATCGCGGCGATGGTGAGCGGGAGGTTGTTGCTGAACGCGAACTGGACCGCGGACAAACCGGCGCACAGGGCGAGCACGGTCACCGCGTTGGGCAGCACCCGAACCCCGGGCGGGGTGTTACGCGCCACGACTCACTCCTTCGACGCTCACGAGGGAGCATCAGCGGCGGCCAGTTCGGCCAGCACGGTTTCGCCGCCGATGGTGTGTTGGCCCGGTTCGACGAGTATGCGGCTGCCGAGCGGAACATACGTGTCGACTCGGGAACCGAACCGGATCAGGCCGTAGGTCTGACCGACGGTGCCCTGCTCACCTTCGCGGACCGAGCAGACGATCCTGCGGGCGACGAGCCCGGCGATCTGCACGACGACCAGGTCCTGGCCGGTGTCCTCGGTGCGCAGCAGCAGGGTGTTGCGCTCGTTGTCCTCGCTGGCCTTGTCCAGATCGGCGGAGAGGAACTTGCCGGGCCGGTAGGCGATCCGGCGGATCTCGCCGGTTGCCGGCAACCGTTGCACATGCACGTCGAAAATGGACAGGAAGACGCTGATCCGCAGCATCTGCTCGTCCCCGATACCCAACTCGGCCGGCGGCGACGCCGGCACGACCTGCGAGACGGTGCCGTCCGCGGAGGCGACCACCAGCCCGGGGCGCGTCGGCGCGACTCGCTTGGGCTCGCGGAAGAACCAGGCGCACCAGCCGGTCAGGATCAGCCCGAGTAGGCCCAACGGGCGCCACAGCTTGCGCAGCAGCAGCGTGCCGACCACCCCACCCAGCACGAACGGCCGGCCGGCCGGGTGCATCGGCGGCAGGGTCTGCCTGGTCAGTTCGATGAGATGTGGGACGAAGCCCTCGGCTGCGGGATGCGCGTCGGTCGATTCGAGTGGGCCGGTCATGTCTCTCATCCGTACGGGTCGGCAGGTCAAGGTCAGTGTTCCCTACCAAGCCCCTGGATATGCGGCTGGGCGGCCGAGGAATCCATGCGCCCCCCGACGGCGCACGGACTCTTCGACCGCTCAGCTTGCGTTGAGTGTAATTCGAGTCACAGCTTGTCATCAACGGCATACCGTGGACGGACGGTTGCTTACAGTCAGCAAGCTTGTATGGAGACCCTACTGACCAGGGCGGATAAAGCCAGGGTGAGTTCGTTCACGCAACTTTCGGCCGCACCTGGATGGCCCAACGGCGAGGTCAAGTGGACCAATCGAAACGGACATCGTCCCAGTCCTCGGAAACGTCCTACGTGTCCGTTGCGTGCGCAACGACACGGATGGCCCAGTCGGTTACCGGGCGGCGCCGGTCAGTCGAGCAGCATGACGGTGACCTCGGCGCCGTCCGGGAGTTCGCTGGCCTCCTCGGGAATGACCATCAGGCAGTTCGACGCGGCGAGCGAGGCGAGCAGGTGGGAGCCGGGGCCGCCGACGACGTCGACGAGGCCGGTGGTGGTGTCGTAGTGGGCGCGGCGGTACTGGCGTTTGCCTAGCGGGGTGCGTACGCCCTTGGCCAGGCGCGCGGTCGCGGTTGGGCGGTCGACGTCGGTGAAGCCCATCGCGGCGAGCAGGGTGGGGCGCAGGAACAGTTCGAAGGAAAGGGCCGAGCTGACCGGGTTGCCGGGCAGGGTGGCCACGGCGACGCCCCGGTAGCGGCCTGCCCCTTGCGGGCCTCCTGGCTGCATGGCGAC
>DASYBO010000497.1:0-3012 GCA_036500685.1 Pseudonocardiaceae bacterium | reverse complement strand
GAGGTTGACCGTGGTGCTGCGGCCGGTGGCGACGTTGACCGCGTGCGCGATCAGCAGGCCGCTGGCAGTGGCGAACACCGGCTGGCCTGCGTCGTTGGTCCAGGTGTCCTGCACGACCTTGTTCACCGGGAAATCGATGTGCACAGCGAAGCTGCACACCGCCCCGGCGGCGAGGTCCTCCGGCCCGGCGGCCGGGTGGGTGACGGTGGGTCCGTTGAAGCCACCGGTTCCGGTGGCGGACGTGATGCCAGGTCCGGCAACGGCCGGTGCGGCGGCGGTGATCGCGCCGACGGCGACAAGGCCCGCGGCGGCGAGCGTGGTGAGCAGGGTTCTGGTGCGGGCACGGCCCGGAGTTCTCGATTGCATGGCGCGAGCCTTGACGTGGCCCCGGACACCGGACAATCCTTTCGGGCAGCGCCGAAGGATCGGGGCCAACGGCGTTGACCAGTGGGGATCGCGTGGGGAGGGCCGGATGGCCCGAGTAGTGGCGAGTGCGCGGGACATGGCGCGGATGCGGTTCGCCGCTGCGCCCGCCCCGTTGATGGAAGCGGGTCTGGCCATCGCGGATCTGCAACGCAGGCCGCGCGATGCGTGGCCGAGGTGGGCGGCGGCGTTCCCGGACACGGCGCGCCCGCTGCTGGACCTGATCCCCGGCAAGGGTTTCGGCCCGCAGTTCCTCGATCCGATGGCGGTCGACCTCGACGAGGCGATCGCGATGGTGTTGGCAACGCCGCGCCGGTTCCTGCGCGCGGACCTGATGCAGTCCTGGACCAACCGCCCCGGCAGGCCCATGCCGCCGCTGTGGGTGCGTACCCTGGCCGACGGTGACCGGGAGAGCCTGGATCTGGTGATCCGCGGCCTGCGCGACTTCCACCTCGCCTGCCTCGTTCCACAGTGGACTCAGGTGCGGGCGGCGTTCCAGCAGGATGTCGATTCGCGGCTGCCGGTGCTGGCGACCGAGGGATTCACCGGGTTGTTCGCCACGCTGCATCCTCGGCTGCGGTGGCAGGACGGTTCGTTCGTGAAACCCGGCCCGGCGCGGGTGATGGAGCTCAACGGCGACGGGCTGCAACTGATGCCCTCGGCGTTCTGGCGCGGCCTGCCCGCGTTCGCGATCCGGCCCTCGGTGCGCGGCGGCAACGCCCTGATCTACCCGGCCGACCCGATCCAGTCGCCCGGCACGAACACCGAGGAACCCCTCGCCGCCCGCAGCGCGACCGCGGAGCGCCTCGCCGACCTGCTCGGCCGCACCCGTGCCGCCGCGCTGCACGCGTTGCGGCAGCCGCGCACGACAACGGACCTGGCCGGCCAGTTGGCGATCAGTCTCGCCTCGGCCTCCGAACACACCAGGACACTGCGCGAGGCGAACCTGGTGCGCACCACCCGGCACGGCCGCTCCGTGCGACACAGCCTGACCGCGTTGGGGCATCGGCTGCTCGACGCGGACGCCGACGTCGATTCGGCTTGACCTCGACCTCACTGGAGGTTCTACGGTGGGTGAGCGAACAGGGGCACCCACAAGGTGAAGGAGCGCGACATGGCCGTTCAACTCAATCACACCATCGTGCACGCGAAGGACCGCAAGGCGTCCGCGGAGTTCCTGGCCGAACTGCTCGGCCTGCCGGAGCCCAAGCCGTTCGGCCCGTTCTACGTGGTCTCGCCCACCAACGACGTCAGCCTGGACTTCCTGGAGCACGCGGGCCAGATCACCTCGCAGCACTATGCGTTCCTGGTCGATGACGCGGAGTTCGACGAGATCTTCGGCCGGATCAGCGGGCGCGGCATCACCTACTGGGCGGATCCGGCGCACCAGGACGAAGGTGTGATCAACACTCGGGACGGCGGCCGGGGTTGCTACTTCAACGACCCCGACGGCCACAACCTGGAGATCCTGACCCGCCCCTACGGCAGCGGCAGCTGATCTCGCTCGGCCGCGCCCCCCACAAGCGCCGGGGGACGCGGCCGACCTGCCTACTCGACGCCCGCCGCCAGCCGCCGATGCGGCAGCGACCAGTACCGGCGGATCCCGATGGTGGCCAGCAGGACCACCAGCACCAGAAGGAGTCCGGTCAGGCCGGCGAACACCACGTAGCGGGTGGTGGCCTGAGCCGCGAACCCGTACGCCCCACCCTCGGAGCCGACCACCAGCTCGTCGGACTGCGCGACGACCGTCACCAACGCGGCCGCGCTCAACGCGAGCGCGCCACTACCGGCCGCGTCGAACCGCCGTCGCACGACCGTCAGGTAGCCGACGCAGCCGAGCGCGACAGCCCAGCCGATCAGGGTGTACTGGAAGAACTGCAACCACAGGCCGACGGTCGGTCCGGTCGTCGGCATCAGCTCGTACCCGATGCCGAGCAGCACTGCGCCTGCGCCCGCCCACCACCACAGCCGCGAGGCCCGACCGACGGCGCGGGTGGCCGCGAGGAACAGGCAGGCCACGGCCAGCCACAGCGTCACCTCGGCAGTGACCTCGGTGCTGAACACGGTCCAACGGCCGGAGCGCGCATCGGTCACGACGTCGATGGCGCCGGGGACGAGCGCGACGACGCCCAGCGCGCGGGCCCACCCGATCCGGCCGAGCATGACGGCGGTGAACGCGGCGGGCACGGCCAGATGACCCAGGAGCAACACGGCGAGGTGCCGCGCGGTCATGAACTGCGGGTAGCCGTTGACCACGACATCGAGCCAGATGACGATTTCGTAGGTCGCCATGACGCTGGCGATGGCCAGCCCGAACAGGGCGATGGCGCGCGCGGCGTTGCCGGCCGCGACGGTGCGGGCCGGCACGGTGGTGGGCAGCCGGGTGCGCATGGCAAGGCCGAGCACGGCGAGGGCTTCGCCGAGGCCGGGGCCGCGGTCGAGCCGGTCCTGGCGGTCCTCGAGGAGGGTGGCGACCATTTCGTCTTCGCGATCGCGCCGGTACCACTTCGGCAAGACCCGCAGCAGGCGACGGTAGCGGCGTTCCAGTGGGGAGCTCACGCGTGGCCCCCCTCGATGCCGCGGGCGCGC
>DASYBO010000496.1:0-4791 GCA_036500685.1 Pseudonocardiaceae bacterium | reverse complement strand
GTATCAGATGATGTATGAGCTGCGTGATATCGGGTTCTCCTCGGCGGTGGGGATCGGTGGTGATCCGATCATCGGGACGACGCATATTGATGCGTTGCAGGCGTTTGAGGATGATCCGGAGACCGATGCGATCGTGATGATCGGGGAGATCGGTGGGGATGCCGAGGAGCGGGCTGCGGAGTACATCAAGGCGCATATCACCAAGCCGGTGATTGGGTATGTGGCGGGGTTCACCGCGCCGGAGGGTAAGACGATGGGGCACGCGGGTGCGATCGTGTCCGGCTCGTCGGGTACGGCGGCGGCGAAGAAGGAAGCGTTGGAGGCGGCGGGTGTTCGGGTGGGGAAGACCCCGAGCGAAACCGCCGAACTCGCCCGCGAAGTGATCAAGTCGCTGGGCTGAGCTGATCGGAACCACTCGGTGGCTACCACCGAAAGCACCAACGAACGGGGCTGGACGCCGGAACGGCGGTCCAGCCCCGTCGTGTTTGTCAGGAACTCCCTACGGCCTTCACGCGTCCATCAGATGAGTTCGGCTACTGTTTCGGCGAAAATCCGCAGTCCGGTCAGGATTTGAGCAATTCGAGTTGAGGGAGAGCGCACATGTCGTTCCCGTCCGGCCAGCCGGGTGGTTACCCGGGGCAGCCTCCGCAACCACAACCGGGCTACGGGCCCCGGCCCGCTCCGCGCACGAATCCCCTGATGGATCTTGGCCTACCGAAGTTGATCACGTTGGCCGTCATGGTGCTCGGTCTGGCCATCTACTTCTGCAGCTTCACCTCCAACGCGGCGAGCCTGAGCCTGCAGGTGATGGTGCTGCTGGCCGGTGGCCTGCTCGCCGGTCTGCACGTGCTGCCGAAGGGGCCCAAGACGCTGCCCTACGCCGCGCTGCTCAGCACGGTCGGTGGCCTGTCGGTGCTCGCCGACGTCATCCAGACCTCCGGCGGTGGCACGTCGACGCCGACCATCTCGATCATCATCCTGATCCTGGGTCTGCTGCAGTTCCTGACCTCGGCGTTCGTATTGCTGCTCGAGTACGAGCTGATCAAGATCGCGCCGCGCCCCGCGGTGCCCTACGGCGCGCCGGGCACCTTCCCGCAGTCCGGCCCGTTCCCGCAGAACCCGCAGACCAGGCACAACGCGCCGCAGCAGCCGCAGAACCAGCAGCAACAGACCACCCAGGTCCAGCAGCCGCGCAAGCCCGACTCGGCCACCCACTACGTCGCCGCGCCGCCCTCCTCGACCAACCCGCCCCCGCAGTCGACGATGTTCCTGCAGCAGCCGGGTCAGATCTCCCATCAGCAGCCGCAGACGCCGCCCGACTACCCCAGCTCATCATGAGCTGTTGCATTCGGTAGTCGCCACACCCGCTCTGATCAGCCATTTGTGCGGTGATCCGTTGCGGCGTGGCTGAGCCGGACGGTCTAATCGCTACGTCAGAGTGGGTGTATGCCCGCTCCATCCGCAACACCGGTCGATCATGTGGTCGACGAGGGCCAGCAGGCCGATCAGGGGCGCCAGGCGGACGAGGACCGGGCGACCCGCGGCGAGCAGGCGCGCATCCTGGCCCTCGCCGCGCTCGGCCCGCTGATCGCCGGCTACCTGGTGCTGGGCGTGCTGCTGGCCTTCGTGGTGGCGATCGCGCCGGGGAGCGGCATCTCGATCGGCGGCATCCTGGGCGCGACCGGACCGACCTGGCTGGCCGCCGTGCACGTGCCGCTGATCATCGCCGGTCATCCGCTCAGCGTGCTGCCGCTGCTGCCGACCGTCTTCGTGGTCTTCCTCGCCGCGCGGGCCGCGATGCGTGCGGCGGAGTGGCTCGGCGCGAGCACCCCGCACGCCGCGGTGCCGATCTTCCTCGCCGTCGGCCTCGGGCATGCCGCGTTCGGAGTGCTGCTGTCCCTGGTCGGTTCGGGCGGCCAGGTCATCTCCTCGCCAGTCCTGGCCTTCCTGCTCGGTGCGCTGTTCGGCTTGATCGGCACCGCGATCGGCCTTTTCGGACGGTGCGGCCTGCGCGCCGCGCTACTGGCCAAGGCGGACGAACCGACCAGGGCCGGTCTGCGTGCCGGCGTGCTCGGTCTGGTCGGGCTGCTCGCCGCGGGCGCGGTGCTGCTGGCGTTCGCGCTGGTGCTGTCCTGGTCGAGCGTGGTCGCCATGTTTCGGGTCAACGGGCCCGGTTTCGGTGGCGGGCTCGGCATTGCGTTGCTGTCGCTGGCCTATCTGCCCAACGCGCTGATCGGCGCGCTGTCCTTCGCGGTCGGCCCTGGGTTCTCCCTCGGGGCGCTGGTGGTTCGCCCGCTCGCTTTCCATCCCGGGCCGGTGCTCGGTTTGCCGTTGTTGGGTGCGATACCGGTCCGGTCCGCGCCGTGGTGGGTGGTGGTGCTGCTGCTGCCGGCCGCGGTCGGTGTCGGCGTCGGCTGGGCCTGTCGACGGGTGGGCGACCCGGTGTCCGCGCGATCCCGTCGGGCGGACACCGAGCCGCGACCGGACCGGGCGCTGGGCCGGTTGCAGGCGGTCGGGGTGGCCGCGCTGGTGGTCGGGTTCGGCTGCCTGGTGCTGGCCGCGTTCGCGGGCGGCACGCTCGCCGATGGCCCGTTCAATCCGGTGACGGTCGCGGCCGGCTTGTTGGCGTTGTCCGCGCTGGGCTGGATCGGCATCGTCGGCGCGATCACCGCGTTGTTCGCCGGTCCGCACCCGGAGGCACTGGTCTCGTTGACCGGACGCGTCGTCGACGCCCTCAGCGACCCGGACGACGAGGACGACGACGAGGACGTGATCGACGAGGTCGATGACGAACCCGACGAGGAGCCTGCGGAGCTCGATCCAACGGCCTACGACGCCGAGGACCACGCCCAACCCGAGTCCGAAGAAAACCCCGAAGAAGACGAACCGGTCGAGTAGCCCTGCTCGCGAAGATCAACCGCGCACAACATACGCTGGTCAGGCACGTGACACCGCCTGTCAGGAGAGCCCGCTGTTTCGTCAATCCACGTTGAGCTTCCCGCTGCCGGTACGTGTCGTCGTACTGCTCTCCGGCACCGGCACGCTGCTCCAGGCCCTGCTCGACGCCGCCCAGGACGCCGACTACCCGGTGCGGATCGTGGCCGTCGGCTCCGATCGGCCCGGGGTTGAGGGGCTGGCGAGGGCCGAACGCGCCAGCGTGCCCGGCTTCGTGGTCAAGCTGGCCGACCACCCGGACCGGGCCGCCTGGGACGTCGCACTCGCCGACGCGGTCGCCGCCTACCAGCCCGATCTCGTGGTGTCGGCCGGGTTCATGAAGATCGTCGGGCCGACGTTCCTGGATCGCTTCGCGGGCCGCATGATCAACACTCATCCCGCGCTGCTGCCCGCCTTCCCCGGCGCGCACGCCGTGCGGGACGCCCTCGCCTACGGCGTGAAGGTGACCGGCTGCACCGTGCACCTCGTCGACAAGGGTGTCGACACCGGGCCGATCCTGGCCCAGCAGCCAGTTGTGGTCGAATCCGGCGAAGACGCCGAGGAGCTGCACGCCCGAATCAAAGCCGTCGAACGGCGACTGCTGGTCGAGGTGGTCGCCAGGCTCGCCCGCGAGGGCGCAACCGTGAACGGACGAAAGGTAAGTATCCCGTGACCGCACACCAGTCCGGACCAGACACAGTGGACGGTCGGCGTCCCGTCAAGCGGGCGCTGGTCAGCGTCAGCGACAAGACGGGCCTGGTTGAGCTGGCCGCCGCGCTGCACGCGGCCGGGGTACGCCTCGTGTCCACCGGCAACAGCGCCCGCGCGATCAGCGAGGCCGGCATTCCGGTCACCGCGATCGAGGAGCTGACCGGCTTCCCGGAGAGCCTGGACGGCCGGGTCAAGACCCTGCACCCGCGTGTGCACGCCGGTCTGCTCGCCGACGTCGGCAACCCCGAGCACGTTCGCCAGTTGGCCGAACTCGAGGTCGAGCCGTTCGAACTGCTGATCTCCAACCTCTACCCGTTCACCCGGACCGTTGCCTCCGGCGCGGGCCCGGACGAGTGCGTCGAGCAGATCGACATCGGCGGTCCGGCCATGGTCCGCGCGGCGGCCAAGAACCACGCCAACCTGGCCGTCGTGGTCGACCCGACCCGCTACGACTGGGTGATCGAGCAGGTCAACGCGGGTGGCTTCACTCTGACCGACCGGCGTGCCCTCGCCGCCGACGCCTACCGGCACACCGCCTCCTACGACGTCGCGGTCGCCTCCTGGATGGGCAGCGTGCTCGCGGTTCCCGCTGAGCCGGTCTCCCCGTTCCCGACCTGGCTCGGCACGACCTGGACCCAGGTGCAGCCGCTGCGCTACGGCGAGAACCCGCACCAGGCCGCCGCGCTGTACGTGAACAACGGCGGCTCGATCGGTCTGGCGACCGCGAAGCAGTTGCACGGCAAGGAGATGTCGTACAACAACTTCATCGACGCGGACGCGGCCTTGCGCGCAGCGCACGACCACGAGCAGGACTGCGTCGCGATCATCAAGCACGCCAACCCGTGCGGCATCGCGATCTCCACCGTTGACATCGCCGACGCGCACCGCAAGGCGCACGCCTGCGACCCGACCAGCGCGTTCGGTGGCATCATCGCGGCCAACCGTCCGGTCAGCGTGGCCATGGCCGAGCAGATCGCGGACATCTTCACCGAGGTCGTCATCGCGCCCGCCTACGCCGACGGTGCCGTGGATGTGTTGGCGCGCAAGAAGAACGTGCGCATCCTGATCGCCGAACCCCCGGTGCGCGGCGGGGCCGAAATGCGCCCGGTCTCCGGCGGCCTGCTGATGCAGCAGATCGACACGATC
>DASYBO010000495.1:0-6480 GCA_036500685.1 Pseudonocardiaceae bacterium | reverse complement strand
TGCTCCCACATCCTCCTCGGCCCGACCGCTAGCGCATCTCTGAACGCCTGACGGGGTCACCGTGAACACTAACGGGTGAGACGGTGGTCGGTCGCGTGCTATCGCGCGATTCACGATCAGTTGTCAGCCTCAGGGACCGTGCTTGGGCGCTCCAGTGGGCGGGACGGTCGTCGTTGGTGTCGACGTCGTCGTGGTGGGCGGTGCTGTCGTGGTGGTGGTTGTCGTCGTCGTTGTCGTGGTGGTTGTCGTCTCCGTTGTCGTAGTTTCCGTTGTCGTGGTGCGCCGCGTCGGCTGCGGCGTGAACGTGTCCGGGTTCCCGTTGTTCGGGAACGACGGGAACGACGCCGTCGTCGTCGGGGCGTTGTTGGTGCTGGTGCTCGACGACGTGTTCGGGCTGGGCTTGCCGTTGAAGGCCCCGCCGATCCACAACAGCCCGGCCACCACGACCACGGCGACGACCGCGATGCCGGCGAACACCACCGGCCGCATGTTCCTGCCCGGCGGCTCCCGGTAGCCGGGGGAGGGCCGCAGGTCGTCCTCGTTCCGGTAGCCACTGCCACCAGGACCCCGATAGCCGCTGCCGGCGACCCTGGTGCGTTGCATGCCCGGAGGCAGGTAGTCGGTTGGCTCGCCCATCATCGCGGTCGGGCCGGCGTCGATCGGCGCGATGTTCGGCCGGGAGCCTCGGGAGGATTCCTCCAGCCAGCGGCCGGCCAGCGCCGCGTTCGGCCGCCGCTCCGGTTCCGCGTCGAGCAGCCGGGTCAGGACGTCGGTGAGCACGCCGGCCTGCCGAGGCGGGATGATCCGACCGGCGGCGACCGCGTGCAGCAGGCCAAGCGTGTTCTCGGACAGGCCGAACGGAGGCGTGCCCTCCACGGCCGCGTACAACGTCGAACCCAGGGAGAACACGTCGGCGGCAGCACCCGGCTCCCGCCCGTACGCGACCTCGGGGGCCAGGTAGGCGGGGGTGCCGGCGATCAGGCCGGTCTTGGTCACCGCGACGTCGCCGGTGGCCCTTGAGATGCCGAAGTCGGTGATCTTCACCGTGCCGTTCTGGCCGAGCAGGATGTTGGCCGGCTTGATGTCCCGGTGCACGATCCCGGCCGCGTGCGCGGCGGAGAGCGCGTGCGCGACCTGGGCCCCGATCCGGCCGACCTCTTCCGGCTGGAGCACGCCGCGCTCGGTCATCTCCTGGGCCAGGCTGCGCGATGGCACGTACTCCATCACCAGCCAGGGCGCGTCGTCCTCGTCGACGACGTCGAAAACGGCGACCGCGTTGGGGTGGTGCAGGCGGGCGGCGATCCGGCCCTCACGCATCGCGCGGGCGCGGGCGTCCTCCGCCTCGTTCGGGTCGAGACCGGGTTCGAGCCGTAGCTGCTTGACCGCGACGGTCCTGCGCAGCCGGGCGTCGTAGGCCTGCCAGACCACGCCCATCGCGCCGCTGCCGATCCGCGAGTCCAGTCGGTACCGGCCGCCGACCAGGCGCCCTTCGTTAGCCACTCAACATCCCCCAACCAGCTTGACGTGGCCAAAGACCTCGGCGTCCCACGTCAGCGGCCGACGCGTCCCGGCCGCCCGGCCGATGACGTCCCGGTTGACTCACGGCGAATAGGGTATGCGTTCACCGATCGTGTCCGGACATGCCCCCGGCATCGCCGGATAAGTCCATTAGACCCGGTCCGAGCAGGTCAGCCGTTCTGCGCCGAGAGCAGCTGTGCCCCACTGATCAGCGGTTGACTGCCCGGCGTGACGTGCAGCAGTTCGACGACCCGCAGCCAGCTCCCGTCCGGCTGGAGCATCCGGACCACGGCCTGCACGGTCCCGTCCGGGTTGGCCTGCACGCTGTCCACCTCGACCTTGGCCGCGGACTGCCAGGCGCTGATGAAGCCGGCCGGATCCGTGGACAGCAGCGAGGGTGAGAGCAGCTGCGCCGCGACGGCAGGCTGACTCTCCACCAGCTGGTAGAACTCGCGAACCAGCTGCTGTGGACTGGTCGGGTTCGGCGCGGCCTGGTCGGTCGCGGGTGTCTTTGGCGTGGCGTTGTTCGCGGCATGCTCGGGCTTGGCCGAGGCATGCGGCGCGGCCGACGTGGTCGGCGCGGCGTTGCCCTGGGTGTGGCCGGAGAGTTGAGCTTCGAGCGTGTCGGGCCGCAGGGCGCGGATACCGGTGATGGGGGTCGGCGCGGCGACGGCAGGGGCACTGGCGGGTGGCCTGCTGCGGGCCAGCGTCGCCGCGGCAGCGACCGAACCGCACAGCACGATGGAGCCGACCGCCAGCCCGATCAGCTTGGCCGCCCTTGCCATCTTGCCGCGATGCCGGTTCGGCTCGACCTCCGTGCCGAGCAGCTCGGTGAGCAGTGCGTCGGTGTCGGCCTCCTCGATCGACGGGATGCGGACCGGTCCGACGTGCTGCCGTCGGATCAGGTCGACCACCGCGATCGAGCCATCCTGGTCATGCCGATGCCCGGTTCTCGGACGCTCCACGCGTTTGCCTCCGTGCGTGTGTGGACTCCGGCAACTCGTACCGTGCGCTCGCCAGGGGATGCCAGTACCTGTCGGTGGACAACCCGTTCGTGGCGACAAACGGTCGTACCGTGTCACTCAGTTGGAGCAGTGGGTGCCGTGGACGCACCCTGCTCGGGTAGTCGTGCCAACGCACAGGGTTGCCGATGCGTTCCCGACCGTCACGACCGCCCCAACGACTACTGATCGGTAATTGAGCGATCAGCCACCAGGGTTCTCGATCTTCGGGTCGCCCGAGAGCGTGAACTGGAGCGTTCGCTGCTGGGTGCTCACCGAGCCGTCCTTGTTGGTCACCTGCAACACGCTCACGGTCAGCCCGTTGCTCGGGTCCACCGACACGCTCTTGATCTGGATGGTGGAGACGTCGCCGTAGTTCTGCTCGATGATCGCCTTTGCGTTGCCGCGCACGGTGTCCGAGGTCAAGTTCGCGGCCGCGTTCACGTTGCCGACGACCTCGCTGAAGAACTGCTCGGTGCGGGTACCCAGCTTGCCGGGATCGACCGCGGGCGGGCCGCTGTTCACCGTGGTCACCGTCGACGGGGCGGTCACCACCGTGGTCGGCACGGTCGCGCTGCCCGGTGCCCCACCGCCGCCGGGCGGCAGGTTCTGGCCCGAGCCGTTCCCGTTGTCGGTCGTGATCGGCTGGCCCTGCGTGTCGGTGGGCTGGCCCGCGCTACCGGGCCGGTTCGGCCGAGAAACCCGGCTCGGCGGCCGGTTGTGCGCGAGGTTCGGCGGCGTACTGATCGACGTCGGCGGCGTGTAGTACGGAAGACCGGTCGGCAGGCCGGGCAGCGAGTTGATGTCGCCGGCCACCTGCACCGGACCGACCAGCGCCGAGGTCACGAACAACAGGCCGACCAGCGCGGCGGCCGAACAGAACACGGTGAACCAGGCCGCCCTGCGCCAGCTCGCCGGCGGCGTCACCGAGGCCGGGATGTAGCCGAGATCGAACTTGTGCAGCCCCATCGGACCGGTGTCGACCACCGGGTCCGGCCCGGATTGCTCGATCGGCGGCAGTTGGCCGAAGGCCGGTGGCCAGGTCGGTTGCTCCGCCCTCGGCGCCGGCATCGCCACCGGCGCGATGGTCGGCTTGGCGTGCCGTGACGCGGTGCCCGTCCGCGCCGCAGGGGTCCACAACTCACCCCCACCAGTGCGATGGTGCCGCCCCTGGGGGGATTGCTTCGCCGCGTCGCCCGCGGAGCCCGATCCGCTTGCCATGTCTCAAAAGACCCCTGTTCCCAGCCATCCTTACGCCGTTTGCCGCGTCCTCAGCCGGTTTTCACCACCTGGAACAATTCAGCAGGCGTCAGGGCCGGAAACCGGTGACGCAGCGCTACCGCGTTGGGCCGTGCGGGGCCAGCAGGGGTCCATCCATCAGCACGCCTGGCCGCACGATCAACCGGGTGCCGCACACCGCGATCAACGTCATTGGCAACACCGCCCGAGCGGGCGGCGACGGCCAGCGCGTTGGACTTTCGAGCCATCCACCGCACCGTCACCGGACCCAGCGTAAGTGGCCGAAATCCCAGGTGAGGCGCGGGTATCCGATGTCACTCGGTTCGCCACACGAATGAGTGAACTTTCTTCAGTTGCGGTCGGGCCGGCGCTCACTCGCCGGTGTGGAACCGCTCCCGAGTGGACTGCAGGGCCTTGGCCGCGACCCCAGCGGTGCCTGCACCGAGGATGATCGCCACGACCTCGGCGAACCCACCACCGGTGGCGAGCAGTAGCGACAGCAGTCCGGCGGCGGTGGTCGTACCGGCGACCACCCATCGAGTGCGGACCCACTGGGCGATCGGAGCCCCGCCGGCGCGTTTGTTCGCCGCCGACCCCAACATGGCGAGATAACCGTCATGCGCCAGGGCCGAGACGAGCCCGGCCAGCGCGATGATCACGGCGATGAGTTCGAACATGACTCCAGTGTGCTCGCGTTCGTGCGGTGCTCGCCATCAGTGGTGTCCCTGAGCGAACCCGGATTTACCGGCCGAGTCGGCCCCGACCCAGGTTGAGCAGCAGCATCGCCAGCTGCCGGCCCTCGGGACCAAGGTCGCGGAACCGGGCGATCACGTCCATCTCGCGGTTGACCACGATCCGGGTGCCACCTGCCGCCATCCTGGTCGCGCCGATGGTGCGGGACACCTCGGTCCTGCGTTTGATCAGCCGCAGGATTTCCGCGTCCAACCAGTCGATCTCCTTGCGCAGCTCGGCGATGTCCATCTGCTCGATGGCAAGCTGAGTCGTCTCGTCACCGGCGGACTCGTCGCTGGGGGTGGTGGTGGTCATTCCTGGTCTCCTGGCTCTGAAGTCGTCTCCGGAGTCCTGAACCCGAAAAAGCCCCGGGTCCATACGGACTCCGGGGCTCGTGGTGTTTGTGTGCGCTAGGCAACCACGGGAGCCGGAATCCGGTTCCCGTAGAAAAACTCGTAGCAATGCCGCTGCACAACACCCATCTTGACACACCGAGGGTGAATCGGTCGAGGAAGCCTCCCGTGATGTGAGAAGGCTCCCGGCCTGCGCCTGCGGCGAAATGCCCGCCGGGCCTGGCAACTGTTGTCGGGACCGAACGGTACCGTGGGAAGACAATGAGCGCTCTGTTCGAACTGCACCCTGACGTTCCGTCCGCCCGGCGGCCCTCCGCAGCCACCCGGCTGCTCGACGATCTGAACCCGCAGCAGCGACAGGCCGTCGAACACGCCGGATCGCCGCTGCTCGTGGTCGCCGGCGCCGGTTCCGGCAAGACCAGGGTCCTCACCCGCCGCATCGCCTATCTGCTCGCCGAACGCAACGTGCATCCCGGTCAGGTCATGGCGATCACCTTCACCAACAAGGCCGCTGCCGAGATGAAGGAACGCGTCGCCGACCTGGTCGGTCCGCGCGCGAAGTCCATGTGGGTCTCCACGTTCCACTCGATGTGCGTGCGCATCCTGCGTCGTGAGGCCAAGACCCTGGAGATGACCTCCAGCTTCTCCATCTACGACTCCGACGACACCCGTCGGATGATGACGCTGGTCGCCCGCGACCTCGACCTGGACCCCAAGCGCTATCCGGCGCGCACCCTCGCCGTGCAGGTGTCCAACCTGAAGAACGAGCTGATCAGCCCGGCGGAGGCCGCTTCCGCCGCAGGCAGCGACCTTGAGCGCCGGGTCGCCGAGGTCTATGCCAGCTACCAGTTGCGCCTTCAGCAGTCCAACGCGCTGGACTTCGACGACCTGATCATGCGTACCGTCGAACTGATGCAGAACTTCGCCGACGTCGCCGAGCACTACCGGCGCCGCTTCCGGCACGTACTTGTCGACGAGTACCAGGACACCAACCACGCCCAGTACATGCTCATCCGCGAACTGGTCGGCGTCGGCGAGCACGACATGGAGCCAGGCGAACTGTGCGTCGTCGGTGACGCGGACCAGTCGATCTACGCCTTCCGCGGCGCGACCATCCGCAACATCGTCGAATTCGAACGGGACTACCCGCAGGCCCGCACGATCATGCTGGAGCAGAACTACCGCTCCACCCAGACCATCCTGAGCGCGGCCAACGCGGTCATCTCGCGCAACGCGGGCCGGCGTGACAAGCGACTGTGGACCGAGTCCGGCGACGGCGCCAAGATCGTCGGCTACGTCGGCGACAACGAGCACGACGAGGCCGCGTTCGTGGCCGCCGAGATCGACCGGCTGGTCGACGGCGGCGACGCCAACAACGCCGACATCGCGGTGTTCTACCGGACCAACAACCAGTCCCGGGTGTTCGAGGAAATCTTCATCCGGCTCGGCCTGCCCTACAAGGTGGTCGGCGGGGTCCGGTTCTACGAACGCCGTGAGGTCCGCGACACCCTCGCCTACCTGCGGGTCATCGCCAACCCGGCGGACACGGTGAGCCTGCGGCGCATCCTCAACGTGCCCAAGCGCGGCATCGGCGACCGCGCGTAAGCAGTGGTGTCCGCCTACGCCGAACGCGAACG
>DASYBO010000494.1:0-3743 GCA_036500685.1 Pseudonocardiaceae bacterium | reverse complement strand
GGTGACCAGCAGACGACGCGAGACGCGGATGCCGATCGTGGTCGCCGCGCTGGTCGCCGCCGTGCTCACCTGGACCGTGCTGCTCACCGACCCGCACCCGCTCCCGTTCGGCGTGCTGCTGGTCGCGTTCGGCCTGTTCGCGGTCGGCGGCCCGATCTCCACGGTCGGCTTCGCGCTGGCCAGGGACTACAACCCGATGCACCGGGTCGGCACCGCGACCGGCGTCGTCAACGTCGGCGGGTTCGTGGCGACCACGATCGCCGCCCTCGGTGTCGGTCTGCTGGTCAACCTGTTCGGGCCCGCGCAGCAGGCGCTGGCCTACCGGGTCGGCCTGCTCGCCGTCGTCGTGGTGCTGCTGCTCGGCAGTTGGCGGGTCGCCGTCTGGTGGCGGCGGGCGCGGGCCGAGGTGTTCGCGGCCGCGCACCGCGGCGAGGAGGTGCCGGTGCGGTTGCGCAGGCGCCGCTGGGACCACGAACTCGTAGCGGAACTCGTTTGATCAACTCCGCGCGGTGACAAACTATCCCGAACTGACCGGCCGCTGAGCGGATCGGGCAGGATAGGCGCTCGTGTCAACCCAGCCCGCTGTCGCACCCGGCCTCGTCATCGTCGACAAACCGGCCGGCCTCACCTCGCACGACGTGGTCGCCCGGCTGCGCAAGATCTTCCACACCCGCAAGGTCGGCCATGCCGGCACGCTCGACCCGATGGCGACCGGTGTGCTCGTGGTCGGCATCGAGCGCGCTACCAAGCTGCTCGGCTACCTCGCCCTGGAACGCAAGGCCTATCTGGCCACCATCCGACTCGGTGACTCGACAACGACCGACGACGCCGAGGGCGATGTCATCGCCGAACACGACGGCTCGGCCGTGCCCGAGGACGGCATCCGGGCCGGGATCGCCGAACTAACGGGGCCTATCGAGCAGGTGCCCAGCGCGGTGAGCGCGGTCAAGATCGACGGCAAACGGGCCTACCAACGGATCCGGGACGGCGAGACCGTCGACATTCCGCCGCGACCGGTTGTGGTGTACCGGTTCGACCTGCTCGCGCTGCGCCGCGCCGAGACGTTCACCGAACTCGACGTGCTGGTGGACTGCTCGTCCGGCACGTACGTGCGCGCGCTGGCCCGCGACCTCGGCGCCCGGCTCGGCGTCGGCGGGCACCTGCGCGCGCTGTGCCGCACCCAGGTCGGCCCGTTCGGCCTCGCCATCGCGCGCGGTATCGACGTGTTGCGCGAGGACCCGACGCTCTCGCTCGACCTGGACGCGGCGGTCGCGCTGGCCTTCCCGCGCCGCGACGTGAACGCCGCCGAGGCCGCAGCGTTCGCCAACGGGCAGCGGCTGCCGGGGATCGGCATCGAGGGCACCTACGGCGTGTTCGACCCGAGCGGGCGGGCCATCGCGCTCGCCACCGAGCAGGACGACGCCGGGCGCGGCGGCGCCAAGTCCGTGCTCATGCTCGCAGTCGGCTGACTAGGGCGATCCGCGCCGGATAGGCTGATCGCCGTGCGTCGCTGGCGAGGACTTGAACATCTGCCCGGTAGCTGGGGTCGCTGCGTGCTGACCATCGGCGTGTTCGACGGAGTCCATCGTGGACACCAGGCGCTGATCAGCCGCGCGGTCACGCTGGCCGAGGAACGCGGCCTGCCCAGCGTGGTGCTCACCTTCGACCCGCATCCCTCCGAGGTGGTGCGGCCGGGCAGCCATCCCGCGCAGCTGACCACGTTGCGGCGCAAGGCCGAACTCGTCGAGCAACTCGGCGTCGACACGTTCTGCGTGCTGCCCTTCACCCACGAGCTCTCCCGGCTGCCGGCCGACCAGTTCGTGCACGAGGTACTGGTGGAGCGGTTGCACGTGGCGGCCGTCGTGGTCGGCGAGAACTTCACCTTCGGCTACCGCGCCGCAGGCGACGTGCCGCTGCTGCGCGCGCTGGGCCAGCGCTTCGGTTTCACCGTCGAGGACGCGAACCTGATCACCATCGGCAGGGGCGGCCGGCCGGAGGACGCGATGGCCGAGGCAGGCACGGTGTTCTCCTCCACCTACATCCGTTCCTGCATCGATGCGGGCGACGTGGTCGCCGCCGCCGCCGCGCTCGGTCGGCCGCACCGGTTGGAGGGCATCGTGGTGCGCGGCGACGGTCGCGGCCGCGAACTCGGCTATCCCACCGCGAACCTGTCCCTGCCGCGTTACGCGGCCGTGCCGGCGGACGGGATCTACGCCTGCTGGTTCGTCCGTTCCGGCCAGGAGGGCGAACAACGCCGCCAGGCCGCGGTGTCCGTCGGCACGAACCCGACGTTCTCCGGACGGGAGCGGCGGGTCGAGGCGTTCGTGTTGGACACCGACGAGGATCTGTACGGCCAGCGGGTGGGTTTGGACTTCGTGCGCCGCCTGCGCGACATGGAGAAGTTCGACTCAGCGGACGCGCTCGTCGAACAGGTGCACGCGGATGTACGGCAGACCAGGGAGATCCTGGACGCGGACTAAGATCAGTCGCGCTGACCGGGCCACTTCACTCGTTCTTCCGGCAGCGGGCATCCGCACCTGGCAGGATAATCGTGGCCGGTCAGGGTCGACCGGACACGTTCGGCGGTATTTCGGGGAGGACGAAGGTGGAGGATCCCAAGATCGTCCAACGCAATCTGGCGTTGCAGCGCCAGTGGTACGGCGAACCTCTTGGGGACCGGGTCCGTCGGCTGGTGCGGGCGTTCAACGTGTCCCAGGCGAACCTGGCCGACACCCTCGGGATCAGCGCGCCCATGCTCAGCCAGGTGATGAGCGGGCGCAGGGCCAAGATCGGCAACCCGTCGGTGCTGGCCAGGCTGTTCATGTTGGAGCGCAAGGTCCTCGTGCCCGACGTGGCCGCCGGCAAGCCCGAGGCGATCAAGCAGGCCCTTGAGGACGTCCGCGACTCCAAGCCGACCGTCGGCCGCGACCTGCTCCGGCTCGACGGCAGCCCGGACGCGAGTTCGGCCGTTGCCGCGCTGCGCAACATCCTCTCCGCCGACGACCTGTCCTCGGCGGCCGAGCTGGTCGACGAGGAGTTCCCTGAGCTGGCCGACCTGCTCCGCCAGGCCAGCGAACCGCTGCCCGCGTCATTGGGTCAGCTGCCCTCGGCGTGAGGCGCGGCACCTGAACCGATCATGCCCCGCCTGTTCACCGCGTTGCACCCGCCGAGCACCGAACTCGACCGGATCGCCGCCCGCGTCACCGCGATCACGCCGATCGCCGAGGCCCTTGTCCCGGACCTGCGCTGGACCCCGCGAGTCAATTGGCACGTCACCCTGTGTTTCCACGGCGAGGACGACGTCGAGTCCCGCTGGGCCACGCTGCGTCCCCGGTTGACCGACCTGCCCGCGCCGCGCCTGCGACTGGCCGGCGGCGGCACCTTCGGCGGCGTGCTCTGGGTCGGTGTCGCCCCGGCAGGCCCTGCCGACGCGACCGGGCTGGCCGACCTGGCCGAGGCGGCCGGCGCGGATCCGGCCGAGTACACCGCGCACCTGACCGTGGCCCGCTGGCGCGCTCGGCCGGGCGCGCGGATCGACGCGCGCGGGCTGGCCGGGCTGTTCGCGGACTACACTGGAGGGTGGTTCACGCCGAGCGAAGTCGTGCTCATGCGCAGCGAACCGGGTCCGCGAGGGCCGAAATACCACGTCGAGCAGCGGTTGGCGCTGTCGGGTAGTTGAGCCGTACGCCCCTGAGCGGAGCACTGTGCGCACTGCCTGTTATCCTCGGTGTTTGGGTCCGGCT
>DASYBO010000493.1:0-2919 GCA_036500685.1 Pseudonocardiaceae bacterium | reverse complement strand
GCGACCGAGTCCTGGTCGCACAAGATCGCCGACCGACTCGGCGAAGGCGCGGAAAAACTGGTCCAGGCCGACGTGTTGTCCTGGATTCACGATCATCACGGATCGCACATGTCGCGGTTGGGCAAGGCATTCGGCCAAGTGCTGGCCACCACGACGATCAGCCGCGACGTGCCGCTCGGCCCGCTGCTGAACCGCGCCGACCTCGCCGCGATCCGCACGCCCGTGCTCGCCGTCTTCGGCGCGGAATCGCACGTCGTCGATGTCGCGGACACGTTGCCGGAGCTGTTGCCCGACTGCCGGGTTGAGATCATCCCCGGTTACGAGCACGGCGTGCTCATGCAGGCGCCGCAGGTCGTTCGGGATCTGGTGCTGCCGTGGATCCTGCGCCACGAGCCCGCGGAGATCCGATGACCCGGTTCCTGATCGTGGTGCCGCCGCTGGTCGGACACGTCAACCCGACCGTCGGCGTCGCGGCCGAGTTGCGCGCGCAAGGCCATGAGGTCGCGTTCGCCGGTGCGGCCGAGGTGGTGTGCGCGCTCGTCGGGGACGGGTACCCGGTCTACGACTGCGCCATCGGCGCGCAGCAGGACCGCCCCGCCGACGCGCGCGGGCCTGCGGCGTTGCGATTCCTCTGGGAGAGTTTCCTCGTGCCGCTGGCCGAGGCCATGGTGCAGGGGGTGCACGCCGCGGTCGCGGATTTCGCGCCGGACGTGTTGTTGGTCGATCAGCAGGCGTTGGCCGGTGCGCTCGTCGCCGACCGGCTCGGCCTGCCCTGGGCCACCTCGGCCACCACCTCGGCCGAACTCGTCGACCCGCTCGCCGGTCTGCCCAAGGTGCAGGACTGGGTGCGTGACCAGCTCGCCGAACTCGTGACCCGGCACGGCGATCCAGAGGTCGGCGGGGATCCTCGGTTCTCCCGGTCCCTGGTGCTCGCCTTCACCACCGAGGCGTTGGTTGGTCCCGTCGACCTCGGCCCGACGGTCCGCTTCGTCGGACCGTCCATTGCGGACCGGCCGGGCATGGACTTCGAGTGGCCCACGCACTGGGACGACACCTTGCCGACCGTGCTGGTCACACTCGGCACGGCCAATGCGGACGCGGGGGAGCGGTTCCTGACCGCGTGCGCGCAGGCCATCGCGCAGCGTGCCGTCAACGCCGTCGTGCTCGACCCGGCCGGTGTGCTCGGGCAGCAACCGCCGCATGTCCTTGTCGCGCAACGGGTGCGGCAGTTGACCGTGCTGCCGTGGGTCGACGCTGTGCTCTGCCACGGCGGGCACAACACGGTCTGCGAGGCACTGTGGCAGGGCGTGCCGCTGGTGGTCGCGCCGATCCGGGACGACCAGCCGATCGTCGCCGACCAGGTCGTCGCGGCGGGCGCGGGGATTCGGTTGCGGTTCAACAGGGCGAGCGCCGAACAGATCGGCGCGGCCATCGATTCGGTGTTGGACGACACGTCGTTTCGGGACGCGGCGCGCGCGGTGGGGGAGTCGTTCCGGAGAGCGGGTGGTGCGTCGGCCGCGGCGCACGCGTTGGTCCAGTTGGCGGAAACGGTCGAGAGGACAATGGAGTTCCGATGAAGGACAAGGATGTCGCGCGGGCCGAACTCGTGGCCAAGCTGCGCGAAACGTATCTCGCCGATCTGGCCGACGGCGTCGACAAGTTCTTCGAGCCGCGCCGGGAACACTGTCCCTGGTGCGAGTCGGCCAACATCGAGGTCGCGCTGCGCACCACCGACCTGTTGCAGCACAAGCCGGGCCGGTTCGTCATCGATCGCTGCCGCGACTGCGGCCACCGTTTCCAGAACCCTCGGCTGACCGGCGAAGGGCTGGAGTTCTACTACCGGGACTGCTACGACGGCCTCGGCGAGGAAACGATGAACAAGCTGTTCTCGTCCAAGGACGACACCTACGTGCAGCGCGCGGACGCGGTCAAGCCGTTCACTTCTCCGGCATCGTGGCTGGACATCGGCACTGGTCACGGGCATTTCCCGCACCTGGCCAAGCAGGTGTTCCCGGACACCGAGTTCGACGGGCTCGACCAGAGCGCGGGCGTCGACCTGGCGCGCGAGCGCGGCTGGATCGGCACCGGCTATCGCGGCGAGTTCGTCGACCTTGCCGCCGAACTCGCCGAGCGGTACGAGGCGGTGAGCATGTTCCACTACCTCGAACACACGCCTTTCCCCCGGCAGCAGTTGGAGGCCGCGGTCAAGGTGATCCGGCCGGGCGGCCACCTGATCATCGAGGTGCCCGACCCGGAAAGCCGCTGGGGCCGGGTGCTTGGCCGCTGGTGGGTGCCGTGGTTGCAGCCGCAGCACCTGAACTTCATCCCGATCGCCAACCTGCGCGAAGCCCTGACCGGCCTCGGGTTCACCGTCCTGGCCGAACAGCGGGCCGAGGCGCACGGCGGCTATGACCTGCTGCCGGCCCTGCTGCTCGTGCTGCACGCCGCGTTCACCAGGGGCGACGATGTGCCGTGGCGAGCCAAGGCGCCCTCGCGGTTGGCCAGGTTGACGCGTACGGCGGGGTTCAAGGCCGCGTTGCCGCTGTTCATCGCGACCGCGATCGCCGACCGGGTGCTTGCCGGGTTCGTCGGCTCGCGCGGGTACTCCAACGCCTATCGGGTGGTGGCCGTCAAGAACTAGGGCGAGCTTGTTTGAGACGCGTGGCTTCCTTGCGGAACTCGGCCTGCTTCTCGCGTTCCCGGCGCAGCCAGTCGGGGTCCTCGGCCTTGATCGCGTCGATCTGCTCGGTGGTCAGTGCCTCGGTGATGCCGGCGCGGGCCAGGCCGCCGATGGAGACGCCGAGCCGGGCCGCGACGACGGGACGCGGGTGCGGGCCGTTGCGACGCAGCTCGCGCAGCCATTCGGGCGCGTCGGCCTGCAGGGCGTTGAGCTCGTCGCGGGAGACCACGCCCTGCTGG
>DASYBO010000492.1:0-15023 GCA_036500685.1 Pseudonocardiaceae bacterium | reverse complement strand
GTCGACGTGCGGGGCTCGGACGTGCACTCCGAAGCCTTCGACCAGGGCTTGACGCTGATTCGGCGGATGGGCGGGCAGGATCGGCCCGCCGTGCTGGATCTGTTCGAGAGCATCGGCGAGGCCGCTTTTGGTGAGCAGTGTGTCGAGTTCGTCTACGGGACCGTCTATCACCGTCCCGGCCTGTCCCTGCCGGAACGGCAGTTGGCCACGATCGGCGCGCTGACCGCGCTCGGTTACGCGTCCTCGCAGCTTCAGTTCCACGCCAAGGCCGCGCTGAACGTCGGGTGCACCCGGCAGCAGGTCATCGAGTCCGTCATCCACGTCAGTTCGTTCGCCGGCTTCCCGGCCACGCTCAACGCGCTGATGGCGGTGCAGCAGGCGTTCGCAGGACTCGAGGACGAGCCGCACGCCGACGAGCCCGAGCAGCCGCGCTGGTCCGACATCGACGACCGCTACGAACGCGGCCTCGCCGCCATGACCGAGATCGACGGCGACGCGGGCAAGAAGGTCATGGAGGCCCTCAAGGACATCGCGCCCGACCTGGCCCGGTACATCATCGAGTACACCTTCGGCGAGATCTATCCGAGGCCTCGGCTGAGCCTCAAGCACCGCGAGATCGTCACCATCGCGGCCTGCGCGGCGCTCGGCACCGCGGGTCCGCAGCTGAAGGTGCACGTCAACGGCATGCTCAATGTCGGTGGCAGCCAGCAGGAGGTCATCGAGACGCTGCTGCACCTCGCCTTCTACGTCGGCTTCCCCTCGGTGCTCAACGGCATCGGCGTGGCCAGGGAGGTCTTCGCCGAACGCGCGGCCCAGCGGTGACGGCACTTCGCCAGGTTCGTCTCGTCGCGATCGACTGCGACGGTGTGCTCATCGACGACACCTACCTCGCCGTGTTCGAGCGGTTCGTCAAGGAGAACGGCGGCGACTACGACGAGCGCACCGAACGGCGGATCGTCGGCCTGCGCGACGTCGTGGTGGCCGAACTCATCGGCGAGGCGTGCGGACTCGACCAGCCGGTCGCGGACACGTCGGCGGCGATCTGGGCGTACCGGGAGCAGTACCTGCGCGAGCATCCCATCACGCTGGCTCCCGGCGTGCCGGAGTTCCTGGCATCGCTGCGGAAACTCGACGTCCGAGTGGTCTGCTACGGCGGGCGCGCGCGGGAGCACACCTTCGACCGCTACCTCGGGCACCTTGTCGATCTGCTCGACCCCGAGGTGCCCTACGTCGGGGTGAACGAGCACCGGCCCGGTGTCGACTGGATCGTCCGCGACGTCATCGGCTGCGAGTTCGACCAGTCGGTCTTCATCGACGACGTGAGCAGAGTGGCCCAGGCCGCCCGCGAGCACGGAGTTGGCTTCATCGGCTTTCCGAGCAGCCCCGCGCACCAGCGACAACGCCGGTTCATGGCCGAGGCGGGCGTGCGGCACATCGTCGGCTCGTTCAAGGAAATATCCCCAGAACTGCTGTCCAGGGTGGACAACGAACTGTCCACCTCGACACACTGGTCCGGTCGTCGGTGACGGCGTCGTTGCCGGGACGTGTCGAGAGCGGAAAACTGGGGAGTCGCGGTGAAGTACTTTTCGCTGCCGAGGCCGGGTGTCGCACTGACCCCGGGGCAGCGTGACATTCCGGAACCCGGCGCGGATGAGGTGCTGGTCCGGATGCGCGGATGGGCGGTCAACTTTCGCGACCTGATGCTCGTCAGGGGCATGTATCCCAAGCCGGTCAAGCCCGATGTCGTCGCGCTGTCCGACGGCGCGGGTGAGGTGGTCGGCGTCGGTTCTGGCGTCACCCGCTGGTCGGTGGGCGACCGCGTGGTGTCGACGTATTTCCCCCGTTGGCACTCCGGTCCCGGTACGCCTGACAAGACCGCCGACGAGCTCGGCGGCTCGGTGGACGGCGTGCTCGCCGAGTACGTGACGTTCGCGCAGGACGCCGTGGTGGCCGTGCCGGCGCACCTGGACTACGCCGAGGCCGCGACCCTCACCGGTGCCGGCGTGACCGCGTGGCGCGCGGTGGTCGAGGAGGGTCGGCTGGTGCCCGGCCAGAACGTGCTCAGCCTGGGCAGCGGCGGCCTGTCGAGTTTCGCCATCCAGTTCGCCGCGCTCGGTGGCGCCAGAGTGATCGCCACGACCAGCTCGAACGAGAAAATCGAGCGGTTGATGGCCATCGGCGCCGAAGACGTGATCAACTACCGCAGGAGCCCCGAATGGGGCGTCGCGGTGGCCGAGCTGACCGGTGGCGGTGTTGACCACGTCGTCGAGGTGGCCGGGGCCGGTACCTTCGGGCAGTCGGTCATCGCCGCGCGGGTTGGCGGGCACATCAGCGTCGCGGGCGTGCTGACCCAGGGCAGTGGCATCGACCCGTTGATGGTGCTGGCCAAGCAGTTGACCCTGCGCGGGCTCACCAATGCCAGCCGGGAGACCTTCGTGGAGATGAACCGGGCAATCGAACAGCGCCGCCTACGCCCGGTGATCGACATGCGGTTCCCGTTCGACGACGTCGATGCCGCCTTCAAACACCTCGAGACCGGAACGCACGTCGGTAAGGTGGTCCTGGAGGCCGACTGAACGACCTGAGGGTAACTCCCGCGCTCGTCGCTGGGTAGTTTTTCGCGCACAGCCACGATATTCGCAGTTCATGGGATCGCGGGTTGCCGAAAAAACGTTGGGCCGCATGGAATGGCGGCACACCCCCGTCAAGCGGGAGAGTAGTAGTTGCCCGGAACGCGAACGAGGATTCCAGAAGTTCTCGCCGACGCGGTTCGTGCGCATAGCGGGGGCAGGTTTCAACCCACCACCTGGGGGATCGGTTGAAACCTGCCTTCGATGCGTTCGTTCATCGGTGCGTGCCCGCGTATCGCTGCAACAGGCCGCCGACGTCGCGCCGGCCGACCGAGATGCTCGGCGGGGTGTGCTCGGCCCCCGAGGAATCGGTGAGGGCGTCCTTGACGAATCTGGCCACCGCCGAGGGCTCAGGGACCACATCCGCCCCGAGATAGGCGAGCACCGCGGGCTGCTCGGCCGGAGCCGTCTCGACGGCCAGCGCCCAGCCGTGCCGCTCGCTCCACACCAGCATCAGGTCGTGGTCCGGGTGCTCCTCCGAGCGCACAGCGAGGCCGAGATACGCCGTCGCCGTGTCGCTGACCTCGAAATCGGTCGCCTCGACCGCGACGTTCACCGCGTCGGCGACCGCGAGGACGTACCCGGACAGGCCGCGGATCAGCGCGGTGTCGGCCGCGTCCCGGCGATCAAGGCCGCGTGGCTCCGGGTTGGTCCGACCAGGGCGGTGGACCGTCATGGCGTCTCCGAACAGGGAAAGTAGTGTGCTGGCGACGTCCAATAGGCGACCGCCGAGTACGCTGGTCGCCGTCGAACACGGCCCGACGGAGGGCAGGTGATCGATACCTGCACCGTATACTACCCAGGACCGTCACCGGCCGAGTCCCCGACGCCGGTGAGCACGCCCGTCATGGCTGACCACACGCCGATGGCGGGACGAGGAAGGGTGCCACACGATGTTGGCAAGGCATACGACTTCGGACCTGGACCACGGCCGGCTGATTCGCGCCCGCGCCGTCGAGCAGGCGCACAGCGCGGTCCAGAACGCGCGGGCCGCTCGGACCGTCGCCGGACACGCCGCTGATGCCATGGACTGCGTTCAGTTGCTGGAGATGTTGGGCCTTGATGCCCGCGATGGGAAGCGAGACTGAAACCCGAGCTTTCGCGGATCCGCCGGTAATGAGAGAGTGATGTCTTCAACGGTCGCCTGATGACCTCACGGTGGGGACTCAGCGGGCGACGCAGGGAGATGGCGGTATGGCCCAGGGCAGTGTGAAATGGTTCAACGGCGAGAAGGGCTTCGGCTTTATTCAGCAGGACGGTGGCGGCCCAGACGTCTTCGTTCACTACTCGGAGATTCAGGGCACCGGCTACAAGTCGCTTGACGAGGGCCAGCGCGTCGAGTTCGAGATCGGTCAAGGCCAGAAGGGCCCACAGGCCCAGGGCGTACGCGCGATCTGACAGTACTCGCAGGTGTGTCCGCGACCACTCGGTCGCGGACACATCTGGCCGTTTGGGGCCGGGAACTTCACGGCAGGCCCACACGTTCTCTGACCAGGTCCAACCAGTAGTTTGTTCCTTGTTGATCAAGCTTCACGCTCCACTGGGTTCCCGGTGCGGGCCGGTCCCGCGGGCTCATCGAGCTGCTCTCCGCGCCAGAGGGAATTGGGAACGTGAACCCCGCATGTCTCTTCCGAACGTGCTGTCGACCTCAACGGGATCGGGCAGTGACTTCGCCGAGCTCTCGCGCGTCATCAAGCAACGCGGTCTGCTGCATCGCAGGCATGGCTCCTATGCGCTGAAGTTCGCCCTCAACGGGCTGCTGATGGCCGTTGGCTGGTCCGTGTTCGGCCTGCTCGGCCCGTCCTGGTGGCAGATGTTCACCGCGGCGTTCCTGGCGATCGTGTTCACCCAGTTGGCCTTCATCGGCCACGACGCGGGCCACAAGCAGATCTTCCAGGGCAGGCGGGCCAATGACGCCGTCGGCTACCTGCACGGCGTCCTGATCGGGATCAGCTACCAGTGGTGGGTCGCCAAGCACACCCACCATCACGCCAACCCCAACCACGAGGGCGACGACCCCGACGTCGACATCCCGCTGCTCGCGTTCAGCGCGAGCCAGGCCGCGGACAAGCGCGGCTTCTTGCGCTGGATGGCGAAGTACCAGGCGTTCATCTTCTTCCCGCTGCTCGTGCTCGAGGGCCTGAACCTGCACTTCGCCAGCATCGTGGCGGTCGCCAAGCGCGAGGTCAAGGCGACCAAGCTGGAGGCGGCGCTGCTGGTCATCCACATCGTCGGCTATCTGACCGCGGTGTTCTGGGTGCTCTCGCCGTGGCAGGCCCTCGTGTTCATCGCCGTCCATCAGGGGGTGTGGGGCGTGTACATGGGCTGCTCGTTCGCGCCCAACCACAAGGGCATGCCGATGATCGGGCCGGACGAGAAGCTCGACTTCCTGCGCAAGCAGGTGCTGACCTCCCGCAACGTGCGCGGCGGCTGGCTGACCGACTTCGCGCTCGGCGGGTTGAACTACCAGATCGAGCACCACCTGTTCCCCAGCATGCCGAGGGCGAACCTGCGGCACGCCCAGGCCCACGTGCAGGCGTTCTGCGTCGAGCGAGGCATCCCGTACAGCCAGACCAGCGCGTTCGGCTCCTACGGCCAGGTGCTGCGCCACCTGCACAGCGTCGGCGCGCCGCTGCGGGCGGCCCGCGCCGCCACCGCCTAGCTCAACGCGGCTTGGCGGTGCTGGCCCGCCAGACGAGCTGGGTGCTGACGCCGATGTGGCTGGCATCGGCGACGGCGCCCGGATCGGACGCGGTGAGCAGCCGATCGACCGCCAGCTGGGCTACCTGAGCGCCGCACCCGTCGATGGTGGTCAGACCCGGCTGGACCAGGCCGGCCAGGACGTCGTCGTGACCGGCCACGCTGACATCGCGCGGCACCGACATCTTGAGTTGCCGGAAGCCTTCGATGAGCCCGGCGGCGAGCACGTCGTCGAACGCGACGACCGCGGTCACACCGTGGTCGGCGACCTCCCGCGCGGCGTCAACTCCGTCCTGGTGGCGGGCCGAGGTCGGTTCGAGCTTGACGAACGCGGCGCCGCGTCTGCGCACCCGGTCGCCGACCATCCGGCCGCGCGCCTTGTTGGCCCAGGACGCGACCGGCCCGGGCAGGTACGCGATCTTCTCGTGGCCGAGGTCACAGAGGCGGTCGACCAGTTCGACGATGGACGCGGCCGAGTCCGTGAAGACGCACGGGAGGCCGTCCACCGGACGGTTGACCAACATGATCGGGCCCATGTCGGCGATCTCGCGGATGTGCGGCACGCTCATCCTCGGCGCGCACAGCAGGATGCCTCGGGTCTGCCGGGCGAACTGCTCGCACACCGTGCGCTCGATGTCGGCCGCGTCGTCGGTGTCGGCGACCAGCACGACGATGTCCCGCCCGCGCGAGCGCGCCTGGGCCGCCTTGAGCAGCGTCGTCATGTACGGGTTGCTGATGTCCGGCACGACAACGCCGAGGTACGGGGAATCGCCGGCGCGCAGCGCGCGGGCCATCAGGTTCGGCGCGAAGCGCAGCCGCGCCGCGACCTCGCGCACGTGCCGCACGGTGGTGGGGGACAGGCGCTCCGGATTGGAGAAAACCCGCGAGACCGTCGAGATCGACACTCCGGCTTCGGCGGCTACGTCGGCGAGCTTGGTCCTGCTCGTTCGGCGGGTCGTCATGTCAGCCCACAGTACCGGTTCGAGCCCGCCAGTGTTTATGCAAACGTTTGATAAGCTCCGGCTATGCGGTCGCGTGAACTTCCGGAGTTGAACGCGAATTGGGTTGGCCAGCAACTGGATCGGCTCACGCCGAGGCAGAAGCTGGCTCAACGGTTGATCGCCCTGCCGGGCATTGTGGACGGTCGTATCGACAGGGCAACCCGAACCGCGCTCGGCGCGGGACTCGGCGTACTGCACGGCCTGGCCGGCATCAGTGTCTCGGACGCGGCGCGGTACCACATCGAGGTCGCCGAACTCTGCGCCGAACTGGGCCTGCCGCCCGCACTGATGGCGGCCAACCTGGAATCGGGAGTGGGATACGCGCTCGGCGGAGGAGGCACCGCGTTTCCCTACCCGCGCGGCATCGGCTACCGCGACGACGCCGGCGTGGCGCGCGACCTCGCGGAGGAGGCCGCCCGCGAGGCGCGGCTGGTCGGCTACCACTGGACGTTCAGTCCCTGCGTCGACGTGCCGACCACGCCCGACGACCCGATCCTCGGCGTGCGGGCGTTCGGCATGACCGCCGACCGCACCAGCGTGCTCGGCGCCGCCCAGGTCCGCGGCTACCAGGCCGGTGGTCTGCTGGCCACCGCCAAGCACTTCCCTGGACACGGCGACAGCCCGACCGACACGCACCGGTCACTCGCCGTCCTGCCCAGAACGGCCGAACAACACGCGCGCGACCATCTGCCGCCCTTCCGCGCGGCGATCGACGCGGGCGTGTCGTCGATCATGGTCGCGCACGTCGCGCTGCCGGCGCTGGGTGTTGACGATCCGGCCAGCCTGTCGTCGGTGGTGAACCGGACGTGGCTGCGTGACGAGTGGGGCTACGACGGCATCATCGTCACCGACGCGCTGGGCATGGGCGCCATCGCGCAGGCATGGAGCTTGGCGGGCGCCGCGGTGGCCGCCCTCGCGGCAGGGGCCGATGTCGCCAACGTCAAGTGCCGTGCCGGCGACATACCGGCGATCCTCGACGCACTGGAGGAAGCCCTCGCGGCCGGACAGTTGCGTGTGGACGAACTCGACCGGTCCGTTGCGCGGCTGTTGCGCGCCAAGGCATCGCTCGGTCTGCACCACGAGCACGGTGTCGACCTCGAACGCTGTGCCGAGCTGGATGCCGGCCGGTCATGGGACGGCGCCGATCTGCCGCGGACGGTGAGCACGCACGGCCAACCGACGGTGCCGGGACCTGCCGTCGTGCTGGGCGAGAGCGACCTGGCCCGACGTCTGGCCATTCGAGGCGACATGCCCCTGGAACCCGTTGCGGTGAAAGGGGAATCGCTCGTCTCGGTCGCCCGCGCCCACCCGGAGGCCACGGTCGTCGCCGTGACTTGTCCGCTCCCTGCCGAGGGCGGGCGGGACTCGGCGGCGTTCGCCGACGCGGTCCGGTCGGCGCGGGCGGACGGGCTGCCGGTCGTCGCGGTGGTCAACTCGGCGGTGCCCGCCGCGAACCTGCGCGTGGCAGGGCCTTCGGTGAGTGTGCCCGCGGTCGACGCGTTCGAGATGGTCTCCGACGCCGCCGTAGCCGCGGTCGTGGCGGTGCTCCGTTGAGCTCACCGTGGCCATTTCGGCAGGATCCATCAAACGTTTGCCAAGTCAGCGTCGTCGCTGCGCGCACCCGCATCGCGATGGGGCAGCGCGCCGGCACGCACGCAGCGCGGGTGCTGCGCGACGCGCTGGGCGCCGGTGGCCGCGCGCGCCTCATGCTCGCCGCCGCGCCGAGCCAGAGCGCGACCCTCACCACGCTCGCGGCAGCCCCGGACATCGACTGGAACCGGGTCGACCTGTTCCACATGGACGAGTACATCGGGCTCGCACCGGGCGCCCCGCAAAGCTTCGCGACCTGGCTGGCCGAGAAGTTCGTGCGCCGCGTGCCGGGAGCCACCTTTCATCCGATCAACCCCGGCGCCCACCCGGAGGCCGAGTCCACCCGGTACGAGGCGCTGCTGGGCACCGAGCCGTTCGCGCTGGTGCTGCTCGGTCTCGGCGTCAACGGTCACCTTGCCTTCAACGACCCGCCTGCCGACTTCGCCGACCCGAAGGGCGTGCGCGTGGTCAAGCTCGACGGGACCAGTCGCCAGCAGCAGGTCGACGAGGGCCATTTCGCCACGTTGGCGGACGTGCCGGCGACCGCGGTCACGGTCACCGTTCCCCGCCTGCTCAACGCCGCGACGGTGATCGGATCCGTGCCGGGACAGGCCAAGCGGACCGCGGTGGCGCAGGCCCTGCGCGAGCCGATCGGCCCGATGCATCCGGGAACCGCCCTGCGCACCCACCCGGACGTCACCCTCTACGTCGATGCCGAAGCCGACCCACGGTGAGGACGCCGTCGGTGGTCGGCAGGCTCGTGCGAGCCGATGGCGACATCGCGATCAAGGTGAGCTGGGAAGGCGCCGTGGTCAGCGCCATCGACCGGGTCGACGCCGAGCCCGGCTCCCTGCCGGTGGTGGCTCCGGGCCTGGTCGACCTCCAGGTCAACGGCTACGCAGGCCTGGACATCAACGCCGAGTCGATCAGCATCGGGACGGTGATCGAACTGTCGGACGTCCTGGCCGCCAATGGGATCACCACCTGGCTGCCGACTGTGATCACCGCCCAGGAGCCGCGCATCCTCGAGGCCCTGTGCACCGTCGCCAAGGCCCGCGCCACCGATCCGGTCGTCGCCAACGCCGTGCCCTCGGTCCACGTCGAAGGTCCGTTCATCTCCGACCGGCACGGCGCGCGCGGGGTGCACGACGCGTCGGCGGTGCGGCCGTTGGATCCGGACGAGGTGGACCGGTGGCTTCGGTTCGGCCCGGTCGGCATCGTCACGGTCTCGCCACACGGCGACGACGCCCCGGCCCACATCCGGCAGCTGGTTCGGCTGGGCCTCACGGTGGCGATCGGGCACACCCACGCCGACCCGGCCGAGGTGAGCGCGGCGGTCGACGCGGGAGCCACGCTCTCGACGCACCTGGGCAACGGCATCGCGACGACGTTGCCCCGACATCCCAACATCATCTGGCGGCAGTTGGCCGAGGACCGGCTCAGCGCGGGCCTGATCGCCGACGGCCACCACCTGCCCTTCGACACGCTCGAGGTCATGCTCAGGGCCAAGACCGTCGATCGGGCCTTCCTGGTGTCCGACGCGACCGAGGTCGGTGGCCGCCCGCCCGGCCGCTACCGCACCGCGGTCGGTTCGCTGGTCGAGCTGGGTTCGGACCAGCGGCTGGCCGAGGTGGGCAGCGACCTGCTGGCCGGCGCGGCGGCGACCCTGCTGGACGGTGTCCGCAACGTCGCCACCAGAACCTCGTTCACGCTGGCGGACACGCTCACGCTGGCGACAAGGAACCCGGCGGCGCACGCACCGGGAATTCGTCCCGGCGTCGGCGAACTCAGGGTGGGCGGCCCCGCTGATCTCATCCTCCTCGACGACGCCGCCACCTCCGGTCTCGCGCTGCTCGACGTCGTCCAATCCGGCCGCTGGGTGACGCCTATTGCCGTGAATAATCTTGCGTAAACAATTCATCACCTGTTCGGGTCGGAAGAATTCATCTTCAATGTGAGGAAATATCGAGCTTTCCGGCCGGTTGTGAAGAGAAATCGCGACAGTTGTCCCGATCAGGGGATACCGTGCCAACGCGGATGCTGAAGTGCTGACCCGGGCGCATAGTCGCAGTTATGGCGCTGTTGATCCCCCAGCATATGCGGCTGCCGTCGATTGCCATTACCGTGAGCGCGTGGGGTCTCGCGGTGGTGATCGGGGTGCTGATGGCGGGACAACAGCAACCCGGCCGTGTCGACCGCATGCTGATTCGCCAGGTGCACGCCATGGTCGGCGACCGTGGCAAACTGGCGGAATTGCTGCTGGCCCCAACGGATACCGGCGTGATCGCCGCTGCCGCCGTACTATTGGTGGTGATCGCGCTGGTGCGGCGGCGGTGGGATGTCGTCGTTCTTGCCGTTGCCGGGCCTGCGATCGCCGTGGGCCTGGCCGAGTTGGTGCTCAAGCCCGTGTTCGACCGGCGACTGTACGGCCTGCTGAGTTATCCGAGCGGGCATGCGGTGGCCTCGGTCGCGGTGTACACGGTGGCGACCATGGCATTGACCTCGGGCGCGACTCGGCTGTGGCGCCGTATCGCCGCTGCCGGCTGGGGACTGCTGACCATCGTGGTCATGACCGGACTGGTGGCCATGAACTGTCACTATCCGACGGACACCGTTGGCGGAGTCTGCGTCGCCGTCGGGGTGATCCTGCCGTGCGCGTTGGTCAGCGACACCATCACCCATCGGCATCGGGCGAAGGTGCCCATCCCGATGCCACGGCTTCGCCCTGCGCAGGGGGATCGCACCGGTGTGCGGCCCGTCCGGTCCCCTCGGGCTCAGGTTTGACAACCGGCCGATCGGTGTCAGATTAACTCGGGCATCGATCAATTCTGTTGTCCGACAAGGTGATGGGCCGTCCCAGACTCTGGATGTGCTTCCTTCGGTGGAGATCGCGTGGCTACGGTCTCGCCATGCGCAAGCACATCGTCACGACCGTCGCCGTGCTCGCGGTGGCCGCGTCCATCGCCCCGGCGAGCGCCGCCGCGACCTCGGTCGCGCAACTGCCACCGCTCGCCGTCCTCGCGAGCACCCCAGGAGCCGGCAAGGGCGACATCTTCATCACCCCGACCTCCAGCAGCGGCCACTACGCCAACGGGGTCGAGATCCTCAGTCCGGACGGCAGCAAGGTCGTCTGGTCGAAGACCGTCCCGGCCGGACTGACCGCGGCCGACTTTCGCGTGCAGACCTACCACGGCCGGCCGGTGCTGACCTGGTGGCAGGGGACCGGGCTCGGCGGGCTTGCCGACGGCGTCGACGAGATCTACGACGCGCACTACCGCAAGATCGGCGAAGTCCGGGCCGGCAACGGCTACCACGCCGACGGCCACGAATTCCTCATCACGTCAAGGAACACCGCACTGATCCTCGCCTACCATCAGGCCACCGCCGACCTCACCGCGATCGATGGCGCCGCGCGCCAACAGGTCCTCGACGGCGTCGTGCAGGAGATCGACATCGCCACCGGCCACGTACTGTTCCAATGGGACAGTGCAGACCACGTTCCCTACACGCAGAGCGAACAGCCGCTGCCGGCGTCGCCGGACACGCCGTGGGACTGGTTCCACATCAACGCCGTCAAGCAGGACGGCGCCAACCTGTTGGTGGACGCGCGCGACACCTGGAGCAGCTACGAGATCTCCCGCACCGACGGCAGCATCCGGTGGCAGCTGGGCGGCAAGGCCAGCTCGTTCACGCTCGCGGCCGCACCCGGCCAGGAACTGAACGCGGGCGGGGACATCACCGCCTGGCAGCACGATCCCGAGCCGCTCGGCGGCGGGTACTACACGTTGTTCGACAACGAGTCGGCCGGCACCGCGAACAGTGGCGTCGGCGCCGTTTCCGAACTCCCGTACAGCCGAGTGGTGCTCGTGCACCTCGACCTGAGGAACCGCACGGCCACGCTGGTGGGCGCGCTGGCACAGCCTGCGGGACTGCTGGCGTCGTCGCAGGGCAACGCGCAACCGGAACCGGGCGGCAGGACCTTCGTCGGCTGGGGCTCGCTGCCCTACCTCTCGGAGTTCGACGCCCGCGGCGCGCTCGTGTTCGGCGCCGAGTTCCCGGCCGGCGTGAACACCTATCGCGCCTACCGCTTCGACTGGCGCTGATCAGCCGAGGTGATGAGTCGGCTCCACCGTCCGGTTGATCCCAACAGTGATAGATCGGTTGATGTGTGCGCGGTCGCGGCGCTGCGAGGCTTGCGCCGCACACACGAGTCTGCCGAATGGGGTTGGGATGAGTCGGTCGGAGCGAAACCAGTTGAGTCGTCGGGGTCTGCTGGCCGGTGCGGGCGCGGTGGCGGCCGGCACAGTGGGCGCAGGAGTCATCGGCACGTGGGGCGCGGCCCCCGCCGCTGCGGCGGACACGGCCACGTTCGGGCCGGTCACGGTGCGGCCGGGTGATCGTCGGTACGACAGTTTGCTGCGTGGGGACAACTTCCGGTTCGTCGGCACACCCGACGAGATCCGGGTGATCACCTCGGCCGACCAGGTCGCCGGCGCGGTGTCGGACGCGGTGCGGTCCGGCCGGCAGGTCGCGGTGCGCAGCGGCGGGCACTGCTTCGAGAACTTCACCGCCGACCCGGCGATCCGTATGCTGCTGGATCTCTCGTCGCTGGACGCGGTCGGCTTCGACTCGCGGCGCGGCGCGTTCGCGGTCGAGCCGGGCGCGACGCTCGGGCAGGTGTACACCAAGCTGTTCAAGGGCTGGGGTGTGACGATCCCGGCGGGCGGCTGCCCTGAGGTGGGTGCCGGCGGGCATTTCGTTGGCGGCGGGTACGGCCCGCTCTCGCGCCGCTACGGCTCGGTGGTGGATCACCTGTACGGGGTGGAGGTCGTCGTGGTCGAGGCGGACGGCACCGCCCGCACGGTGGTGGCCACCCGCGACCCCGGTGACCCGAACCATGACCTGTGGTGGGCGCACACCGGTGGTGGCGGCGGGAATTTCGGTGTGGTCACCAAGTACTGGCTGCGTGCGCCGGGGGCCACCGGCAGCGATCCGTCCCGGCTGCTGCCGCCTGCGCCTGCGGAGATGCTGGCCTGGCTGGTCACCTGGCGGTGGGACGAGCACATGACCGAGCAGGCGTTCACCACGCTGCTGCGCAACTTCGGCACCTGGCACGAGCGCAACAGCGCGCCCGGCTCGCCCAACGCGGCCATCTACGCGGTGCTGCTGCTCTCGCACGCCACCGGCGGCAGCTTCGAGTTGGTCGTGCAGATGGACGCGGGTGTCCCGAACGCGAACGGCCTGCTGCAAGCGTTCCTGACCGAGGTGAGCGCGGGGTCCGGGGTCACGCCGATCGTGAACCAGGGGTTGACCATGCCCTGGCTGCACATGACGACCTGGCCCGGCGACGGCGAGGGCGGCGACAAGACCACCCGCCGGTACAAGCTCAAGGCCGGCTACCTGCGCCGCTCGTTCACCGATGCCCAGCTCGCCGCGATCTACGCGAACATGACCAACGCGACCGGCAACCCTGGTTGCGGCATGCTCATGGTCGGGTACGGCGGCCAGGTCCAGGCGGTGCCGCCGGGGGCGACCGCGGTGGCGCAGCGGGACGTGATCATGAAGGCGGTCTACCAGACGAGCTGGTTCGCCGAGTCCGACGACGCGGCCCAGTTGGCCTGGGTCCGTTCGTTCTACCGCGACGTGTATGCCGCGACCGGCGGCGTGCCGGTGCCCAACGACGTGAGCGACGGCTCCTACATCAACTACCCGGATACCGACCTGGCCGATCCGGTCCAGAACACCTCGGGCGTGCCGTGGTCGACGCTCTACTACAAGGACAACTACCCGCGCCTGCAACAGGTCAAGAAGCGTTGGGATCCTCGGAACGTCTTCCATCACACCCTCTCGATCCAGGCTTGACACTTCCCTGGACGGTGGCTAGCGTTTGGCTAACAACATTAGCCAAACGGCTTCGAAGTGAAGCCACCGTCCTCGGGAGGTCATGATGACCGAGTTCATCGACATCGATGGTGGGCGCATCGCCTACGACGTGACGGGTGAAGGGCCTACGGTGCTGCTGGCCGCCGGCATGGGCAACACCCGCGACGCGTACCGGTTCCTGGCGCCGAAGATCGTGGCCGCCGGCTACCGAGTGGTGAACGTCGACCTGCGGGGCCACGGCGAGTCGTCGATGGGCTGGCCCAGCTACACCCGCACGGACACCGCCAACGACCTGCTCGCGGTCATCCGCAAGGTCGGCGGGCCGGTAGTCGTGGTCGGCAACTCCTTCTCCGGCGGCTCGGCGACGATCATGGCGGCGAAGGCGCCGGAGCTGGTCACGGCGATCGTGGAGATGTGCCCGTTCACCCGTCCGCCCAAAGTGGACGTACTCGCACTGCTGCGCAATTCGCGTCACCGCAAGGGTGTCCTGTTGCTGATGCGCACCGGGATGGCCGGCAGCGTCAAGACCTGGACGCGCTACCTCGACCACGCCTACCCCGGCCCCAAGCCCGCCGACTACCAGGCCAACCTGGCCGAACTGCAGGTGAACCTGCGCGCGGGCGCCATGACCGCGGCCAGGAAGATGGGACTCTCGCAGCCAACCGACGCCCAGGCCGAACTGGCCAACGTGCACTGCCCCGCACTGATCATGATGGGCACCCTCGACCCGGACTGGCCCGACCCCGAGGCCGAAGCCAAGGGCATCGTCGCCGCCATGCCCGAAGGGGTCGCTCGGTACGTGCTGATCGAGGGCGCAGGCCACTACCCGCACGTCCAGTACCCGGACCAGGTCGCCGCCGCACTGCTGCCGTTCCTGGCCGAACACATCCATGCCTAGGGTCGGGCTCAGCGCCGCCGACGTTGTCGAGGCCGCCGGGACGATCGCCGACGAGATCGGCTTCCACGAGCTGACCATGGGCGTACTGGCGCAACGCCTCGGCGTACGCCCGCCGTCGCTGTACAAGCACGTCGAGAACCTGGCCGATCTGCAGCACCGGATGGCGACCGCGGCGATGATCGAACTCGGCGGCGCGATCCGGGACGCGTTGCAGGCCAAGGCGGGCCACGACGCACTGCACGCGATGTTCGACGCGCTCCGGACCTACGTCAGGGCGCACCCCGGCCGCTACACGTCGACCGTCGGCGCGGAGTTCGCGGG
>DASYBO010000491.1:0-13042 GCA_036500685.1 Pseudonocardiaceae bacterium | reverse complement strand
ACGGCGGGTTCAAGAACATCGCCATCTCCAACGTGATCTTCGAGTACTGCCGCGGCCTTGCGCTGGAAACCGTCGACGGCGGCCAGTTACAGGACATCACGATCAGCAACATCACCATGCGCAACGTGCAGATGCCGATCTTCCTGCGGCTCGGCGCGCGCATGCGTGGCCCGGCCGGAATCCCGATCGGCACGCTGAGCCGGGTCAGCATCAGCAATGTCATCGCCCACAACGCCGACCCGCGCTACCCCTCGTGCATCGCCGGCATCCCCGGCCACAACATCGAGGACATCAGGATCAGCGACGTCCGCCACCACATGGTCGGCGGCCTTACTCCTGGCGACGCCGTCGCCGACCCGCCCGAACTGATCGACGGCTACCCGGAGCCGACCATGTTCGGCACGCTGCCCGCGTTCGGTTTCTTCATCCGGCACGCCGACCGGGTCACGCTGGACAATGTCGAGGTCCGGTTCGACCAGCAGGACACCCGCACCGCCTACGCCGTGCGCGACGTGACCGACATCGACTTCCACCACACCAACGCGGACAAGGTCACCGGCTCGCCGACGTTCACCCTCGACGCCGTCGACCAGTTCATGGTGACCACCAGCCGCCCCGTGCCGGACACCCGACTGGCCCACGTCGACCACGACGAGCTCTGAGTCGACCGTTCAGTCGCGGGCCGAGCCCGTGGGCAGGTGGTGCACGAGGTCGGCGTAGTCCTGGTGCCGGTCGATCCAGCCCTTGATGAACGGGCACAGCGGCACGACGCCGAGGCTGCGGCTACGCGCGTCGTCCAGGGCGGCCCTGGCCAGCTGCGAGCCGACGCCCTTGCCCTCGTAGCCCGGCTCGACCTCGGTGTGGGTGAAGACGATCAGGTTGTTGTGGGTGAGCAGGTAGGCGGCGAGACCGGCCAGGGTCTCGCCGTCTCGCGCTTCGTAGCGCAGCTCGGCGGGCACGTTGGTGACGACGATGTTCACTGGTTCGGTATAGCACGAACCTGCTCGCGCGGCCCTGCCGCCGGCGCGGGATCACATTTTTGTTTTCCCGTGAATGTTTCGAAATGGACAGGGACGCCTACTTAACTGGTCTGAACCACTGCGCACGAGGTAAAACCTGAATTCGGATGCAACGGTGCATTCGATGGGGAGGTTTCCTGATGTTGAATCGGCGATCATTTCTCGGGCGCGGCGCCGCCGCATTGGTCGGCGCGGGATTGATGGGCACCGCCCTGGACGGTCACGCGTTCGCCTCGAATGCGGCATCCAGCCCGTTGGCCATGACGATCGTGAACCACACCTACCGTTACGCCAACGGGCAGATCTGGTACTACATCGTCGGCACCGACCTGACCACCGGCCGGCAGGCCTATGTCGCACCGAACGGGACACTGACCCCGGTGTCCCTGTCGATCAACGGCCCGAGCGGCTACGCCGACCTGTCCATCGCGCTGGTCGCCGACGGCGACACCAACTTCACCCTGCCGGCCAACATGTCCGGCCGGATCTACTTCTCGATTGTGGACAAACTGCAGTTCCGGGCGGTGCTGGACGGCAACGGCAACCCGGCGCTGCAGTACCCGGCGGGCTGGGTCACCTCGGACCCGAACTACCTGGTGCTGCACGACTTCTTCGAGTTCACCAGCGACGGCAGCGGTATGAGCTGCGACACCACCATGGTGGACCAGTTCGCGATCCCGCTGGCGGTCACCCTGGTCGGATCGGCCAACCAGACCGTCGGGAGGCTGGTCGGTGGTGGACGCGACAACATCTTCGCCGCCATCGCGGGGCAGTCCGACTTCGCCGGTCTTGTGGTGCAGAACGATCTGCGGGTGATCGCGCCCGGTCACGGGATCGACTCCGGGATCTTCTCCTCGACCTACTTCGACTCCTACGTCAGCGCGGTGTGGAACCAGTACGCGTCGAACACGCTGACCGTCACCACCAACTCCGGCACCTATACCGGACAGGTTTCCAACGGGCAACTGGTGTTCAGCGGTGGTGTGGCACCGTTCGCGATGCCCAGCACCAAGGACATCGTCTACTGCAACGGCGCGCTGAGCGCCCCGAACGACGGGCTCACCGGACCGGTGGCAGCCGTGCTCGGCGCCGGCTTCAACCGCTCGACCCTGCTGTCCGACTCGTCCCAACCCGACACCGACCCCAGCACGTTCTACCAGGTGGCGCCGACCAACTACTACGCCAAGGCGATGCACGACAATACGGCCGACGGGCGCGCGTACGGGTTCCCGTTCGACGATGTCGGGGGTTTCGCGGCCTATGTCCATGACGGGGCGCCGAGCCAGTGCACATTGGAACTCACCCCGTTCTGAGCCGCGTGTAACAACAAACCTCTCGTGTAACAACATGCGTCCGTTGTAACAACAAATCCCGTTGTAACAAATTCGCCCGCATCATTACGGAAAGCAGGTGCGAGAAGTGTTCCCACGATTATTTCGCCGCTGGAGCAGATCCGGCCTCAGGATCCTCGGCGCGCTCGCGCTCGCCGCCGGCGCGCTGGTGATCCTGCCGGGGACCGCACAGGCCGCCGGCTCCCTTCCTTGCGACATCTACGCCGCGGCCGGCACCCCGTGCGCCGCCGCGCACAGCACCACCCGTGCCCTGTTCTCCGGCTATGGCGGCCCGCTCTACCAGGTGCGGCGCGCGTCCGACGGGGCAACCTCGGACATCGGCCCGCTGGCCACCGGCGGCTACGCCGACGCCGCCGCCCAGGACGTCTTCTGCGCCAACACCACCTGTCAGATCACCAAGATCTACGACCAGACCGCAAACCACAACGACCTCGCCATCGGTCCGGCCGGCGGGGCGAGCGGCGCCGACCGTGGCGCGGACGCTTCGGAGATCGCGGTCACCGCGGGCGGTCACAAGGTGTACGGGGTGTGGATCTCGCCGTTCGTCGGCTACCGCTACACCGGAGTCGCGCGCGGCGTCGCCACCAACGGCGCGCCGGAGGGTGCGTACATGGTGGCCAGCGGCACGCACGTGGGCAGCAACTGCTGCTTCGACTACGGCAACGCCGAGCGGACCCCCAACGACACCGGCAACGGCCACATGGACGCCGTCAGCATCGCCACCACCTGCTACTTCGCCCCGTGCAGCGGCAACGGCCCGTGGGTCGAGGCGGACATGGAGAACGGGATGTTCCAGGGCGGCAACGGTTCCAACACCGCCAACACGGGTGTCGGCGGGTCGTTCGTCACAGCAATGCTGAAGAACGACGGCCAGACGACCTACGCCCTGGAGAGCGGCAACTCCCAGTCCGGCGGGCTGAGTACGTGGTGGAACGGCTCGCTGCCAACCCAGGGCGGCTACAAACCGATGCAGCAGGAGGGCGGCATCATCCTGGGCACCGGCGGCGACAACAGCAACTGGAACATGGGCACCTTCTTCGAAGGCGTGATGGTCGCAGGCTACCCGAGCGACGCGACCGAGAACGCGGTGCAGGCCAACGTGGTCTCGGTCGGCTACTCCGGCGAGACCAACGTGCCCAACGGACCGCAGGGCACCATCGCCGGTCCCGGCGGCCAGTGCGTCGACGTGGCCGGCGACGACACCGGAGCCAACGGCACCGCCGCCCAGCTGTGGGGTTGCCAGAGCTATGCCGAGGACCAGCACTGGACCCACAATGCCAACGGCTCCCTGTCCACCATCGGCCGCTGCCTGGACATCACCGGCAACAGCACCGCCGAGGGCGCCGAGGTGGAACTGTGGGACTGCAACGGAGTCGGCGGCCAGCAATGGATCCAGCAGGCCAACGGATCACTGCTCAACCCACAATCCGGCTTCTGCCTGGACGACCCGAACGGCAACACCGGCAACGGCACGCAGCTGCGGACCTGGCAGTGCAACGGCACCGCGGCCCAGGAGTTCGCGGTCAACGGCGGCAGCCCGATCGTCAACTCTCCTGGCAAGTGCGTCGACGTGCTCGGTGACGACAACGGCGGCAACTACACCGCGGTGGAGCTGTGGGACTGCCAGTCCTACTCGATCGACCAGCACTGGTACCACAACGGCAACGGCTCGCTGGAGACCTTGGGCCGCTGCCTCGACATCGACGGCAACGCCACGGCGGTCGGAACCCCGGTCGAACTGTGGGACTGCAACGGAGTCGGCGGCCAGCAGTGGACGCAGCAGGCCAACGGATCACTGCTCAACCCGCAGTCCGGGCTGTGCCTCGACGATCCGAGCGGCAACACCACCAACGGCACCCGGCTCCAGATCTACACCTGCAACGGCACCCCGGCCCAGCACTTCCCGCTGAGCTGACACCCCGCTCCTGTCGGCCGACTACTCAGGTCGGCCGACGGGAGGGGGCGACCATCCGGTTTACGATCCACGCGTGCATGCCGACCTGCCGGTCGCGTGCGAAGCCGAACTGCTCGAAGAGCTCGACGGTCGCGCTGGCCAGAAAGCGGCCATGGGCCTCGCGGTCGGCGGTCACCTCGGAGATGGCCTCGACCAGGCCACCACCGGCCTGCGCGATCTGGTCGAGTGCGCCTTCCAGCGCCACTCGCGCCACGCCCTGGCCGCGGTGTTTGGGATCGACGTATACACAGGTGATCCGCCAGTCGGGCGGTCGCGGCGCGTCCTTGTCGTAGGCGCGCTTGTGTTTGATGGCGGGTAGTTCGTCCGGACGTCCGTATTGGCACCATCCCTGCGCGATGCCCTCGCCATCGAGCACGAGCGCGGCGTGCGCGCGGTCGGTACGGACCCGCTCCTCCTTGATGGTTCGGCGGATGGGGCCTCGCTGGCGGGACTCCGGATGGAAGCCGACGCACCAGCAGCCACCGAAGACCCCGTTGTTGCGCTCGACCAGTTCCGCGAACGCGTCCCAGGTCGCCGCCGTCAGCGGCCGGACCATGTACGACATGGTCGAAAGATAGCCGGTGAGAGGGCTGCGACCAACGGCCCGTCAGTTCCGGGTTGCCGTGTAGTTGCGGAACAGCAGGTAGGTGTCGATGATGTCGGAGGTGGCGCTCTGCACCGACCGGTAGATGCCCCACTTCGGCCGCACGTAGTCACCCTGATCTGGTATATCCACTTTGGACAGCTTGCCCTGTGCGGCAATGGGTGCCGAGCTGCCGGCGCCGTTGCGGATCAGAAATGCCGCCGTGCCCGACGGGCCGATGGTGAGTGTCCACTGCACACTGACCCACTTGCCGCGCAGCGGCACGAGATCGGTCGACGCGATGCTCGGTGAACCGGCGTTGGCGTAGGCGCGGGCGCTGATCAGTTCCTTGCTGCCGCTGCGGGTCAGGTCCAGCGTCACCCACGGGCCCGCGTTGGTAGCGGGCGTCTTGGTCTGGAAGATGTGGGTGAACTTGCTGGTGCCGTGAAGGGTCGTCGGCATGTACATGTCGTAGCCGATGACCCAGGTCTCGCCGTTGTGCATCTTCAGAATGGTGCCGCCCTGCACCATGCCCTTTGACTCGGTGCGCTGCCGGTCGCCGCCGCCGGTGGTGTCGCGGTCGTCGGCCCAGATGTTGAAGCGGTAGTGGTCGCCACCCTCGACGTAGACGTAGTGGCGGTCCGGGTGTTGGTTCACGCGGTCGGCCTCGATGCCCTCGAAGGCGTTGAGGCCATCGGTTGCCGGGACCGGGTGCCACAGCAGCGTTGCGGCCGAGGCAGGTGGGGCGGAGGCGAAAGTGTGCCAGGCGACCGGCGCGGCCACGGCGGCGACGGCCAACGTCCGCAGCGCGGTCCGCCTACTGACGCCGTGCGGTTGGGCGGGTTGCGAGGATTGTGACATCGTCGAGAATCCCTTCGGTTATCCGGTGGGGTCCGGGCGCGGCCGTACGCGAAACCAGGTACGCGCGCCACAGACCTGCCACCCCGAAGGGCCGCAACATCCGATGAATCGAACCCGAACAGGTTAGCGCGAAAGGTCGACCAACCGCCAGTCGATGACCGCTCCTGATCCGCGCAAGGCGATCGGCGCCCACTCCCCCAGCGGCAACAGCTGACCCGGCAAACACTGCGATGTCGACGACGCGACCACCCGCCCGGCCGCGTTGGTCAGCGCCAGCGGCCTGCCCAGCCGCCGCAGCGCGGGCAACACCCGCCGTTCAAGCCGGGACACCGGCACGTCCGCCGCCACGATGCCGAGGAACTTGTCCCCCGCCCGCACCGGCAGCGCGACCGTGGTCGCGTATTCGGTGGTGCAGGCATAGTCGACGTACGGACCGGCGACGTGACCAGCCGAAGTCCGCTCCGGCGTGCGATACCACTCGGCCGCCGAGTACTCGAAGAAGTCCGGTGCGGTCGGATCAAGGTTCACCCGCAACGCTTCCGGTGTGCCGGACGGGCGGGTCCACCACCACTCCAGCCAGTAGTCGGCGTCGGCGAGCAAACCCGGTGCGACGATCGCGCCCGCCCCGGCCACGAGGTCTCGGTGCTCGGCGAGCAGCCCGAAAATTGGCTCGCGCAGCGCGGCAAGTCGCTCCCGGCTCGGCTCCTCGATCGCGGCGAAACCATCGGCCAACGGCCGCAGCGCCGCGAAGATGCGCTCGAACTCGGCGGCCACCGTGCCGAGCAGCTGCCGGCCCGCGCGCACCGACCAGGTCGCAGTCATCGGATGACCTCCGGCTCGTCATAGAGCGCCAACCGCAACTCGAGCAGGCGTCGGGTGTCGGCGGCGACCTGTTGTTCAGCGGCTTCCCGAGCGCGAGCACGCTGCCGTTTCCCGATCGCGTCGACCAGCCGGAACCGGACCCGCACCGCGGCATCGTGTTCGGCAGGCGAGAGCCGCAGCCACAACAGATCACCGATCTCGGCCAACAGCCGGATCGCCTCGGTGGTGAGCCGAGAGGACTGCGCGGCGGAGGCCAGCAGGATGGTGAACTGGGTGTCGGCCCTGCGCCGTTCGCTCGGCGTTCGCGCTGCGCGCAGCCGTTCGACCTGACGGTGCAGGTCGTCGACCTCGTCCGGCAGGGACCGCTGCGCGGCCAGGTCCGCGACCGTGGTCGAGATCGCGGTGCGGTGATCAGCCAGTTCGCGGATGTCCTGGGTGCTCAACGCGGCCAACCGGCCGGGCAGCGCGCCGGGGTCGGCGTCGAGCGGAGCGCGCACGAACGTGCCGCCGGCCCGGCCGCGCCGGGTCAGCACGAGGCCCTGTTCCCGCAGGGTCGCCAGTGCTTCCCGCAGGGTCACGTTGGCGATGCCGAGTTGTTCGGACAGTTGGATCTCCGATGGCAGCCGTTCACCATCGAGGATCAGCCCGAGCCGGATGGCGCGGCCGAGGCGTTGCGCGACCTGATCGGCCCGGCCGACCGGTTCGGTGCCCGAGCCCATGATGACTCGCGCGGCGGCCGTGGTCAGGCCGACGCCGGGCGAATCCCCCGCAGTCATATCGCCTCCCTTGACATCCAATCATATGGTTTTAAAGTGTAAGCCAATCCGGGCGGCCACGGTCCATGGGAGACAACGATGAGCCAGCCGAACACACAGCATGACGACGCGGATGCAGCGCATCTGGAACGATTAGGTTACAAGCAGGAACTGCGCCGCGTACTCGGGCTCTTCGACAACTTCAGCATCGCGTTCTCCTACCTCTCGCCGATGGTCGGCGTGTACTCGCTGTTCGTCCTCGGCGCCGGTTCGGCCGGACCCCGCTACCTCTGGCTGATGATCCCGGTCGTCGGGTTCATGCTGCTGGTCGCGCTGGTGTTCGGCGAGTTGGCCAGCCACTATCCGGTCGCGGGCGCGCTCTACCAGTACGGCAAACGCAGTGTCGGCCCCGGCTACGGCTGGTGGGTCGGCTGGATCTACGGCCTCGCCCTACTGGTCACGGTGGCCAGTGTGGACACCGGCATCGTCGGCTACCTGACCACGTTGCTGAACAACATCTTCGGCACCAGCCTCGACCCGACCAGCCACAGCACGATCCTGATCATCACCGTCGCGCTGATCGTCGTCCAGACCCTGCTCAACACCGTGGGCGCCAAGGCAATGGGCCGGGTGTCGAAAATCGGTGTGTACGTGGAGACCATCGGCACCTTCGGCGTGGCGATCGCCTTGGCCATCGTCGGTTTCCACCACGGTTTTGGCTTCCTGTTCAGTTCGCAGGGCGCCGAACACGCCAGCAGCAACCCGCTCGGCGCGGACTTCGGCGGCAACTGGCTGATCGGCGCCGCCCTGGTGGCTGTCCTCGCGCACGTCTACATCTTCTACGGCTTCGAGTCAGCCGGCGACGTCGCCGAGGAAACCAAGCAGGCATCGCGCATGGTGCCAAGGGCCATGCGCTCCTCCCTGCTCTACGGCGGCATCGCGTCGTTCGTCCTCGTCGCGGCCCTCCTCCTCGCAACTCCGAGTTCCACCAAGGGCTACGACACCGCGGTGTCCCTGACCGGCGGCGTGCCGACCATCCTCGCCCAGCTGCCGACCTGGGCGCAGGATCTCTTCCTGGTCGTGGTCTGCATCGCGTTCTTCTCCTGCGGCACCGCCGTCCAAGGCGCGGGCTCCCGGCTCACCTACTCCTACGCCCGCGACAACGCGATCCCGTTCAGCGCCCGCATCCGCAAGGTGTCGCCACGCTTCCACACCCCGGTCAACGCACTGCTGGTCGCGGCGGTCATCCCGGCGCTGTTCACCCTGCTGGTCAACGTGAACCCCTCGCACAACGTGCACATCCTGTGGTTCGTCTTCCCGGCCGGCATCAACGCGCTCACCGCGCTGGTCTCCTTCGGCGTCTCCGGGATCTACCTGTCGTTCCTGCTCACCGTGATCGGCTCGATGATCGCCCGCGCCCGTGGCTGGCAACCGGAAGGCTCGTTCAAACTCGGCCGCTGGGGTTGGCCGGTCAGCATCCTCGGCGCGCTCTACCTGGCCGCGATGCTGGTCAACATCGTGCTGCCCTCCGGCCTGACCTCGCCCCGCGCGTCGCTGTTCAACTACGACTGGATCACTCTGGTCGTCATGCTGGGCCTGCTGATCATCGGCGGCATCTACTTCTTCGTGGCCCGGCCACACCGGAAAGGAAATCCTCATGCGTAGGTCAATCCTGATCGGCACGCTCACCGTAGCCGTGCTGGCCATCGGCGGTGCCGGCGTCGCCGTGGCCACCACCCAGAACAGCGCCCAGCACGGGAACAACTTCACCGTTGTCGAGCACGCCATCACCGACACCACGGTCGACATCGGCCCGAAGGGCGACAGCCTCGGCGACATTCTCGCCTTCGGCAATCCCATCTACGACGCCGGCAACCACACCCAGGTCGGCAACGACCAGGGCTCGTGTGTGCGCACCAAGGTCGGTGTGGCTTGGGAATGCTCGTGGACGACCATCCTGCCCGGCGGCTCGCTCACCGTGGAAGGCCCGTTCTACGACAGCGCCGATTCGGTCCTCGCGATCACCGGTGGCACCGGCACCTGGGCGCGCGCTCGCGGCCAGATGACCCTGCACGCCCGCGACGCCGCCGGCAGCTCGTACGACTTCCGCTTCAGCGTGACGAACTAGGGAGGATCCCGCATGGCACGCACCCAGTTGGCTCGGCAGATCGGTTCGATGTTCGCCGAGCGGGACGGGAGCGCACGACTGAGCAGGCGGGCCTTTCTCGCGCGCGGCGCGGCACTCGGCGCTGGCGCCATCGCGCTCGGCAGCGGCGCCCTACCAGCGACGGCCGCGACGCGACAACAGCGGATCGTGATCGTCGGCGCCGGGATCAGCGGTCTGGCGGCGGCGCTCGCGTTGCAGGACAAGGGCATCGCGGCCAGCGTGTACGAGGCGAACCGCCGAGTCGGTGGCCGAATGTTCTCCACCGTCCCCGGCTCGTACTGGGAATCAGACCAGGTCTCCGAGTGGGGCGGCGAACTGATCGACTCCGACCACACCGCCATCCAGGGCCTGGCCCAACGTTTCAACCTCTCCCTCGACGACCTCAAGGCCGCCATGCCGGCCGACTCCACCGACACCTACCACTTCGACGGGAACTACTACCCCTACGCGAAGGCGAAAACCGACTTCGAGCCGGTCTACGCGGCCCTGCAGAAGGACCTCGACTCGTTCGCCTACCCGGTCACCTACGATTCCGACGCCTCCCCCGCCGGCATCGCCCTGTCGAACATGACCGCATACGACTGGATCGAGAGCCGGGTGCCCGGCGGCCATCGCAGCCTGTTCGGCCAACTCCTCGACGTCGCCTACACGATCGAGTTCGGCGCGCAAACCAGCGCCCAGACCGCGTTGGGCCTGATCGGTCTGCTCGGCTACCAGCCGGCCCCCGGCGCGTTCGACATGTTCGGCACCAGCGACGAGCGCTACCACATCCGCGGCGGCAACCAACAACTCCCGAAAGCCATCGCCGCCGCCCTCCCACCCGACACCATCACCTTCGGCCGGCGCCTTGTCGCGTTGGCGGTCAACGCCGACAACACCCAAACCCTCACCTTCACAGCCGAGAACGGCGGCAACTACACGCTCACCGCCGACCACACGATCCTCGCAGTTCCCCTTGGCGTAATGAAGCGCATCGACTTCTCCCGCGCCGGCTTCGACGACCGCAAACGCGCGACCTACGCGGCCATGCCCATGGGCGTCAACGGAAAACTGCAACTCCAGTTCGACTCCCGCCTCTGGAACGGCACCGGCGCCTGGCCGGGCCGCTCGACCGGCCAGACCTACGCCGACACCGGCTACCAGAACACCTGGGAGGTCAGCCGAGCCCAGCCCGGCGCCCAGGGCATCCTGGTCGATTTCCTCGGCGGCGACGTGGCCCGCTCGTTCACTCCCGACCACGCCTTCGGCTCCTCCGACAACCCGACGATCCGCGCCTACGCCGACCGGTTCCTCAGCCAGATCGAGCCTGTGTACCCCGGGTTGTCAAAGCTGTGGAACGGTAAAGCACTTCTGTCCACCTGGTACCTCAACCCATACTCCTACGGCTCCTACTCCTACTGGCCCACCCGCTACTGCCAGCACTTCGCCGGTTATGAGGGCGTCCGGCAGGGCAACGTGCACTTCGCGGGCGAGCACTGCTCGGTCAACTTCCAGGGCTATATGGAAGGTGGCGCCGAGGAGGGCCAACGCGCCGCCGCCGAGATCATCACCGACCTCGGCAAAGCGGACACAAACTGACCGCTACCCATGTCAGAGTGATCCCATGCCAACCGAAGACACCGAACGCGCCGACATCATCGCCGACCTCGCGGTGGCCCGAGCCAACCTGATCAAGACCACCGACGGACTCACCGACGAGCAAGCCGCGACGCGTCCGACGGTCAGCGCACTGTGCCTCGGTGGGCTCATCAAGCACGTCGCGGCAGGCGAGGAGAACTGGCTGCGTTTCATCGTCGAGGGTCCGTCCGCGCTGTCGTTCGAACTTCCCGAGGGCGTCAGCTGGGCCGAGATCATGGCGGGTACCGCGCGCGAATATCCACAGTGGATGATCGACCACCAGAACCAGTTCACCATGGCGCCAGGCGAAACCCTCGCCGAACTCGTCACGCACTACGAGCAGGTCGCAGCGCACACCGAGGAAGTCATCGCCGCGCTACCCGACCTGTCCGAGCGTCGTGAGATGCCGAGCGCGCCCTGGGACGATCAGCCGCGCAGCGTGCAGAGCGTGCGCCGCATCCTGACCCACGTCATCGTGGAGACGGCCCAGCACACCGGCCACGCCGAGATCATCCGGGAAACCCTCGACAACCAGTGACTTCGGATGTATCCGGGACCCGTACATCGAAGAAACCTGTGTGACAAAGCGAGTTCGCCGATTTCACAATCGGAGAAATCTGTGAATCGTCGTTGATTCCTCCGATCTATGAAAACGTTTACACTTCGCAAGGCCGATATGTCGAACCGGAGGTGAAAGGCGGGGCACCATGCGCAGGCGCTTGTTCCTCATCCCGATCGCGGTTGCCGCGGTCATCCTGGCAGCCGGCACAACCATCACCTCAGCGGCCACGAGCCCGACCTCGGGGTTGACCCAATACAGCGATACATACTCCGTGCAGCACCCATACAACCTGCCGCAGTCCGACCGATTCTCGGTGACCTCGGGCCCGGAGTACAACGCCTGGATCCAGCAGGGCGACAAGCCGTTCAAGCAGGGCTCCGGCACCGGGCCGCGCACGGAAATGCGCTGGCACACCAACTGGTCGCAGACCGAGCACCAGTGGCAGGGCGACGTGCTGATCGACGCTGGCACCAACGGCGCGTGCGTCATGCAGGTCAAGGGCGACACCGGCGGCGAAGCCATCTACATCAACACCCACGACAACGGCAACATCTACAACAGCGTGACCAAAACGCCGCTGGCCACGAATATGTGGGGCAAGTGGTTCCAGCTCAACGCCGACTTCAACCCGGCCAACGGGACCCTTCGCGTGTGGATCAACGGTTCCCTGGTGCTGACCGCGCACTATTCCGCGCCGGCCAGCAAGGTCTGGTACTTCAAGAACGGTGTCTACAACACCACAGGGGCCAAGGCGCAGGCGCACTTCAAGGACATCACCTTCTGGCAGAAATGATCTGAACCGGGGAGGCACATGTGAGGAGGTACAAGGGCTTCGCGACAGTGACCGCGATCGTCGCAGTCCTGCTGGCGATGCTGAGCGCGGCAGTCGCGAACTCGGCCGGCCGACCGGCTGCCGATTCGCTGCTGTCGTTGAACAAACTGGTGACGGCCTCGTCGGCCGCTGGCTGCTGCGCCGCCGCGAACGCGGTCGACGGCAACACGAGCACCCGTTGGGCCAGCACCGCCAACGTTGATCCATCCTGGATCTACGTCGATCTCGGCGCCATGTACAACGTCGACCGGATCGAACTGGACTGGGACGCGTCCTGCGCCACCGCGTACGAACTGGACATCTCACCCGACCACAACGCGTGGACGCAGATCTTCAGCACTACCACCGGCAAGGGCGGCGCCGACAACCACACCGGACTCAAGGGCACCGGCCGCTACGTACGTATGCTGGGCACGAAACGCTGTCGCGCCGACGCCAGTCACGGCTATTCGCTCGATGAGTTCTCCGTCTACGGCGGCAGCGGCGACACCACCCCGCCGTCCCCGCCCGGCACGCCC
>DASYBO010000490.1:0-4134 GCA_036500685.1 Pseudonocardiaceae bacterium | reverse complement strand
ACCGGCGCGGCGGCTCACTCGCGGTCTGCTCGGTCGGCTCGTTGACGGTCCTGGTCACGGCGGCGGCCACCTCAGATCGGCGATGTCGCGTTGGAGGCCACGGTTTCCCGCAGCCAGGAGATCAGCACGTCCCACGCACCGGTGACCAGCGCGACGCCAACGCAGAGCAGCAGCACGCCGCCAGTGATCTGCATGCCGCGCACATGCCGGCGCAGCCACCCGGTGGCCCGCACCGCCCAGCGGGCACCCAGCGCGAGCACCACGAACGGCACGCCCAGGCCGAGGCAGTAGGCGATGATCAGCAGGACCGCGCGAACCGTGTTGCCGACCCCCGGCTCGGTGGCGTCCGCGACGGACAGCACCCCGGTCAACGTCGGCCCGAGACACGGCGTCCAGCCCAGCGCGAACACCGCGCCGAGCAGCGGCGCGCCCCACATGCCCGCCTTGGGCACCGCGTGCAGCCGGAACTCCCGTTGCATGGCCGGGACCAGGCCGATGAACACCAGGCCCATCAGGATGGTCACCACGCCGCCGATGCGCTCCAGCAGCTGCTCGTTGTCCAGCAGCGAGTTGGCCACCCCGAACACCAGAATGGACGCGGCGCCGAACACCACGGTGAACCCGGCCACGAACAGCAGCGCGGCCCAGGCCACCCGGAACCGACCCTTGCGCGCGGGCTCGTCCGCGGTCACCGCCGGTGTTTCCGCGCCGACAAGGCCGGCCAGGTAGGCAAGGTAACCGGGAACCAGCGGAACCACGCACGGCGACGCGAAGGACACCGCGCCCGCGGCCACCGCGACACCCGCGGCCAGCAGCAGCGGCCCCGTTGCGGCGAGCTCGGTGGGGTTCACGCGCTCAACCGTAGGTAGTGCGATCCAGCAGCTCGACACCGGTATCCCCGGTCGCGTTCTGGATCACAGCAGCATCGCCGGCACTTCACGCTGACTTCAGACCTTCTCCTGCGCGACCTTCTGGATCTCCGGCAGCAACTCGGCGGCGGTGATCTGGTGCAGATACACCGCGGCCACCCGGTGCTGGCGGTCCAGGACGATCGTGGTCGGCACCGAACTGCGCGGGAAGTTGTTCAGCTCCAACAGGGTCCGGCCGGCGAAGTCGTAGATGGAGGGATAGTTCATCTGGTAGTCGCTCATGAAGTCCAGCGCGGCGTTGCGGCTCTGGTCCTTGAAGTCGATCCCGAGCAGCTGCACGCCCGCGCTCTTGGTCTGGTCGTAGACCTGCTGGAGTTCCGGAGCCTCCGCGCGGCAGTTCGCGCACCACGCGCCCCAGATGTTGAGCACGACCACATCGTTGGGAAAGCTGGAGATGCCGATCTGCTTGTCCGCTTGCTGCAGGCTCGACCCGGCCAGGTCCGGCAGCGGTTTGCGCTGCGTCGCCGGGTAGAAGAACTCGACCTGGCCGCCGGGCGAGACGAAGTTGTAGTCCGCGTTGGTGTTCACCGCGTTCTTGCCGGCGCCGCACCCGCTGAGCACCAGCGCCGCCGCGACCAGCGCCGGCAGGGCGACCGCCCAGCGCCGAGTCATCGCCCGCTCACCCGCGCGTTCGTCGATGCCACCGGGTCGCGGTAGGTGATGCCGACCAGCCGCTCGGCCTCGAACTCGAAACTGGTGATCGAGGCCAGCGCGCACTGCCGGCTGCGCGGGTCGTGCCAGAGCCGCTTGCCCTCCATGAACCGCCGGAACGTCCAGATCGGCAGCTGGTGCGACACGCACACCGCCTCGTGCCCGACCGCGGCCGCACGGGCGCGGTGCACCGCGGCCAGCATGCGGTGCGCGATGGTCAGGTACGCCTCGCCCCAGGACGGGGTGAACGGGTCGCGCAGCTTCGGCCAGTTGCGCGGATCGCGCAGCGCGCCGTCGCCGACGGAGACCTTCTTGCCCTCGAAGACGTTGCCCGCCTCGATCAGCCGGTCGTCGATCACCGGATCCAGCCGGTGCGAAGCGGCCGTCGGCGCCGCGGTCTGCTCGGCGCGCTGCAACGGCGAGTGCGCGACGTGCACGATGTCGCGGTCGGCGAGGAATTCGGCCACGATGATCGCCTGCTGCTCACCGCGCGTGGACAGGTGGTAACCGGGCAGCCTGCCGTACAGCACGGCCTCCGGGTTGTGTACCTCACCATGCCGGACCAGGTGCACGATCGTCCGGTTCGGGCCCTCGCTCATCCCACCACCCGCTCAGCGCTTGCCGCCGCGGCCGCTGCGTGCGGCATCGCGGCCTCGATGACCTCGAACGCGGCCTCGTCCATGGCCGCGTTCACAAACCACGCCTCGTACGCGCTCGGCGGTCCGTAGACGCCATGATCGAGCAGGGCGTGGAAGAACGCCGGATAGCGCCAGGTCTGGGTGGCCCTGGCCTGTGCGTAGTCGAAGACCTGTCCGTTCTCGGTGAAGAACACGCTGAGCAGGTTGCCGGCGAACTGCACGTGATGCGGCACCCCCGCCGCGCTCAGCCCCTTGTCGAAGATCTCGCCCAGCCTGCGCGCGTTCGCGTCCAGCAACTGGTAGACCACCGCGTCGGCATGCCGCAGCGCGGTCAAACCAGCCGCGACCGCGACCGGATTCCCGGACAGCGTCCCCGCCTGATACACCGGCCCGACCGGCGCCAACCGGCTCATCACCTCGGCCCGCCCGCCGAACGCGGCGGCCGGCAACCCCCCGGACATGACCTTGCCGAAGGTGTAGAGGTCGCCATCGACGCCCTCAAGCCCGTACCAACCGGCGAGGGAGACCCGGAATCCGGTCATCACCTCGTCCATGATCAGCAGCGCACCGTGCTGGTGCGCGATCTCCCGCAATGCCGCGTTGAACCCCGGCCTCGGCGCGATCGCACCCATGTTGCCCGCGGCCGCCTCGGTGATGACCGCCGCGATCCCGTCCGGCTCGGCCGCGAACGCCGCGCGCACCGCGTCCACGTCGTTGTAGGGCAGCACGATCGTGTCGGCCGCCTGCGCGCCGGTCACCCCCGGCGAGGTCGGCAGGCCCAACGTGGCCACCCCCGACCCGGCGTCGGCCAGCAGCGCGTCCACATGCCCGTGATAGCACCCTGCGAACTTGATGATCCGACTCCGCCCGGTGAACCCCCGCGCGAGCCGGATCGCGCTCATCGTCGCCTCGGTCCCCGAGTTGACCAGCCGCACCTGCTCCACCGGCGCGACCCGAGCGATGATCTCCTCAGCCAGCTCGACCTCACCCTCGGTCGGCGTCCCGAACGACAACCCCCGCTCCGCCGCCCGCTGCGTGGCCGCGACCACCGCGGGATGCGCGTGCCCGAGGATCATCGGCCCCCACGAACTGACCAGGTCGACGTAGGTATTGCCATCCGCGTCGGTCAGATACGCGCCACTGCCCGACACCATGAACCGCGGCGTCCCCCCGACCGAGTGAAACGCCCGCACCGGCGAGTTCACCCCGCCGGGCGTGACCGTCGCGGCCCGCTCGAACAGCTCTCGCGACCGGCTGGTATTTGCTTCGTTGGCCGTCACGGCCCCCAGTCTCGCAGGTAGCCCACAAGTGGCCGCGCTCACGCCCACCCCGCAGCCTTACCCGGCGATGTCGAGCCCGCATCCCGTCGGGTTTCTTCTTGTACACCTACCGCGCCAGCCGCTTCGCCAGCAACGCCCCCATCTCGTCCGCGGTGATACTCCCCGCAGGAGCTTCACCGGTCCGCTGAGCGTGAGCGACGCGATCGAGCATGCGTCGATGTACTTCCGCGCACTGGTGCTTGGTCAGCCACGCGATGCCGTGATAGTTCGTGAGGACCTCGAACACCTTGCTGAGATCGACCGTACGGTCCGGCTCGACAAGTGCCTCGTGGTAATCCCGCAGAAGCTCTTCACGCTCCTCGTCGATGAGCGCGTCACCTTGACAGGTAACCGACCGAACCCGACATTTCAGCGGTCATGCTGACAGCAGGGGCCGCGCGAATCTCGTCAGGCCCGGCGGTGGCCGTGATCGGAGTCGTGCAACACGGCCAACCGTCGTTTTCGGTCACAACGGCAACATAGCGAAGCACTCTGACAAAACCGGTCAAACACCTGTTCAAGTAGGGTCCGAGCCTCGAATGGCGGCCAACCAGAGGCCCAGCGTCGCGCACAGCGCGGTCGCGCCGAGCCAGCTGG
>DASYBO010000489.1:0-14117 GCA_036500685.1 Pseudonocardiaceae bacterium | reverse complement strand
ATTCCGTCCCCGCATGATCTCATCATCGTCCACTGTGAGAGCGCTCTAAACAGAAGTCACGGAGACAGGCTGATCGAAACCCAACCGTTAACTGTTGAAGACCGACGATTTGGCTGTTCACGAAAGGAAGAGGCGATATCGTCGCTCATCAGGGCAGCCTGCGATTCCCAGGTGAGAGCGCTCTTAGTCGATCCAGGGTTCGATCCAGAGAATCCCAGCCGACAGCGACCAGCGCACCGGCCGGTCGCCATCGGCGTTCGCCCACGACCTCGCCTCGCCCCCATCAGGCTCATCGGGCATCAGGCTCGTCAGACATCAAGCCCTCGCCCAGTCAACCAGCCGCAACGGGTCACCGCACCGCCTGAAAACTAACTGGATAGTTAGCTCGGATACCAACGGCGCGCAGGCGCCCAGCTATGGACGACCGGCACCGGGAACATCGACCCGCAGCGCCAGGATCTGTCCCGTGCGAGGCCCATTGACCAGCCGCGCCAGATTCTCGGTGATGCCGTCGGCCATGCGCCATTCGGCGGTCATGATGAACAGAGTTCGCCGGTCCGGCCCACCTAGCATCAACGCGAACGGCGCCCGCTCCGCGTCAAGTTCGACGCGCGCAAGCACCTCGCCGCCCTCGGCGACGCGGACGATCGAGTTCGCGCCGGTGGAAGTCCAGACCGCGCCTTCGACGTCGAGGCAGATGCCGTCCGGGCCAAGACCGTCGGCGAAGACCCGCCGATTGGCCAGCAGTCCGTCCGCTTCGATGTCGAACGCGGTGAGCCTGCCCGCGAACGACTCGGCGATGATCAGCGTCCGGTTGTCCGGCGTGACGACCATGCCGTTGGGAAACTGGATGTCGTCGGCGACCTGGCGCAGTTCGCCATCCGGCGTGACGAGCTTGATGTAGCCGGGCTTGGGTGCCTCACCGCCGGCGAAGTTGAAGTCCGCGCCGTTGACATAGGTGTTGCCGCGCCCGTCCACGACGATTTCGTTGGCGGTTTGCTCGGAGTGGACGACCATCGATCCGTCGGGCTCCTGGCGCCGCAACTGGTCTCCGGTCATCAGCAACCTGCCGTCAGGCAGCCAGTCGATGGAGTATCCCATCGCCCGGTCGCCCGTTGCCGCGCTGATCTGGTGGTTGCCGTCGAGGTCGACGGCAACCACCTGCCGCTCGATCCAGTTGCAGAACCACAGTCGGTCTTCGTGCCACCGAGGCGATTCGGGAATTCCCAGGCCATCCATCAGCACCGTCGGCTCGGACATGACGTCTCCCTCGATTCGTTGGGCAGGCCGACCAGCGGGTCGGCCCCTCTGCCCACTACACGAACGGCAGCCGCCCGGATCGACACAACGCACCCGCCGAGTCACCACCGAACACCCGACGTCAACCAGATCAGGAGAATCGTTCCCGCACAACGCAAACGAAGCCGAATCAGCGCAGCCCCCGCCCATCCCAGGGGGGAACGGCCCTGTTCCAGCCTATTCGGCCCGGCTTGGCGGGGGCAAATTGGCCGGAGTCGATTGTGGATGGTGAGGGCTGATGTGGATAACTCGGGGTTTCGGAGGTCAGATGGGTTGACAGGGGCGGGAATCAGGGCTACGGCCAGGGGAGGGTGATGGGCTCGGCGGGAATGCGGTTGGCAATCAGGTCGGTCAGCAGGGGGACCAAGCCGGAGGGGAAGATCGTTTCGGTGGTTGCCGCCAGTTCGGGGATGCTCCACCAGTGGTGGCCGCCGTCCATCTCGACTTCGTAGGCCTCCTGGTGGCTGGTGTCGACCTCGTGCGTCTCGACACGGTAAAGAAAGAAGTCGTCGCGGAACAGGCCGCGCGCCCACGGTAGATCGGCGTAGCCGCTGCGGTTGGCGATCGGGTCGCCGAGGTCGGCCTCGTCGACTTTCAGGCCGACCTCTTCGTGGAGTTCGCGGGCGGCCGCTTGGCGGATCGACTCCTTGCGCTCGATGCCGCCGCCCGGGGTCCACCAGGTGATGCCCTCTTCGAGGTATTTCTTGTTCGGCAGCTTCTTCAGTAGCAGCAACCGATCGCGGCCGTCGATCAGTAGCACCCTTGCGGATCTGCGGCGGTATTTCGGCTCCTTGGGCATTCATCAAGGTTAGCGATCGGGGCACCGTCGAGGGCGACGCTTGATGCGGTCGGGAAAGGCGAAGCGCCGACGGGACCTGCCACCGCCGGCGCTTCCGTGATCAGTCTGCGGGCCCGTGTTTTGGGCCGACAGCGGAGTAGCCGGGACGGGTGTCGGCCAAACCGGGGTTTCGGAGAAAAGCTGATGTCTATTCGGTAACGAGTCAGAATGTGCTGGTCAGGAGGGAGCGGCAGGGCCACGTTCGCGCGCCAGAACTCGTTGGCCGGCAGGGCGTGCGGGTGAACACACTGACGCCCGGCCCGACGCTGACCTACCTCTGGGAGGGGCCGGTCGGCGCGGCGCTCGCCGCGGCGCAGGGCGTCGATCAGGCTACCTTGATCGCGGCCGTGCCGGCCGCCAGCGGGATGACCACCGGTCGGCTGGTCGAGCCGGACGAGATCGCCGAGCTGATCACGTTCGTGGTTTCGCCTAAAGGGCGCGAGCATCGCGGGCGCCGAGTACATCATGGACGGCGGTGCGCGAAGACGGTCTGAGGAGATCGCGTGGAGGCCGGCGGGGCTGCCGCCGGCCTTCCGATCGGCGTACGTTCGCGGCATGCGGGACGGGGCGGGCGAACGGACGCGGTGGACGCGGGTGGCCGCGCATCGTGACCTGCCGTTGGATCTGCTCGACGCGCGCTTCGTCCAGCACCGCTTCGCGCCGCACGCGCACGAGGAGTTCTCCATCGGCGTCTGCTCGGAGGGTGTCGAGGTGCTCGACTACCGGGGCGCCAAGTGGTACGCGAGTCCTGGCACCGTGGTCATTCTCGAACCGGGCGAGCCGCATACCGGCTATTCGGCGATACCGGAGGGGTTCGCCTATCGCGCCATGTATCCGGCGGCGGCGCTGGTTGCCGAGTCCGGCCTGGCCAGTCCGCACTTCCCGGTGCCGATCGTGGCCGATGCCGAGCTGGCCGAGGCCCTGCGCGCCGCGCACGTCGCGTTGGCAAGCGGTGCCGACCGGATCGAGGCGGAAAGCCGGCTGACCAGCGGGCTGGCCACGCTCCTCGCCCGTCATGCCGAGCCTGGCCCGCGCCGGACCGGCCCACAACCGGGGCACCGCGTGGCCCGGGCCGCCATGGCTCGGCTCGGCGACGAACTCCTCGACCCGCCGTCGCTGGCCGAGATCGCCGCCGAGTTCGACCTGTCCCGGTTCCAGCTGCTGCGCGCCTTCCAGGCCGAGATCGGCATGACGCCCTACGCCTGGCTGGCCCAGTACCGAGTCAACCGCGCCCGCTGCCTGCTCGTCGACGGTCACCGGCCGGCGGAGGCGGCGGCGCTGGTGGGGTTCGCCGATCAGGCACATCTGAACCGCTGGTTCCTGCGGGTTGTCGGCGTTACTCCCGGCCGTTTCCGCAACAGCGTTCAAGACAGCGTCGGTCGCGTCGGCTGAACTTCGGTGACATCGTCGCTGAGGGAGGTCAGTTGAGCAGGCGCGGGTGGGTGCTGTTCGGGTTGATGGCACTGCTGTGGGGGATTCCCTATCTGTTGATCAAGATCGCGGACGGTGGCGTGTCCGTGTGGGTGCTGGTGTTCGCGCGGACCGGCATCGGCGCGCTCGCGCTGCTCCCGTTCGCGGTTCGTCGCGGCCACCTCGCGATCCTGCGCAGGCACTGGTTACCGCTGCTGGCCTTCGCGGCCACCGAGATCCTGCTGCCCTGGTTCCTGTTGCCCGACGCGGAACACCGCCTGCCCAGCTCGTTGACCGGCATGCTGATCGCGGCCGTGCCGATCGTGGGGGCGATCATCGGCCAGTTCGGGAGCAACCCCGAACGGTTGGGCTCGCTGCGCTGGACCGGCCTGCTGGTCGGCTTCGGCGGCGTCGCGCTGCTCGCCGGTCCCGACCTCTGGCGGGGCGGTGGGGACACGTTCGCCATCGTGGAGGTGTTGATCACCGCGATCCTGTACGCGATCGCGCCGCGCATCATCGCGACCAAGCTCGCCGACGTGCCGGGTCCGCTGATGACCAGCGCCAGCCTGGGGTTCGCCGCATTGCTCTACGCGCCCGCCGCGGTGCTCACCTGGCCCGCGACGGCACCGGGAATGTCGGTGCTGTTGGCGTTGCTGGGGCTTGGCCTGATGTGTACCGCGCTCGGCTTCATCGTGTTCTTCGCGCTGGTCCGCGCCGAAGGACCGGGGCGGGCCATGGTGTTCACCTACTTCAATCCGCCGGTCGCGGTGTTCGCCGGTGCACTGGTGCTCAACGAGAGCGTCACGCCGTTGACCATCGTCGCGTCCGTACTGATCCTCGGCGGTTCGGTGCTGGCCACGCTGCGCACCCGCAAGCCGGCCGAACCGATCCCCGAGCCGATCGGCTGATCAGGCCGGTTCCCGGCAGCCCACCGTGTTGAACGCGATCGCGACATACCGCTTGGCGACCGTGCCGGGGGAGAGCCGCCCGCCAGGTCGGTACCAGCGGCCCACCGCATCGCACATGGTCAGCACCGCGCGGGTCGTCTCCACCGGGAACTCGGCGTTGAACATCCCGGCGTTGTTGCCTGCTGTCACGATGTCCCTTGTCAGCTGCTCCAGCTCATCGCGCAGCGCCACGTATCGCGTGCGGTTGTCCGGTTCGAGGCTGCGCAGCTCCGAGGTGAGGCCCTGCGACGCGTGCCGCGCCATGAACTCGACGACGCACTCCACCAACGCGGACAGCCGACTCCGGGGATCCTCACCGGCCTTGGCCAGCGCCGTGTCGCACCGGTCGAGCAGGGCCTGCATGCTGCCCATCAGCAGGGCGATCAGCATCGCCTGCTTGCTCTCGTAGTGGTAGTACAAGCCGGGCACGGTAACCCCCGCGCGCTGCGCGATGTCCCGCACCGTCGTGCCGTGATACCCGTGTTCCTCGAACGCGGCCTTGGCGCCGGCCAGGATCGGCGGCAGCTGCCAGTCCGCCGTGCTCGTCCCGCTCGCCAACGAGACCTGCTGCTCCCGGTTGGTCGCCATACTCGCTCTCCTCGCTCAGCCGGAGGGCACCAGCACCGGCTTGACCACCTCGCCGCGCGCCATCGCCGCCTCCGCCTCGTTGATCCTATCCAGCGGGAAGGTGCTGACCAGCCGATCGAAGGGAAAGCGGCCCTGGCGCCACAACTCGATCAGCTTGGGAATCATCAGCCTGGGCACCGCGTCGCCCTCGAAGATGCCCATCAGGGTGCGGCCGAACGCCATCGTCGACGGCGCGATCGTCAGGTCGCCCTGATTCAACGCGATCATGCCGCACGTGCCGGTCGGCCGCAGCGCGTTGATCGCGGCGGTGATCACTTCCGGCACGCCGGTCGTGTCCAATGTGTACTGTGCGCCGCCGTTGGTGATGCGGTGGATCTCGCCGGCAAGGTCGGCGCCCGAGGTGAGGGTGTGCGTCGCGCCCAGCTCGGTGGCCAGGGTGAGGCGCGATTCGTGCCGGTCGACCGCGATGATGGTGCTCGCGCCCGCGATTCTGGCCGCCATGACCGCGGAGAGTCCGACCGCGCCGACGCCGAACACCGCGATGCTCTCGCCGGGCCGGACCCCGAACGCGTTGAACACCGATGCGGCACCGCTCTGCACGCCGCATCCCAAGGGGCCGAGCAGTTCCAGTGGCAGGTCCGGGTCGACAACGACGAGGTTGCGCGCGGCGACGAGGGCGTGGCTGGCGAAGGAGGACTGGCCGAACCAGCGCACGCTCACCTCCGCGCCGGAGGCGTCGTGGGCCGACGTGGATCCGTCCACGGCGCGGCCGGTGAGGTTGCGCGGGAGGAAGGTCGCGCAGTAGGCGGGGTGGGCGGCGAGGCAGTTCGCGCAGTCGCCGCAGGTGTCGAAGGAGGCGATCACGTGATCGCCGAGCGCGATTCCGGTGACGTCCGGGCCGACCTCGGTCACCACGCCGCTGCCCTCGTGCCCGAGGATCAACGGCAACGGCGCGAAGGAGGCCGGGCTGCGCGGCATCATGTCGGTGTGGCACAGACCGACTCCGCTGATGCGCACAACGACCTCGCCAGGCCCCGGTTCGGCCAGTTCAACGGTTTCCAGGGTGTGCGCGGCCTCGCGGTCGCGCAGTATCGCTGCGGTGATCTGCATGTCGGCCTCCTTCAGTCCTGGGTGAGATAGCGTTTGCGCAGTTCGCCCTTGACCAGTTTTCCGGTCGGCGTGCGCGGCAGGTCGTCGCTGAAGTCGATGGTGCGTGGGCATTTGTAGTGTGCGATGCGTTCGCGGACGTAGTCGAGCAGTTCCTCGGCCAGTTCCGGGCCTGGTGTCACGCCAGGTGCGGGCTGTACGACGGCCGTCACCGCCTCGCCCATTTCCTCGTCCGGTACGCCGATCACGGCGACATCGTCCACCTTGGGGTGCAGCGCGAAGCAGTCCTCGATCTCCTGCGGATAGATGTTCACACCGCCTGAGATGATCATGAATGCCTTGCGGTCGGTCAGGAACAGGTACCCGTCCTCGTCGACTCGGCCGATGTCGCCGACTGTTGTCCATAGTGGATGGTCTGGGTGCTGTGCCTGCGTCGTTCGGTCGGGATCGTTGTGGTACTGGAACATCTGGCGCTCGTTCTCCCAGTACACGACCCCGATCTCGCCGACCGGCAACTCGGCGCCGTCATCGGCACACACGTGGACGATCGCGTTCGCCGCGCGCCCGACCGAACCCGGCTTGCGCAGCCAGTCCGCGCTGCCGATGAACGTCGCACCGATGCCCTCCGTCGACGAGTAGTACTCGAACAGGATCGGCCCCCACCACTGGATCATCCGCCGCTTCACCTCGACCGGACACGGCGCCGCCGCGTGCACCGCGACCCGGTGACTGGACAGGTCGTAGCTGGCCCGGGTGGCGTCGTCGAGTTTGAGCATGCGCACGAACATGGTCGGCACCCACTGGCTGTGCGTCACCCGGTATCGCTCGATCGCGGCCAGGGCCGCCTCCGCGTCGAAGCGTGGCATCAATACGACCGTGCCGCCCAGCGCCTGCACCATCCCGCCGAACCGCAGTGGCGCCGCGTGATAGATCGGCGCGGGGGAAAGGTAGATGCTGTTGTCGTCGAAACCGCAGGCGGGGCCGAACAACGCGACCATTCGGTCGCCCGGCTCGTCCACCTGCCGGTCCGGCAGCGGTAGCTTGACTCCTTTTGGTCGACCGGTCGTGCCCGACGAGTACAGCATGTCCGCGCCGCAGGGCTGCTCCGGCAGCGGATCGGCCGACACCGAGGCGAGTGCGTCCGAATAGGACTCGTGCCCGGCCAGTTCGCCGTCGAGTACCAGCCGGTGCTCGATCTTGGGTGTCAACGGGATCAGAGCCTTGGCCAGGTCGGCCAGTTTCGACGAGACGATCAGCGCGCGAGCGCCGCAGTCGTTGAGAATGTAGGCGGCCTCGGCCGGGGCGAGGTAGCGGTTGACAGCGGTCAGGTAGCGGCCCGAGCGCATCGCCGCCCAGTACACTTCGAAGCAGCGCGGGTCGTTGTCGGTCAGCAGCGCGACGTCGTCGCCGGGGCGCAGTCCGGCCTCGTGCAGGAACCGGGCCAGTCGGATCGAGTTCTCGTCCAGTTCGGCGTAGCTGATCGAGGCGCCGGTGCCGCTGTGGATGACGGCCGGCTTCGTCGGGGTGAGCGCAGCGTAGGTCCCGGGATACATGCGGCTCGTCACCCTCCGTTGGGTACTTTAGCGACCGCTCACTAAGCTATGGACCGATCGTCACATCGTCAAGCTACGAGATCGCTATCGCTGATGCGAAATGACGCCGAGATCCGCGCCGCCGGACTCGAACTGGCCACGCCCGCCGCCTTGCCACCTTAGCGAGCGATAAGTAAAGTCCAAGACGCCGGTGGCACCGCACGCGAAGGAGCGGGCACGATGGTCGACGCGGACCAGCAACAGTGGCACGAATTCCGGGAGCGGGCCAGGTCGTGGCTCACCGCCAACGTGCCGACCGTCGATACCGAGGAACTGGCGGTCGCCCAACAATTCCAGGCCGCGCTGCACGATGCCGGGTTCGCCGGCATCACCTGGCCCGCCTCCTACGGTGGCCAGGGCCTCGGCGAAGCGGCGCAGCTCGCCTTCAACGACGTGGCCAAGGACTTCGACCTGCCGACCCGGCCGTTCATCATCGGCATGGGCATGTGCGGGCCGACCATCGTCGATCTCGGCACCGACGAGCAGAAGACCCGCTACCTGCGGCCACTGCTGCGCGGCGAGGAGATCTGGTGCCAGCTGTTCTCCGAGCCGGGCGCCGGTTCCGACGTGGCCAGCCTCCAGACCCGCGCGGTGCGCGACGGCGAGGGCTGGGTGCTCGACGGCCAGAAGGTGTGGACGACTCTGGCCCACCTCGCCGACTTCGGCGCGGTGCTGGCCAGGACCGACCCGGACGTGCCGAAACACCAGGGCCTGACCATGTTCGTGGTGGACATGCACGCGCCCGGTGTCGAGGTCCGGCCGCTGCGTGACATGACCGGCCGGGCGCCGTTCAACGAGGTGTTCTTCGAAGGCGTGCGGCTCGACCCGGACTCGGTCATCGGCACGGTCGGCGGCGGCTGGGCCGCCGCGGTCACCATGCTCGGCCATGAGCGCGTCTCGATCGGCACCACGGTCGCCCGGCGGTCCGACCCGTTCGCGTTCGCGGTGCTGGCGCAGGACGCGCGCGCCAACGGCCAGCTGGAAGACCGGGGCGTTCGTGCGGAACTGGCTGATTTGTACGCGCGACAGCGCGCGCTGGAGCTGTTCACCGCGAGGCTGCGCCAGGAGGCCAACGCCGGCAAGCCACCGGGCGCGCGCGGTTCGGTGGCCAAACTGGTCGGCGCGCTCAACTCCGCGTTCGCCGTCGAGGTTGCCGGTGATGTCGGCGGACCCGGCGTTGTCGCGGCCGAGGCCGAGGACCAGCACGCGATCGAACGGGCGGTGGCCATGAACGGCACACCCGCCTCGGCGATTGCCGGTGGCACCAACGAGATCCAGCGCAACATCATCGGCGAGCGCGTGCTCGGCCTGGCCAAGGAGCCCTCGGTCGACCGGGACGTGCCGTTCCGGGAACTCAAGGTCGGTACCCAGCGCGCGGAATAACAGGAGCGTCGATCATGGAACTGGTTCTGACCGAGGAACAGGAAGATCTCCGCACCACCGTGCGGAAGTTCCTGCGCGCCGAGTCGCCGATGGCCAAGGTCCGCGCGGTTGTCGACGGCGAACGCGACCACGATCGGGCGCTGTGGCGCCGACTCGCCGGTGAGCTCGGCCTTGTCGGCCTCACCATTCCGGAGCGCTACGACGGGGTCGGCGCCGGTCAGGTCGAACGGTCGGTGGTGCTGGAGGAGATGGGCCGGGCCTTGCTGCCCGCGCCCTACCTGTCCACCGTGCTGGCCGCCGACACCCTGCTCGCCCTTGACGACGAGAGCGCACGGGCCGAACTGCTGCCCGCGATCGCGGCAGGCGAGTTGCTGGCCACGGTGGCGATCGCCGAGGAAGCCAGCCGCTGGGCGGCGACCGACACCAGCACGATCGCCACCCCCGACCCGGACGGCTGGCGCCTGACCGGCAGCAAGAACCTCGTGCTCGACGGTGCGACCGCCGGTCTGCTCATCGTGCTGGCCAACAGCCCGGAGGGGCCCGCGTTCTTCCGGGTCGCTGGCGACGCGGCCGGTCTCACCCGCACCTCGCTGGTCGGTCTCGATCCGACTCGCCGGTTCGCCAGGGTGGACCTCAACGAGACTCCGGCGGTGCGGCTCGCGGCGACCGATCCGGTCGCCGCGCTGGAGAGGATCACCGACCTCGCCGCGCTCGCCCTCGCCGCCGAATCCACTGGTGTGCTGGGCGAAACGCTCACCATGGCGGTCGACCACGCCAAGGTACGCGTCCAGTTCGGCCGCTACATCGGTTCCTACCAGGCGGTCAAACACCTGTGCGTCGATTCCTATGTGGACTATGAGCTGGCCTGCTCGGTGTTGCGCAACGCGGCATGGGCGGCCGACCACGACCCGGTCGAATTCCGGCTGGCGGCCGCGCATGCCAGGGTCTTGGTGCTGCCGGCCGCCTTCCGTGCCGCCGCACGCAACATCCAGGTGCACGGCGGCATCGGCTACACCTGGGAACACGACGCGCACCTCTACTACAAGCGCGCGAAATCCAACCAACTCCTGCTCGGCAACGGAGTTTCCGCCAAGGTCGCGCTGGCCGAGCGGCTGGGGATCTGACTTGGACGGGCTGCGCGAGGACTGGCGGGTGAGCACGCCACCGGAACTCTCGCCCATTCTGGTGCACACCCTTGCCGCGTTCGAAGAACACGGCTACCACGGCACATCGGTCCGGGACATCGCGCGCCGCGTCGGCGTCACCGTGCCAGCGCTCTACTATCACTACGAGAACAAGCAGGCGATGTTGGTCGCCCTGCTGACCCTGTCCATGGAATCGCTGCTGGCCAGGTGCCGCGCTGCGATCGCCGAAACCGCGCCCGATCCGGTGGCCGGGTTGTCCGCGCTGGTCGAATGCATCGTGCGGTTCATGGCCTACCGCGGTTCCAAGGGCCTGCTCGACTCGGAGATCCGCAGCCTGGAACCGGCCAACCGGGCCGCTTATGTCGCACTGCGCGACCAGCTCGACGAGGAGATGCGCGCTCTCGTCGTCGACGGTGTCCACAAGGGACTTTTCAACACCGAGCACCCGGTGGAGGCGGGCCGGGCGTTGCTGACGATGTGCCACGCGGTCGCGCGGTGGTACCGCATCGACGGCGAGCTGAGCCCGGCCGAACTGGCGCACCGGTACGTCGGTTTCGGACTGGGCCTTGTCGGATATCAGCCCCCGAAACGCAGGCCACGGGCGCATTCCTCCCGTCCGGGCGGGGCACGGACGTGACCGGCGACGGCGAGGACGTGCGCATCGCGCGGATGGCCGGGCGCCAGTCCTACGGCAGCCAACTCGCCGCGGCGGCCCGCCGCTACGCCGATCAGGTCGCGTTGCAGCTCGACGACATCCGGCTCACCTACGCCCAACTCGACCAGCGTGTCACCAGACTGGCCCGCGCCCTTGCCACCCGAGGGATCGGCAAGGGCGACCGGGTGGCCGTGTTGATGCGCAACCGGTTGGAGACGGTCGAGGCCTATTACGCGGGTCTGCGGTTGGGCGCGATCGTGGTGCCGATCAACTTCCGGCTCGTCGCCACCGAGGTGCGCTACCTGTTGTCGGACAGCGGTTCCGCCGCGTTGATCGTGGACGCGGCCGACGCCGGCACCGCGGCCGAGGCGATCGGCGAACTCGACCCCGGCCCGCTCGTGCTCGCCACCGATGGTGCCGAGCAACGTTTTCCGCGCGCCGAGTCGTTCGAGGCCGCGATCGCCGGGGCCGGCGACGAACCGCTGGACATCGATATCGACGAGGGCGAACCCGCGTTCATCATGTACACCTCGGGCACCACCGGCCGACCGAAGGGCGCGGTGCTCTCCCACCGGAACCTGTGCACGGTCGGCCTGCTGACCGCGGTGTCCAGCGGAGGCGCCGATCCGGAGGACCGGACTTTCCTGTTGGGCGTGCCCATGTTCCACATCGCCGGGGTCGGCAGCATTCTGCCGCGTCTGCTCACCGGCGCTCGGATCGTGGTGTACGCGCCTTCCGCGTTCGACCCGGTGGCCGTCGTCGAGCTGTTCGCTCGCGAACACGTCACCAACTGCTTCTTCGTACCCAGCCAGTGGCAGGCGATCTGCGCGGTGCCCGGTATCAGGGAACGGAATCTGCCGCTGCGGCGGATCTTCTGGGGTGCAGCGCCCGCCCAACCGTCCCTTTTGGAGGCACTGGCGACGATCTTCCCGCAGGCGCCCGCGTACACCGCGTTCGGCCAGACCGAGACGTCCGCGACGATCTGCCTGCTGCGCGGGGAGGACGCGGTGCGCAAACTCGGTTCGGTCGGGCAGCCGCTGTACGGGGTCGAGGCGCGGATCGTGGACGAGGCCATGCACGATGTCGCGGTCGGCGAGGTGGGGGAGATCGTCTATCGGGGCCCGACCGTGATGCGTGAGTACTGGAACAAGCCGGAGGCAACCGCGGAAGCGTTTGCGGGCGGCTGGTTCCACTCCGGCGACCTGTGCCGGATGGACGAGGACGGATTCATCTGGGTGGTGGACCGCAGGAAGGACATGATCATCTCCGGCGGGGAGAACATCTACTGCGCCGAGGTGGAAGCCGCGATCGACGCGCATCCCAAAGTCGCCGAGGTCGCGGTGATCGGCGTGCCGCACCAGAAATGGGGCCAGACCCCGCTGGCCGTGGTCACCGCGACCGATCCGGCCGACCCGCCGACCGAGCACGAGATCATCGAACACTGCCGAGGTCTGCTGGCCTCCTACAAGAAGCCGACCTCGGTGGTCGTGATCGACGCCATGCCACGGACGGCGAGCGGCAAGATCCAGAAGTTCACCCTGCGCGAACGGTTCGGTGCTTACCGCGCCGAGTCCAGGTAGCTGCCCCGAACCGGCTGGGATCCATTCACGTTGTAGTAACCACCGAACTCGGCCTGATTCGAGTTGTACATCCCGCCACCGAGGAAGTACACGTAGTTCTGAACCTGTCCCCCCGCTATCGAGCGGTTGAGGAACAGCACGCCGTCTGACGGATTCCAGACGCCGGTGAGGTTTTCGAGCATCCCGTTGTGGTCCAGCGTGCCCACGACGTTGCCGTTCGCGTCCAGGCTGAAGATGTCGAACGTCCCGGTTTCGCCGTCAGCGTTCCAGAAGTAGCTCGTTTCGATGGTGAAGTTGTTGGCACTGGCGGTATGGGACGCTTGCGACGCAGGGTTGGCGGGCCACACCGAGTCGAGGTAGGCGCCGCGATCACCGTATCCGGCGACGTTGGCGGTGTAGTAGCCAGCCAACATGATCGGATCCGAGTTGTACGGCTTGCCGCCGAGCCAGTAGCTGTAGAACTGAACGACGCCTCCCGCCAGCGGACGGGTGATGTCGAGCCGGCCTGCCGAGGCGGTCCAGGTGCCGGAGAGCTGCTCGATCTGTCCGTTGTCGGACAAGGTGGCCTGGACGGCACCGTCCGACGCCACGCTGTAGACGTCCAGCGTGCCGGTGTAGCCATCGGCGTTCCAGTAGTAGTTGGCCTCGATGTTGACGTCGGCGGCGGACGCGGCTGCCGGGGTGACGCCCAGCGCAACCGTCAACGCCGACACCGCGAGGCCAATCCGATATATCCACTTCATGGCTACACGGTAGGGAGAATCGCGGGCCCGCGAACCCGTGGAATCACCTGTATCCGGTCGGCCGCGTACCTGTCACCGTGGTGCCATGCGGATGGCTCCGTCCAGCCTGATGGTTTCGCCGTTGAGCATGGGATTGCTGACGATGTGCGCGGCCAGCGCCGCGTACTCGCTCGGGTCGCCAAGCCGCGACGGGTGCGGCACCTGCGCCGCCAGCGACGCGATGGCCTCGTCCGGCAGGCCACCGAACAGCGGCGTGTTGAACAGGCCCGGCGCGATCGTGTTCACCCTGATCTTCAGGCCGGCCAGGTCGCGCGCGATCGGCAGGGTCATGCCGACGATGCCGCCCTTGGACGCCGAGTACGCGGCCTGGCCGATCTGTCCGTCGAACGCGGCCACCGACGCGGTGTTCACGATGACGCCGCGCTCGCCGTCGACCTCCTCGGTTTCGCTGATCCGCTGCGCGGCCAGCCGGATCACGTTGAACGTGCCGATCAGGTTGACCTGCACCACCTTGGTGAACGCGGCCAGCGGAAACGGCCCGTTCTTGCCCACCGTCCGGTTGGCGTTGCCGATGCCGGCGCAGTTGACCGTGATCCGCAAGTCACCGAGCGCCCGACTGGCTTCGACCGCCGCGCTCACCTGGTCCTCGTCGGTCACGTCGGCGGGCGCGAAGAGGACGCCGTCGCCGAGATCGGCCGCGATGGCCTTGCCCTGCGAGGAGGGCAGGTCGACGATCACCACCCGCGCGCCCTCGTCGCGCAAACGCTTGACCGTGGCCAGGCCGAGGCCGGACGCGCCGCCGGTGACCAGGGCGACCGAGTTGTCGATGC
>DASYBO010000488.1:0-2835 GCA_036500685.1 Pseudonocardiaceae bacterium | reverse complement strand
AGTCCTTGCCGACCAGTCGTTGCCACACGCTGCCGATTTCTCGGGCGTGTGCGCGATAGTCGTCCATGTCGGTGATGTATACGGTGAGGCTGGCCAACTGTGCGGGTTCGCCGCCTGCCTCGCGCAGGGCGGCCAACAGGTTGCTCAGCGCCTGCTCGAACTGCTCGACGACGGTGTCGCCGACGATTCGGCCGTCGGCGTTCAATGCGGTCTGGCCAGCCAGGAAGACCGTTGTGCCTCGGCCGATCACCGCGTGGCTGAAGCCGCGTGGCTTGGCCAGGTCGGGCGGGTTGATCCGCGAGATGCTCATTGCACCGCTCCTCCGTCGACCTTGATGCTCTGCCCGGTCATCGCTTCGCCGCACACGCAGAACCAGACCGCGTCGGCGACTTCGGCCGGCTTGATCAGCCTGCCGATCGGTTGTTTGCGGGCGAGCGTGTCCCGCGCCTGTTCCTGGCTGCGGCCGGTGGTGGCGGCGATGTTGGCGATGGTCGCGTCGGTCATCGGCGTGTCAACGTAACCGGGGCAGACCGCGTTGACCGTGACGCCGTCCTTGGCGAGTTCGGCGGCGGCCGAGCGGACCAGGCCGAGTACGCCGTGTTTGCTCGCGGTGTACGCCGCGATGTACGGCTCGCCGACGTGCGCGGCAGTCGAGGCGATCACCACGACGCGGCCCCATTTCGCCGTGCGCATCGCGGGCGCGGCCCGCCGCACGCAGCGGAACGGCGCGGTGAGATTGAGGTCGATGATCCGCTGCCAGTCCGCATCGCTGATCCGCTCCAGCCGGCCCGACGTCGCCGCGCCGGCATTGGCGACCAGCACCTCGACCGGCCCCCACGCACTTTCCACTTCGGCGAACGCCGCGTCGACGGCCTCTGTTGAGGTCACGTCGGTCGGGATGACCATCGTGGGACCGGAGCAGGCGGCCGCTGTTTCGTCGAGTTGGGTACGGTCGCGGGCGAGTAGAGCCACGCGCAGGCCCTCCGCGCTCAGGCGTTGCGCGATGGCCTGGCCGATGCCTCTGCTCGCGCCGGTCACCAGCGCGACGCGCCCACTCACCGGAATGCCGGCAGGCCGGTCACGGCCGCGCCGATGCTCAGCGCGTGCATCTCCTCGGTCCCCTCGTAGGTCGACACCGTTTCCAGGTTCACCATGTGCCGCATGACCGAATGATCGAGGGTGATACCGGCCGCGCCGAGCAGGCCACGCGCGGAACGGGCGACGTCCAGCGCGGCGCGTACGTTGTTCAGCTTGCCGTAGCTGATCTGCGAGGGTTCGATCGTGCCCGCGTCCTTCAGCCGACCGAGTCGCGCCGCGACCAGTCCCGCGTTGTTCACCGCGAGCACCATGTCGGCCAGTTTGCGTTGGGTCAACTGGAACGCGGCCAGCGGCTTGTCGAACTGGGTGCGCTCCAACGAATACTTCAACGCCTCCAGATAGCACGAACGGGCAGCGCCGACCGCGCCCCAGACGATGCCGAACCGCGCCTCGTTCAGACACGACAACGGTCCCTTGAGGCCGCGTACCTCGGGGAGGACGGCGTCGGCCGGCAGCCGGACGTCGTCCAGGATCAGCTCGGCGGTGATGGACGCGCGGAGCGAGAGCTTCCTGCCGATCTCGTGCGCGGCGAATCCAGGGGTGTCGGTCGGCACGACGAAGCCGCGGATGCCGTCCTCCGTGCGGGCCCAGACGATCGCCACCTTGGCCAAGGTGCCGTTGGTGATCCACATCTTCGCGCCGTTGAGCACCCAGTCGGCGCCGTCGCGGCGCGCGTGCGTGCGCATCGAACCCGGGTCGCTGCCGGCGTCGGGTTCTGTGAGGCCGAAGCAGCCGATCGTCTCGCCGGTCGCCATGCCGGGCAGCCACTGTGCGCGCTGCTCCTCCGAACCCCAGCGGTGTATGGCGAACATCGCCAGCGAACCCTGCACCGACACGAAACTGCGCAGCCCGGAGTCGATCGCCTCCAGTTCGCGGCAGGCCACGCCGTAGGCGGTCGCGCTGGTGCCGGCGCAGCCGTAGCCGGTCAGGTGCATGCCGAGCAGGCCGATCTTGCCGAACTGCCGGCCGATGTCGGCGGGCAGCAGGCCGCGTTCGTACCAGTCGGACACTTGAGGCGCGAGTTCGGCCCGCGCGAAGTCGCGCACGGTGTCGCGGACCGCGCGGTCCTCCTCGGTCAGCTCAGCGTCGAGGTCGAGGTAGTCATCGGCGTGCATCGTTCAGCGTCCTTCCCAGCGCGGCGGGCGGCGTTCGTTGAACGCGGCATGGAACTCGGCGTGATCGTGGGTGGTCATCAGCAGGGCCTGCGTCATCGCGTCCAGTTCCATCGCCGAGCCGATCGGCATGTCGAGTTCACGAGTGAGCAGCGACTTGGTCTGCGCGAGGGCGAGGGTCGGGCCGTCCGCGATGGTGCGGGCCAGTTCGGTGACGGCCGCGTCGATCTCATCGTCGGCGACCAGTCGCGAGGCGAGGCCGTACTTGTCCGCGGTGGCCGAGTCGATGGTGTTGCCCAACATCAGCAGCTCGGTCGCCCGACCCAACCCGACCACCCTGGGCAGCAGGTACGCCGCGCCCATGTCGCCGCCGGACAGGCCGACCTTGGTGAACAGAAACGCGAACCGGCCCGACGTGCTGACCACTCGGAAGTCCGAGGCCAGCGCGATCACCGCGCCCGCGCCCGCCGCGATGCCATGGATTTTGGTGATGATCGGGATCGGGCATTCGCGCATGGCACGGATGACGTCGCCGGTCATCTTGGTGAACCGGATCAGGTCGCGCGGCTCCATCTTGATCAGCTCGCCGATGATCTCGTTGACGTCGCCGCCGCCGCAGAACCCG
>DASYBO010000487.1:0-12718 GCA_036500685.1 Pseudonocardiaceae bacterium | reverse complement strand
CAGTCGCATGATGCGATTCAGACGGCGGATACCGGTATCGACTGTGGTGTTGACCTGGCCATCACCAAAACATCGAGCGTTGGTGTCCAGATCGAGACCAGTGGAAGCAATGCGTGTCAGCTTGCGCAGCAGTACGCGACGTTGATCGAGCCGAAGTTGCCGGCACAGCAGAAGTAGCGATCGGGGAGGCGCTGACGATGAGTTCGGACAATTCTGGGGGCGGGACGCCGTCGGCTCCCAAGCAGGTGGAGTCCATCACGGATGTCCAGGCGCAGGTCGCGTCGGCCGAGCAGAAGCTGGTGAATGCGCGGAGCAGTCTGCCGTCGTGGCTGAATCCGCCGAGCGTGGATGCCGGTATCGAAGCCAGCCTCAAGCGGGCCGGCGACTATGTCACGCAGGACCAGTACCAGCAGTTGCTGGCCGCCGATCTCGAAACGCAGGCCGCCCCCGGTTTTGCCGGGCACAACTACAGCGCATACACGGCCACGCAGCTCAAGCAGATGGTCACCACGAACATGGACCCGACCACGGCTGGCAGCGCGGCTTCGACTTGGACCGACCTCGGCAACAAGTACGTGACGGTGGCGCAGGACCTCGGCCAATCGGCCAGCGGCAGCGAGTACGGGTGGCAGGGCGCGGCGGGTGACTCCGCGCGCAACTTCATCAATGGCGTCGCGAAGTGGACCGGGACGGCTGGGCAGGGGGCTCAGTTGGCTGGGAACCGGCTCGGGGTGCAGTCGGAGGCGGCGTCGGCGGCGAAGAACTCGATGCCGACGAATCCGACGGAACCGCCCACCGCGGCGGATGTCTCGGCGACGATGTTGCAGAGCGGGTTCAGTCCGATCGCCGGGGCGGCGAAACTGAACGCGCAGTTCCAGCAGGCCGCGGCTGATCATGTGGAGGCGGTGCAGGCGGCGCAGATCTATGACACGTCGCTCGCGAATTCGGGGGAGAAGTTTCCGGCGTTCAATGCGCCGCCGACGTTCAGTTCGGGTTCGGGGGGTGGTGCGGTCCTGCCTTCTTCGGGTGAGGGTGGGGTGTCCGGGCTCGGTTCGTCCGGGAATGCGCCGAGGGCCAATGCGAGTGTGCGGTCGGGGAGTTCGGTGGGGGCGGGCGGTGGCGTGCCTGGTGGGGTGCGGCAGGTGCCGGTGACGCCAGCTTCCCGGGCCGGGACGCCGAATGTGTCGACGGGGCAGTCCGGGTTTGATTCGGGGTCGAACGTGAACACCAACCCGGGCGTGAATGCGCCGTCGCAGGGCACCGGTGGGAACTTGGGTGGGAGCAGTGCGGATCCGACGTTTTCCGGCAGTCTGCTGGGTGAACTAGGAGGCGCCGGCGGAGCTGGTGGGTTGGGCTCTGGTGTCGGCGGGCTGCGTGGGCTGGCGGGTGGCGCCGGGGCGGGCGCTCGCGGGGTGGGTGCTGGCGAGGGTGCGGCCGGTGGTTCGGGGGCGCGGAGCGGGATTGGTGCGGGTGCGGTCGCGGAGGAGGCCGGGGGTGGCGTCGGTGTGCGTGGCGGGGCCGCTGGGGAACCGGGTCAGGCGGGGATGATGCCGCGCGGTGGAAAGGGCAAGGGCGGGGAGGACGGCGAGCACAAGCGGCCTGCTTACCTGCTCGACCCGGACCCGGAGGCCACGTTCGGCTCGGATGAGCATGTCGTGCCGCCGGTCATTGGTGAGTGATGGATGGTCTGCTGAGCCTGTCCCACGCCGCGATCGACATTCTGTGGGAGGACCTGGCGCTGGGTGCTGTGCCGACCCCGTTCGAGATTCGCTCGGTGGGGATGACCTTGGACGAGCGCGCGGCGATTCGGCGGGATGTATGGGCGGACCTGACGGCGCGCGGGTTGGCGCGGCGGGGGCGGCTGGAGCCGGAGGTGGAGGACCGGCTTTCGGTGCTGGTTCGCTATGACTCCGCGATCGGCGTGTTCGGTGTGCTCGACGAGGAGCAGGTGCTGCGGGCGCGGGTTTCCGGCAACGGGCGGTTCGCGATTCTCGCGGTGCAGGGGCCGAAGAACATGCACATCGAGGTCGTTGAGCCGCATCGGTTGATCGCGTCGATCATCGACGTGTTGCCGGCCGCGCGGCCCTTTCCGGGGCGGCTGGTCAAGGTGCTCGACGAGGAGCAGTTCGGGTCGACGCCGGATGACGAGGCGGCGCGGCGGATGTTGGCCAGCAAACGGGAGCGGGCCGGATACTTCACCGCGTACGGACGCGATCGGCGCGGGCGGGTCTTGCGATCGCCGGAGTTGGCCTGGACGGACACGGTGAACGGGCGGTTCGTCTCCCGGTCGCGGACCGGCGGCAGCGGCAGGCGGTTCACCACGCATGAGCCCGCTGATCGGGCGGCGTTGGTGGCCGGGTTGCGGGAGTTGGTCGCCTGGGTGCACGCCGACGACTGAGCGTCGCGGCGGAAATCGACTGGACCTCGACCACGGTGGAGGTTGCAGGATGGCGAGCATGACGGCGACGACCAAACCGACCACCAGGGCCGAACGGACGCGGAGCACCCTCTGGACTCCGGCGCGGCGGTTCACCACGGTGGGTCTTGTGGTCGTCATGACGCTGATCGCCTTCGAGTTCCTGGGGGTCGCGACCGCGCTGCCAACGCTGGTCGCGAGTTTGCACGGTGGGCGGCTCTACGCCTGGCCGATCACTGCGTTCTCGGCGGCGAGCGCGGTCGGGTCGGCGTTGGCGGGGCGGTGGGCGGACAAGCGCGGGCCGGGGATGCCGCTGCTGAGCTCGATCTCCTTGTTCTGCTTGGGGTTGGTGGTCGCCGGGACGGCGGTCACCATGCCGATTCTGTTGGTCGGGCGGGTTGTTCAGGGTGCCGGGGCCGGGGCGGCGACCGTGGCGATGTACGTGTTGATCGCGCAGGTGTACGAGAAGTCGGATCGGCCTGCCATGTCGGCGGTGCTGGCGGGCGCCTGGGTGGTGCCCTCGCTGGTGGGGCCGGTGATCGCGGGGGTCGTCACGGTGGCGTTCGGCTGGCGGTGGGTGTTTCTTGGGTTGGTGCCGCTGCTGGTGCTGGGGACCGCGTTCGTCATTCCCGTTGTGCGGAGGTTGCCGCCGCCGAGCCACGACGCGCCGACGCCTGCGCGCAAGGGCCTGGTGTTGGCGGCGGTGGGGGCCGCGGTCGGCGTCGCGGCGATCACGGCGGGGGCGCAGCAGTTGGACTGGGTGAGCGCTCCGGTGATCGCGGTGGGCGTGGTGATGACCGTCATCGCGGTGCGGCGACTGCTGCCGAAAGGGACGTTTCGGGCCGGGCGCGGGCTGCCGTCGATCGTCTTGTCCAGGGGGATGATGGCCGGTGCCTACAACGCGGCCGAGTCGTTCGTGCCGCTGGTGTTGACCGCGGTGCACGGGCTCACGCCCTCGTTGGCCGGGCTGCCGCTGACGATCGGCGCGCTGGGCTGGTCGGCGGCCTCGGCTTGGCAGGGGCGGTATACGCACCTGTCCCGAGGCAAGCTGCTGCGGGTGGCGATGGTGCTGGTCGCGGTGGGGATCGCCGGAATCGCGCTGATCGCGCTGCGCCAGATGCCCAGTTGGGTGGCCTTCCCGGTATGGGTGGTGGCCGGGGCCGGCATGGGCATCGGGATGCCGTCGATCGCGGTGTTGGTGCTGGGCGAGTCGCCCGACGAGGAGCAGGGGTTCAACTCCTCCGCCGTGCAGTTGGCCGAGGTGTTGGCCACGGTGACGCTGGTCGGCTTGGGTGGCGTGTTGGTCAACGCGCTGGGCTCGACCGCGCATCCTGGCCCTCCGCTGCTGCTGTTCGACCTGGTGCTGGCCGGCGTCGCCGGGTTGGGAGCGTTGATTCCGGCCGGGCGGACCTCGCCGGTGGGTCGTTGATTCCTACCCGGTCGGGTTACTCTTGATTACGCGATGGCCTACCTCGACCACGCCGCGACGACTCCCATGCTTGCGGAGGCCGCGGCCGCGCTGACCAGTGCTTTGCCCCTCGTGGGCAACGCGTCGTCGCTGCACACCTCCGGCAGGCGGGCCAGACGTGCGGTGGAGGAGGCGCGGGAGGACATCGCGGACGCACTTGGCGCCCGGCCCTCCGAGGTGATCTTCACCACTGGTGGCACGGAAAGCGACAATCTCGCCGTCAAGGGCATCTTCTGGGCGCGTCGAGCCGCCGACCCGAAGCGGCGCCGCATCCTGGCCTCCTCGGTCGAGCATCACGCGGTGCTGGACTCGGTGCAGTGGCTGGTCGACGAGCAGGGCGCCGAGGTGACCTGGCTGGAAGTGGACGACTTCGGCCGGGTGCACGCGGACACCCTGGCTGCGGCGATCGGCGAGGATCCGGAGTCGGTCGCGCTGGCCACCGTGATGTGGGCGAACAACGAGGTCGGGACCGTCAATCCGATTCGCGAGCTGGCCGCCACCGCCGCGCAGTCCGGGGTCGTTCTGCATACCGACGCGGTGCAGGCGATCGGGGCGCTGCCGGTCGACTTCGGTCGGGCGGGGGCGGGGGCGTTGACGCTGACCGGGCACAAGCTGGGTGGGCCGTACGGGGTCGGGGCGCTGCTGCTGGGCCGGGATGTGCCGTGCACGCCGTTGCTGCATGGTGGCGGTCAGGAGCGGGACGTGCGCTCGGGCACCTTGGACGCGCCGGGGATCGTGTCGCTGGCCGTCGCGGTCCGGGCGGCAGTGCGTGACCAGCGGGAATCCGCGTGCCGGCAGACCGAACTGCGGGAGCGGCTGATCGGCGTGCTGCGCGCGGCCGTGCCGGACATCGTGCTCAACGGCGACCCTGGTCAGTCCACTGTGGATGACGGGCCCTCGCGGCTGCCCGGTAACGTGCACGTGACCGTGCCGGGTTGCGAGGGCGACAGCCTGCTGATGCTGTTGGACGCCAACGGGATCGAGTGCTCGACCGGGTCGGCCTGCACCGCCGGGGTCGCCGAGCCGAGCCATGTGCTGCTGGCCATGGGGGCCGATCGGATCGCCGCGCGCGGTTCGCTGCGGTTCTCGCTCGGGCACACCTCGACCGACGCGGACGTCGACGAGGTCGCCGCGGCCATCGGGCCTGCGGTGAAGCGGGCGCGGGGCGCGGGGCTTGCGGGATTGAGTCGGGCGGCGCGGGCCGCCGCCGAGATGGAGGTTTGAGCACGATGCGGGTGTTGGCCGCGATGAGTGGCGGGGTCGATTCGGCCGTCGCCGCGGCGCGAGCGGTAGAGGCCGGGCACGAGGTGGTCGGCGTGCACCTCGCGCTGTCTGCGAAGCCGGGCACGTTGCGCACCGGGTCGCGCGGCTGTTGCACGATCGAGGACTCCCGCGATGCCCGCCGTGCCGCCGACGTGCTCGGTATCCCTTTCTACGTCTGGGATTTCGCCGAGCGGTTCACCGAAGAGGTGGTCGAGGACTTCGTCGCCGAGTACGCGGCCGGGCGTACGCCCAACCCGTGTGTGAAGTGCAACGAGAAGATCAAGTTCGCCGCACTGCTTGACCGCGCGATCGGCCTCGGCTTCGACGCGGTGTGCACCGGCCACTACGCGCGGTTGTCCACTGTGGATGACGAGCCGGAGTTGCGGCGCAGCGCGGACGACGGCAAGGACCAGTCCTATGTGCTCGCTTCGCTGCGCGCGGACCAGTTGCGCCACGCCATGTTCCCGCTCGGCGACTCGACCAAGCCGGAGGTGCGTGTGGAGGCGTCACGCCGTGGACTTGCCGTCGCCGACAAGCCGGACAGCCACGACATCTGCTTCATCCCGGACGGGGACACGCGGGCCTTTCTGACCAAGCGACTCGGCGAGCGGCCGGGGGCGCTTGTCGACGACGAGACGTCCGAGGTCATCGGCGAACACGGCGGCGTGCACGGGTTCACCATCGGACAGCGAAAGGGGATCGGCATCCAGGCGCCCGCCGCCGACGGTCGGCCGCGCTACGTGCTGTCGCTGGAGCCGGTGAGCGGGACCGTGCGGGTCGGGTCGGCCGAGCGACTTGCCGTCACCGAGATCGTGGCCGGCAAGCCGGTCTGGCCTTCGGGCGCGAGCCTGACCGGGCCGACCGACTGCGTCGCTCAGGTGCGGGCGCACGGCGGGCTGGCCAAGGCGCGGGCGTCGGTACGGGGGAGTGAGTTGAACGTGACGCTGAGCGAGCCGTTGCAGGGCGTCGCGCCCGGCCAGACGGTGGTGCTGTACCGGCCGGACGCGGCGGGGGACGTGGTGCTGGGCAGCGCCACGATCACCGCGACGGCCTAACAGAAAGCGTTAGGCCGGCGTCCATTCGGTATTGGCTCCGCACAGGATCACGCAGGGGAGTTCGCCGGGGACGCGGCCGGCCAGCCAGGCCGCGAACGGAACCGCGGCACCCGGCTCGACGGCGAGGCGGAACTCGCTCCACAGTAGATCGCGCGCGGCCAGCAGTTCCTCCTCGGTGACCAGCACCGAGGTCACCGCGTCGGTGTTCAGGATGGCGAAGTTGAGCTCGTCGGTGCGATTGGCGCCGAGCGCGGACGCGGCCACCGAGTCCACCGAGGACTCCACCGGGTGACCGGCGACGCGCGCGTCGTAGAGGCAGCGGCAACCCTCCGGTTCGACCGTGACCACCTGCCGCCCGCCCGAGGCGAGCACGGCACCGGCGGCAAGGCCACCGCCGCCGACCGCAACCACGATCGAGTCGATCCTCGGCTCGTCGGCGACGGCCTCCGCCACGCAGGTGCCCTGACCCGCGATGACCTCGGGGAGGGCGAACGGGTGCAGGTACTTGGTGTCCGGATCGGCATCGGCGACCCGCGCGGCCTCGGTGAACGCGGTCGCGATGCGGTCGAACGTGACCAGTTCGGCGCCCGCTTCCCTGATCCGCCGCGCCTTGCCGGCCGGGATGAGCTCGGGCGCGTAGATGGTGGCGGGAACGCCCAGGATCGCCGCCGCGGTGGCCACCGCGAGACCGTGGTTACCACCGGAGACCGCGATCACCTGCTTGGGCCGAGGTCCGGTGAGCAGGGCGTTGACGGCGCCGCGGATCTTGAAGGCACCGGTCCGTTGCAGATGTTCCAGTTTGAACACCAGCTCGCGGCCCTGGTACTCGGTGCGCATGATGGGGGTGCGGCGCACGTACGGGGCGATGGTGGTCGCGGCGGCGCGGACATCGGCTTCGGTCGGCAATGCGGCGGTGAGAGCTACAGGATCTGTCACAATTCGATCCTGCCTGCGGATCAGCGTGCGCGCCACGCCTTTCGTAGGAGCTCATGCACAGCGTTGACCAGCACGGACGCGCCGTTGGGGTCGAAAGGGCTCGAGGTGGCCTCGTAGACCGCCTCGTCGTGCGCGGCCGAATCCGCGAGGTAGCCGAAATAGCCGTCGGTGTAGCCGATGATCCTGGTGTGCGCGAACGGGCTCGCGTTGCGGATCGTGCTCGCATAGCAGGTGAACGGCTCGACCGGCAGGTGCACCCAGGCCAGGTCGCCGAACGCGACCACGCTGATCGGCAGGTCGAGGTGGCCGGGCAGGCCCGAGGCGACCTGTCCGGACTGCAACATCGCGCCCTCGTAGCGGGTGCGGGCGATCCGGGCGCGCGGGCTGTCGCCGCCGCGTTCGCGTTCCGCCTGCCAGGCCTGTTCGGCCGACGCGAGTTGGGCGGCGGCCTCGGCCTCGGTGGGCAGTGTCCTGGTCGGGACCGCAACGGTGGCGCGGTGCACGGCCGGGATGGCCTGCGGCACGTTGGCCGGTTCGGCTTCCAGCGCGCCCCGCAGTACGGCGCCGGCCAGAATGCCACCCTGGCGCCGCATTTCCGCGAAGTCCTGGGCGCGCCGGGTGAACCGGGTGCTCACGTCGCCCGCCGCGCCCTGCAGAAACGCCAGCACCGGCGGGGTTTCCACGCCTTGCGCGGCGAGCAGCGCGGCCGCGGCGACCGAGCGGGTCGCGGCCGGGAAGTCCGCGGAATACTCGAGGTTGGCGTGGCCGAGCACGGTCGGATGGCAGGCATAGTCGAACAAGATGGCCACGATGGTGTCGTCGGCCTGCCGCAGGGTGAGCACGCCGGCACTGCGGTCGTGCGGGCCCTTTGGGTCGTACCGGTTGGTGCCGACGCCGCCATCCGGCGCGATCGCCCAACCCGCGGTGACCGGATAGCGGGTCTTCGGCAACCGGGTCGCCGCCTTGCTGATGTCCTTCACCAGCCGGTCGATCTGGGTATCGTCGGTGACCTGGTCCGGCCAGTAACTCAACCGTGACCACGGCGCGGCCGCGGAATGCGTGTGTGTGCAACAAACCAGCACCGCGTCAGCGGAAATCTCGGCGCCTTCGGCGACCTCACCGCGGATCCGCGCGCAGGTGTCCGCGTCCAGACTCAACGCGTCCACACTGACCCAGCACACGGCGCGCTGTCCGGGTTCGTCCGAGAGCAACAGCAGGCTTGCGGTCAACCGGTCGTGGATACCGGTTGCCGGCGCGTTTCCGCGCGCGAGGTAACCGCCGAGCGCGACCGGCACCCGTGGCGTCACGTCCACAGTGGTCGCCGCGTACCAGAGTTGGCCGGTCGCGCCTTCGGCGGTCATCGCATGGTCACTTCCCAGCCTTGCTCGCAGCTTCCCGCAGTTGTGCGGCCACGTCCTGGACGCCTTCGCGACCGGCGTGCAACGCGACGGCGGCCAGTTCGGCCGCGGTCTCCTCGACGCTGGTCAGCACCTCGAGCACCATGGGCAGGTTGAGCCCGGACACCAGGTGCAGGTTCGGGTTGGTCAGCGCGAGCCGAGCGGCCGCATTGGACGGAGACCCGCCCATCAGGTCGGCCAGCACCAGCGCCTCGTTGTCCGTGGCGCCCAGCCGGGTCAGCTCGGCTGTGATGTCCTCGCCCAGCTGTTCAAGGCTTCCGTTGGGCGGCAAGGACACCGTGCCGACGGTCTCCTGCTCGCCGAGGATCATCTCGGCGGCATCCCGGACGCCCGCCGCGTAGCCGCCGTGCCCGACGAAGATCACCGGGACTGTCATAGCCAATTCCTCCAGGTCTTCCTACACGGCAAAGCGGCGTCGGCAACAGTCAACGTTGCCGACGCCGCTTTGGCAATCCACGTGTCGATTTCTTAACTACTAGTGGGGAGCGTGACCATCGGCGTCTTGGAGAACCACGGCACGCCGTTGATGAGGCCGGTAAGGCCGCCGAGGCTGATGCCGATCACGAAGATGATCAGGATGCACCACAGCGGGTGCAGGTTGAACCTTTGCATCAGGAAGTAGATGAACAGGGTCACCAGCACCGGGAGCAGGAACGGCAGGATCGAGTTCAGGTCGGTCTGGATGTAGGTGACCGTCGCCTTGGCGCCCTTGAGCGCGGACGGCGCCTGCTCCGAGATCTGCAGGTTGGTGACCACACCGACCACGCTCGGGATGAAGCCGCCGAGCACGATCAGGCCGACGATCGTCGCACCCTCGCTGACCTTGGCCAGCGCGCCCGATGCGAGCTGGGTGACCAGCGCGCGGCCCTGTGCGTAGCCCTGGTTGAACTGCCAGCGACGCAGCAGGTACAACGGGACCAGGCACATGACCGCGGCGAAGATCGGGCCGAACGCGGAGCCGGAGATCGCCCAGCTCGCGCCGAGGGTCAGGATGATGCTGTTGTACAGGGCGTAGGTGACGGTGTCACCGATACCGGCCAACGGCCCCATCATGGCGACCTTGACGCTCTCCGCCGCCGATGGCGAACCGCCCTCCTCCATGGCGATGGTGGTGCCCAGGATCAGCGGGCCACCCACGACCGGGGAGGTGTTGAAGAAGGTGATGTGGCGCTGCATGGCCGCGATGAACTTGTTGTCATCGGGGTTGAGGTGCCGCAGCACCGGGATCATCGCCCACAGGAAGCCCAGCGCCTGGTCCCGCTCGTAGTTCCAGGAGATCTGGAAGGACCAGAAGAACCGCCAGAACGACTTGTTGAGCACGCTCTTGGGCAGCGGGGTGTTCACGGGCGCATCTTGCTGCGCAACGGTGGCCTCAGACATTGCTGGCCTCCTCTTCGATGCTGCTGTCCGCGCCGGTTGCCGGTGTCGGGGATGGGGGGGCGGTGGCCGGCGTGGCCCGGTTCTCGCCCGGCTTGAGGACCATGAAGATGATGGCGATCGCGAGGGCGAACATGGCTACGCCGAGCACGGGGACCTTCGCGTAGCCGAACAGGACGAAGCCGAGCATGAGCATGTACCAGTACTTGCGTACCGGCAGGAAGCCCAACAGCATCGCGAAACCGACGGCCGGTAGCAGGCCACCGGAGAGCGTCAGGCCGTTCACCAGCCACTTGGGAATGCTGGTCTCCAGTGAGTGGACCAGGTTGGCGTTGAGGAAGTAGGTCAGCACGAAGGTGGGGATGGCGCGGACCGCGGCCCAGGGGATGAACGCCGTCCAGTGCAGGACCGTCAGTTCCCGCGTTCGACCCTCGATCACTGCCTTGTCCGCGCGGTGGATGAACAGCGTGGTCAGACTTCGCCCGATCGGGTCGAGCGGGGTCAGCACCAGCGCGGCGGCGAGGCCGACGGTGACGCCGAGCGGGATCGCCTGGACGTTGGGTACGCCGGCCACGTTAGCCAGGGCCACCGCGATGATCGCGCCGGTCGGCCAGTCGGGGGTGCTCGCACCGCCGTAGGTGTACGAACCGAGCGCGGCGAATTCGAGCGTCGCGCCGATGGCCATACCGAGCACGGGGTTGCCGACGATGAGACCGGCGACGGTACCGGCGATCAGCGGCCGCGAGGCGTAAATGAGATATGGTCCAAGAACATCGAAGATACAAGCTATCGCCCACAGAGTGAGCAGCAACGCGATGAGCATGACAGCCCCGGCTTTCGGAGAATCGCGATGGCTGGTGGTTGGCTTTTCAATTTGGACTAGACCAGTGATCTAGATCTCACGGCAGAGTAACATCGGCCCCTGGTCAGTCAAGCGCTGGAAGTTAAAAGTTACCGGTGTGTCATATACAGTCCGTGAATTGTTGGCAGCTCAGAGTTTCCCCGCTTGTCATCGCCGGACAGTGCTGCCCGGACCAGTGCCGTTACCGGACCGGGGGTCGATTTTCCGCTACGCCGTTTGCCGGATCGGCGGAATGTGGCGCGGGATTGGCGCGGGTTCGACCGGGTCCACTAAGGACAGGTGTGGACATGATGCGACGGTGCGCCGGCCTGACACCGGCACACCGTTCGCCCGATCAGCTCAGAGCTTCTTCTTCTCCATCAGCTTGAGGAAATCGGCGGGCTTGTCCTTGGGCATCATCTGGCTGGTCAGGCCGCCCAGAATCGAGGCCATCGTGCGGTAGGCCGCGGCATCCTCGGGGGTCACCGAGATCGACCGGGTGACCATGGTGAACTTCGTGCCCGGCTTGGGCGCCTGGTTGCCGACGTTGACCACGTCGGGCCGGACGCCGGCCTCGACAAGTTCCAGTGCGTCGGCACACCATTTGGCCAGGATCATGATGTTCTCGCCCGCTGCCTCCGGGCTCAGGCAGTGCTTGGCCGCGTCGGCCACCGACAGCACGGAGGTACGCACACCGCGGGCGGCCTGCGGCAGCAGCAGCCGCTGCAGTTCGTCCTGCGCGACCTCGTCGTTGGCCACGACGATGTGGTCGACCCCGATGTAACTGACCCAAGCAACGGTGACCTGGCCGTGGACCAGCCGATTGTCGATGCGCAAGTGCTTGACGGTCATCCGCAGCTCCTAACGTGCCCGCGGAGTCGACTCCTCCGCCGATCTAGTTCCCGCAGGACACGGGCCTGCGGAAATGGTCCAGGCCACGCTACCCGACAAGGCCAGTTGACGGTGCGGTTCTCCCTGGCCTCTGGCTGGTTGGCCTCGGGCTAGTTGATGGTGATGGTCTGCTGCTGCACGCCCCAGTTGTTGGCCTCGCCGCCGGGGAGCCAGACGTCGGTGATGCTGCCCTCGATCCAGTCGCCGATGTCCGCCGCGTAGCAGGAGCCGTAGCCCGGCACGGTGAACCGGGTGCCCCACGGGATGACCCGCGCGTCCACCGCGCAGAAGCCGAGGCCCGCGTTGTAGCCCATGGCCGTCTGGCCGCCGTCGTTGTAGGAGGTGACGGTGAAGGTGAAGGTGGTCCCGGACGGGATCGAGTACGGGGCGAGTTGGTTGCCGCCGCCGACCCGGTAGGCGGTGGAGATCTGGCCGATCGCGCCCGGATCGGTGTTGTCCGCGGTCATCGCGTACACCTGGTAGTTCGCGTTCTGGCACGGCGAGGAGTCGGTGACCAGGAAGCTCGGCTGGCCCCAGTCGTCGATCCACTGCAGGGCCTGACCGTTCTTGAACGCGCGATAGGCGACCGCACCAGGCACCCGGTTGAAGGTGAAGGTCACGGTGCCGTTGGCGTTGAGGCTGCCGCTGACGCCGGTCGGCGCGGGCAGCCTGCTGCTGATGTCGACCGGCGGTGCCAGGGTGCCGGGGTCGGTGCCGCCGACGATCGGTCGGGTCGGGATCGGGCCGGTGTAGAAGAACGGACAGCCGGGCAGCGAACTCGGGCTGATCGCGGGCCTCGCCGGGCTGGCCGACGCGGCCGGGGCTACGAGCACGCCGAGCGCGGCGATGCCGGTGCATAACAGGGTCAGCAGCCTGAGCCTTCTCGTTTTCACCATCGAGCCACTCCTTGCCGGTAGGTCATGGCATTACGGGCAAACTGACGCTATGTGCGCTGGATCACACTGGTCAATGGGTCTAGACCATTCCCAGTTGACAGATCCTCGAGTCAGCCCTGAGTGGTCCAGACCTCGATCGAACGCACAGCCGCCCGAG
>DASYBO010000486.1:0-10543 GCA_036500685.1 Pseudonocardiaceae bacterium | reverse complement strand
ACGCCTGCTGGGCGTCGATCAGGGCGAGCGAATCGGCCGGTGACAGCGGCGGTTCGGGCGGCGTGGGTGGTTGTGTCATTTTCTGCTCCCCTCAGCAGCGACTTTGCTTTTCAAAGTACTCTGAACTTTGTACCGCAAAGTTGGCGATCGGTCCAGACCCGATCGACCGACCGGGCGGGCGGATTTTCCGTAGGCTCGGATCGTGTCGTCACTACAGATCGCGCTGACCGCTCGGCTCTCGCCTTCTCCGCTGGACACCCGGCGCGGGGTGGTTCGGCTGCATCCGGAGGTGTTGTCCGCGCTGGGCCTGCGGGCCTGGGATGCGGTGCGGTTGACCGGGGCGCGGGTGAGTTCGGCGTTGGCGGTCGCGGCGGATCGGGCCAGTCCGGTCGGGTTCGTGCTGCTCGACGATGTGACCATGTCCAACGTCGGCATCACCGAGGGGGCCGAACTGGTCGTCGCGCCGGTTGAGGTGGGGCCTGCGCGGACGGTGACGGTGGCGGGGTCGACGATGGCGACGAAGTTGCTGCCGCCGGAGGCGGTGCGGCTCGCGCTGATCGGCAAGGTGTTGACGGTCGGTGACGCGGTGTCGTTGTTGCCGCAGGATCTGCAGCCCGCGCCGGGCTCGGATGTGCAGGCGGTGCGGCAGATGCTCTCGACCGCGATCGGCGCGCACTGGACCAGCGAGCTGATCACCGTGACGGCCTCGGATCCGGCCGGGCCGGTTGTCATGCGTCCGTCCACTGTGGTCTCCTGGCGGGACGGGGCGCGGACCGGGGAACCGACGCATCCCAAAGCGGAACCGGCCGCGCAGCCGGCGCCTCCACCGCCGATGCCGGAGCTGCCGGCCGCGTACGTGCCGCCGGTCGCGGATCTGGTCGGCGCGCAGGACGCGGCCAAGAAGCTGGCCGAGTGGTACGAGTTGACGTTCAAGCGGCCGGAACTGTTGCGCAAGCTGGGATCCAGCGCGCGGCTGGCCGCGTTGGTGAGCGGGCCGGAGGGGGTTGGCAAGGCGACCTTGGTGCGGTCGGTCACCAGGAGTGTTGGCGCGGAGTTGGTCGAACTGGCTGCGCCGAGCATCGCGGCGCTGGAGGCGAATGCGGCGGCCGCGCGGGTCAAGGATGCGATCGATACGGCGGTGGGCATCGCGAGCAGCAGCGGGCCGTGTGTGCTGCTGCTGACCGACATCGACGCGCTGTTGCCGGTGACGAATGCGCCGCCGGTGGCCACGATCGTGCTGGACACGCTGCGCAGTGTGGTGCACGCGCCGCAGCTGGCGCTGCTCTGCACCACCTCGCACGCGGGCGCGATCGACCGGCGGCTGCGTGGGCCGGATCTGGTCGACCGGGAGATCACGCTCCCGCAGCCGGATGCGGGTACGCGCACGGAACTGCTGCGGGTGCTGTTGCGCGACGTGCCGCTTGAGTCCGATGTGGAGCTTGGCACGCTCGCCGAGCACACGCCGGGATTCGTGGCGGCGGATCTTGGCGCGCTGTACCGGGAGTCGGCGGTGCGGGCGGCGATTCGGCAGAAGGACGCTGCCGAGCCGAGGATTGGGCAGGAAGATCTGCTGGGGGCGCTGCACAGTATTCGGCCGGTTTCCATGTCTACTTCGGACACTCTACTTACCGGCAACTTGACACTGGACGATGTCGGTGACATGGCCGAGGTCAAGCAGTCGCTGACGGAGACCGTGTTGTGGCCGTTGCAGTATCCGGATTCGTTCTCGCGGTTGGGGATCGCGCCGCCGCGTGGGGTGCTGCTCTATGGGCCGCCCGGTTGCGGCAAGACGTTCCTGGTTCGTGCCCTGGCCGGCACTGGTCGGCTGAATGTGTTGTCGGTCAAGGGCGCTGAGCTGATGGACAAGTGGGTCGGCGAGTCCGAGCGGGCGGTGCGGGATCTGTTCGCGCGGGCCAGGCAGGCCGCGCCGGCCTTGGTCTTCCTGGACGAGGTCGACGCGCTCGCGCCGCGGCGCGGGCAGTCTTCCGACTCGGGTGTTGCCGACCGGGTGGTGGCCGCGCTGCTGACCGAGCTGGACGGGGTTCAGCCCATGCCGGACGTGGTGATCCTGGGCGCCACCAACCGGCCGGAGCTGGTGGATCCGGCGCTGCTGCGGCCGGGGCGGCTGGAGCGGCTGGTGTACGTGCAGCCGCCGGACGCGGACGCGCGCGCGGCGATCCTGCGCTCGGCGACGCAGAACACGCCGCTGGCCGACGAGGTGGACCTGGCCGAGTTGGCCGGGTCGTTGGACGGGTACTCGGCCGCGGACTGCGCGGCTCTGGTGCGGGAGGCCGCGCTGACGGCGATGCGGGAATCGCTCGACGCCACCGTGGTCACCGGTTCCCACCTGCGCGCGGCGCGTGAGGCGGTCCGTCCTTCGCTCGATCCGGCGCAATTGGCCACGCTGGCCGCGTATGCGGCGAATCGAGGCTAGCCCTTGAAGTCGTTGGTGATGATCACGATGACGCCGGGGCTGGCGTCGGCGATGCCGGGGAAGCGGGGCAGCACGCGCATGCCGAACTTCTGCCCGATGGCCTGCGCGGTCTCCTGCTCGCCAGGGGCAGGGCTGTAGTAGACGGTGGTGGTCGGGATGTTGCCCTTGGCGTAGTTGCCGACCTGGACCACGTCGAACCCGGCGTTCTGCAGGTCCGCGGCGGCGCGCGCGCCGGCCTTCGGGATGGTGCCGTTGTCGTAGACGCGCACGGGGACCGGCGGGGGCGCGGCCGGACCGGTGGTGGGCGGCGGGGCAGGGAGGACCGTGGTGGTCTGGCCGGAGGGATAGCTGGTGGTCGGCGGCGGTGTGGTCGTGGTCGTGGTCGTGGTTGTGGTCGGCTTGGCCGTCGTTGTTGTGAACGTCTCCGGGGCGGTGACCTGGCTGGTCGGACCGGACGAGCCGGTCTGACCGGCCGCGGAGTCCGCGAGGGCGAAGATGCCGAGGCCGACGGCGACGACCGCGACGCCGAGGAGGATGAACCCGGCAAGCCGGGCGGGCCGAACGGGGCCGGTAGGAGATGCGCTCACCGAGGGTCGAATCCAAACTTGCGGGCGGCTCTGGTCCGCTGACGGGTGGCGCGGTGCCGGCGCAGGCGCTTGACCAACATCGGGTCGACCGCGAGGGCTGCCTGCTTCTCAACGAGGTTGTTGAGCAGTTGGTAGTACCGAGTGGCGGACATGTCGAACAGTTCGCGGATGGCCTGTTCCTTGGCGCCCGCGTACTTCCACCACTGGCGCTCGAACGCCAGTATCTCCTGCTCGCGCGCTGTCAGGCTGCCCTCCGGCTCGTCAGCCGGTGTCAGGGCCTCTGCGGCGTCCATCTGGCTCCTCGCCTCACGGTCGGAAGTCATTACACCACGTGACGGTGTCTGTGCGACGCCGGTCTGTCGGCGAGTCACCGCTACTTGCCCATTAGGGTGACCTACATGGCGATTCACCCGATTCGGATCGTGGGAGATCCGGTGCTGCATCGGCCGACCCGCAAGGTCGAGCGGTTCGACGAAGAGCTGCGCACCCTGGTCGAGGACATGTTCGACACCAACACCGCGGCCAACGGTGCGGCCATCGCGGCCAACCAGATCGGCGTCGATCTGCGGGTGTTCGTCTACGACTGCCCGGACGACGACGGAGTCAAACATCGCGGTGTCGTGGTGAACCCGGTGATCGAGACCTCGGAGCGGCCGGAGACCATGCCCGACCCCGAGGACGACTGGGAGGGCTGCCTCTCGGTGCCCGGCGAGTCGTTCCCGACCGGCCGCGCGCACTGGTGCAAGGTCACGGGTTTCGACACGGACGGTAACCCTGTTGAGGTGGAGGGGACCGGTTATCTGGCCCGCTGCTTCCAGCACGAGACCGATCACCTCGACGGACTCGTCTACCTGGACCGACTGGTCGGGCGCAACGCGCGGGACGCCAAGCGAATGCTCAAGCGCAACCACTGGGGCGTGCCGGGCCTGACCTGGGATCCGGCCACCGAGCCGGATCCGTTCGCCTAGCCGGATCCGTCGTCGTGGTCCCGAGTCCGGCGACACGACGTCCAGCGTAGCGCTCAGCGCCAGGGCAGTTCGCGGATCGCGGTGAGTTGTGAATAGCTCAGCGCGGAGGCGAGTTCGTCGTAGCGGCCCGCGCGCAGGTACGCGGTGGTCCAGCGCAGCGGACGGCCCTCGGTCATCTGGCCTGCCAGGAGGAAGGGCAGCGCGAGCCGCCAGTTCAGCAGCACGGTGTTGCGGTAGCGGTGCGGGGCGCGCAGCGCGACCCTGGCCTGGCGCAACGCGTGCTCGTTGGGCGTGATCGCGCCCTGCGGCGCCTCGTGGAACCAGGCCCAGCGGGTCTCGTCGGCGATGCCGCACAGCACGCAGCCCAGCGGGCCGGTGCCGAGTTCGTGTTCGCAGGACGGGCAGTCCACCAAGGACATGGCCACGTCGACGCAGGTCCACTCGTGCACGCCGATGTCGGTGGCCAACACCGACTCGGCAAGGCCGCGCTGGGCCTCGACGTCCGCGGCGACGTCGCGTTCTTCGCACAGCGCGTGCCAGTCGGCGAGCCAGGGGCCTTCCAGGGTGCCGGCGCAGTGGGAGCAGTCCGGGTAGCCGCGGCCGACGAGTTCGCCACAGTCCGCGCAGCGCCGAACCGCGGATGGCCGTCTCATCCGCCGAGAACCTGGCGGAAAACCCGGCCGGTCCGACACGTTTCGCAACGTACGCCCCGATCGGCTCTGGCACCGGTTGACAATCCTGGCTAGCCTCGGGGCCGACAACCGAATATCGCAACCTCCGCGGGAGCTCGCGCCATAGCGGGCTGAGAGGGTGGCTGGTTTCACGTTCTGTGAACCGGCGCCACCGACCGCCCGAACCTGACCGGATAATGCCGGCGTAGGAAGGGATGGCACGACCATGTTCAGCGACGATTCCGTTCGCCCTCAGATCACCACCGGCCCGATTTCGGGGTCGCACAAGGTTTATCTCGACGGCGTTCCGTTTCGCAGGGTCAGCCTGACCAGCGGAGAACACTTCGATCTCTATGACACCTCCGGCCCGTACACCGATCACAACGCCACCATCGACCTGAACGCGGGACTGCCCGCGCTGCGCGGTGAATGGATCGGAAAGCGAGCCGAAAAAAACACCCAGTTGGGTTACGCCAAGTCGGGTGTGCTCACCGAGGAAATGCGGTTCGTGGCCACGCGGGAGCGGCTGGACCCGGAGTTCGTGCGGGCCGAGGTCGCCTCGGGTCGCGCGGTGATCCCGGCCAACCGCAGGCATCCTGAGTCCGAGCCGATGATCATCGGCAAGAAGTTCCTTGTGAAGATCAACGCGAACATCGGCAACTCGGCGGTGTCCTCGTCGATCGAGGACGAGGTGCAGAAGATGGTGTGGGCGACCCGCTGGGGCGCGGACACGATCATGGACCTCTCCACCGGCAGGCGGATTCACGAGACCAGGGAATGGCTACTGCGGAACTCGCCGGTTCCGGTGGGAACAGTGCCGATCTACCAGGCCCTGGAAAAGGTCGGCGGCGATCCGGCCGCACTGAGTTGGGAGTCCTATCGGGACACCGTGATCGAGCAGTGCGAGCAGGGTGTCGACTACATGACCGTGCACGCGGGCGTGCTGTTGCGGTACGTGCCGCTGACCGCGAAGCGGGTCACCGGGATCGTCTCGCGCGGCGGGTCGATCATGGCGGCCTGGTGCCTTGCCCATCATCAGGAGAGTTTCCTCTACACGCACTTCGCGGAGCTGTGCGACATCCTGCGTGCGTACGACGTCACGTTCTCGCTCGGTGACGGCCTGCGGCCGGGGTCGACCGCGGACGCCAACGACGCGGCCCAGTTCGCGGAGCTGCGGACGCTGGGCGAGCTGACGCACATCGCGCGCGGGCTCGACGTACAGGTGATGATCGAGGGGCCGGGGCACGTGCCCATGCACAAGATCGCGGAGAACGTGCGGCTCGAGGAGCAATGGTGCGGCGAGGCGCCGTTCTACACGCTCGGTCCACTTGCGACGGACATCGCGCCTGCCTACGACCACATCACCTCGGCCATCGGCGCGGCGCAGATCGGCTGGCTCGGCACGGCCATGCTGTGCTACGTCACCCCCAAGGAGCACCTCGGCCTGCCCAACGCGGACGACGTGAAGACCGGGGTGATCACCTACAAGATCGCCGCGCACGCGGCCGACCTCGCCAAGGAGCATCCGGGCGCCTGCGCCTGGGATGACGAGCTGTCCAAGGCACGGTTCGAGTTCCGCTGGGAGGACCAGTTCAACCTCGCCCTCGACCCGGACACCGCCCGCTCGTTCCACGACGAGACGCTGCCGGCCGAACCGGCCAAGACCGCACACTTCTGCTCGATGTGCGGACCGAAGTTCTGCTCCATGCGCATCACCCAGGATGTGCGCAAGTACGCTGAGGAGAACGGGATGGAGACGGTCGACGCGATCGAGGCGGGCATGGGCGAGATGGCGGAACGGTTCCGCGAGCACGGGAACCAGGTCTACCTGCCGGTCGTGACGCCGTAGGTGTGAGGGTGAGGGTTCGATGGTTTTGTCAGTACCCGGCATGGCTCCGATGACGGCGTTGACGATCGCGGGTTCGGATTCCGGCGGCAGCGCCGGTTTGCAGGCCGACCTGCGCACGTTCTTCGCCTGCGGCGTACACGGCATGACCGCGGTGACCGCGGTCACGGTGCAGAACTCGGTCGGTGTCACCGGGTTCACCGAGATCCCGCCGGAGGTGGTTGCCGCGCAGATCGAGGCGGTCACCACCGACATCGGTGTCGGCGCGGCGAAGACCGGGATGCTGGCGAGCAAGGAGATCATCGAGGCGGTCGCTCAGGCGTGTGACCGGGTCGGCATCGGGCGGTCGTATTCGACGCCGTTCGTGGTCGACCCGGTCGCCGCGTCCATGCACGGCGACAAGCTGCTGCACGACGAGGCGCTGGACGCCTACCGCGAGCAGCTGTTCCCGCGCGCGACGCTGGTCACCCCGAATCTGGACGAGGTGCGGCTGCTGACCGGGGTCGACGTCCGCAAGCGCGACCAGTTGGCCGAGGCGGCGCTGGCCATGCACTCGTTTGGTCCACAGTGGACTCTGATCAAGAGCGGGCACCTCACCGAGGACACCGAGTGCGTCGACCTGCTCTACGACGGCGCGGTGTTCATCGAACTGCCCGGCCCACGCTTCGACACCCGCAACACACACGGCGGCGGTGACACCATGGCCGCGGCCATCACCGCGTGTCTGGCCGGCGGAGCGCCGGTGCCGGAGGCGGTGCGGTTCGGCAAGCGGTTCGTCACCGAGGCGGTGCGGCACTCGTACCCGCTCGGCAAGGGCGTCGGACCGGTTTCGTCGTTCTGGCGACTGTCCTCGGCGGCGATCTGATTTCGCCTGTCGTGAAAGCCGTGCGCGCGGTGGGTGCGTGGCGGTAGCTTCGGCTGCGTGAGCGATTGCCATTCGGTGCGGGTCAACGGGATTCGGCTGGCCTACCGAAGGTTCGGCGCACCGCAGTCACCGCCGGTGCTGCTGTTGCACGCGCTCGGTGAGACCTCGGCGAACTGGGACGCGATCGCGCCTCTGCTCGCCGTCGACCGTGCGGTGTACGCGCTGGATCTGCGCGGGCACGGCGGCAGCGACCGCACGGACAGCTACAGCCTTGAGGCCATGCGCGATGACGTGATCGGCTTCCTCGAGCTGTTGCAACTCTCGCCGGTCGATCTGATCGGCCATTCGATGGGCGGTACCGTCGCCTATCTGGTCGCCCAGCAGTGGCCGAACGCGATCAGCCGGCTGGTGCTGGAGGATCCGGGGCCGCCGTTCCCTGCCGATCCGCCGCGCACGCTGCCGGAGCGGCCTGGCGGGCCGCTGGACTTCGACTGGGCCGTCGTCGAGGCGCTGCTGCCGGAACGCAATGCGCCGCCGCCGCGCTGGTGGGAGCGGCTGACCGAGATCACCGCGCCGACGCTGGTCCTCGGTGGCGGCCCGACCAGCCACATCCCGCAGGAGGAACTGGCCAAGGTCGCGGACCGGATTCCCGACGCGCGGTTCCGGACGGTCCCGGCCGGCCACCTCATCCACGACGGCCTCCCCGAGGAGTTCCTGGCCGAGATCACCACGTTCCTGAACGGTTGAGACCAGGCCCACCGGCCGCACGGCGCTATATTCAGGCGTCCTGCGTGTGCCTGCCAGCCCAGGAGCCCTGATGGCATTGACGTCATCGCAAACGCTTGCCGAAGCCCTCCGTGCCGGGCCGTTCCATGAGGCGCTGCGCCTCGCCATCCGCGCGAGCGGCCTCACCCTGGAACGACTCGAATCCAAGCTCAAGTCGCGTGACCTGCCGGTCAGCGTCGCGACCCTGAGCTATTGGCAGCGCGGGCAGGTGCGGCCGAGACGGGCGGGCTCGCGGCAGATCGTGCGGGAGCTGGAGGACATCCTGGCGCTGCCCGACGGCGCGCTGCTCTCGCTGCTCGACGGCCAGGACGGCGCCGGCAACAGCGCGGACACGCTCTCCCGGCTCGCGCTCATCCTGCAGACTCCCGGCATCGACCAGCTGGCGCTGGCCGCGATGGACCGGGTCGCGAACTACACCCGGCCGGTCAGCGTGCGGCATCTGTGCGTGGTTGGCGAGGCGCGCACGTTGGTGTCCGAGTCGGTTTCCGCGATCCGGCAGGCCCTGCACGACGGCGTCGACCGGACCTGTTTCATGCTGGCCAGGGAGAACCGGATCATGCCGACCCGCTGGTACAGCGACACGAATCGGATCGGCAGAGCCTGCCAGGACAACGGCAGCGGCGCGCTGGCCGTGGAGTTGTTGCTGGACATGACATTGCGGCGCGGCGAGAGCTGCCTTGTCGAATACGGCGTCGACTACCCGAAGCAGGTCACCGCGCCTGCCGAGGACTGGGACCTGGCCTGGGGCTTCGGTTCCGGCTCCGGTTTCCGCGAATACTGCCTGACCGTGAAGTTCGCGCCGAGCGCGCTGCCGCGCCGTGTGATCCAGTTCTGGCAGCCCTCCCAGGCCGAACCGGAGCGCGACCTGACCGAGGTGGCGCTGACCGCCGGCGGAGTCGCGCAGCTGATCAGCTTCGACGTGCCTCCCGGTTTCGTCGGATTGCGTTGGGAATACTGAACTACACGGGCACGACCGGCGATTTCGCGCGCTCGTCGTAGGCGTCGCGGGCGCGGCGCACCTGGTGGAAGTTGTCGCGGGACCAGTTGTCCAGGGCGACGAGGTGCGGGCCGAGGCCGACGCCGAGTTCGCTGAGCCGGTACTCGACGCTGGGCGGAGTGGTCGGGTAGACGGTGCGGGTGACCAGGCCGTCGCGTTCGAGGTTGCGCAGGTTCTGGGTGAGCACCTTCTGGCTGATCCCCTCGACCCGCCTGCGCAGCTCGCCGAAGCGATGCGGGCGTTCGGCCAGCGCGCCGATGACCAGCGCGGTCCATTTGTTGGCGATCAGGTCGAGCAGGCCGCGACAGGGGCAGTTGCGCAGGTACGGATCCCACTCATGGTCGTCCGGATACTGTTCGACCAGCTCAACGGTAGTTTCCACGAGGTACCTACTTTACTCGGAAGTGCCTTCTAGCGGATGGATACCAGCTTCACGATACTGGCTCCCGACAGCGCAGGGGTATCGAGAACGAGGGGTGAGCACAGATGCGGGCGATCCGTCAGGAGCGGGTGGGCGGACCGGAGGTCCTGGAACTGGTGGAGGTCGATCGGCCGGTGCCGATGCCGACCGAGGTGCTGGTGAAGGTGCATGCGGCGGGAGTGAACCCGGTCGACTGGAAGACAAGGGCAGGCAAGGGCATGGGCCTGCAACCGCCGTTCACGGTCGGCTGGGACGTGTCCGGCGTCGTCGAGGAGCTCGGCTTCGCAACGTCGATCTTCGCGGTCGGCGACGAAGTCCTTGGCATGCCGTGGTTTCCGCGTCCGGCCAATGCCTACGCCGAGTACGTGACCGCGCCGGCGCGGCAGTTCGTGCGCAAGCCGGCCAAGCTCAGCCATGCCGAGGCGGCCGGCCTGCCGCTGGCCGGGCTGACCGCGTGGCAGGCCCTCGTTGACGTGGCGAACGTCCAGCCGGGCCAACGGGTACTGGTCACCGCCGCGGCAGGCGGGGTCGGGCATCTCGCGGTGCAGATCGCCAAGGCGCGCGGCGCGTACGTGCTGGGAACGGCGCGCGCGGCCAAGCACGAACTCCTCCGCTCGCTCGGCGTCGACGAGCCGATCGACTACACCACCGTCGACGTGGCGGCGAGCGTGCGCGACGTGGACCTGGTGCTCGACCTGATCGGCGGCGCGCACAGCCTCGACCTGGTGCGATCCGTGGCCGAAGGCGGCCTGATCATCCCGGTGCCGGGCGGCGTCACCGAGGACGTCGCGGCGGCGGCTGCGCGACACGGCGTGCGGACCAGCCCGATCTTGGTCGAACCGGATCACGCCGGCCTGCTGGGCCTTGTCGACCTTGTCGAGGCGGACAAGCTGAAGATCCTGGTCGAGCAGAGCTTCCCGCTCGCCGACGCCGGCAAGGCGCACGAGGTGGGCGAGGCGGGCCGGGTG
>DASYBO010000485.1:0-4846 GCA_036500685.1 Pseudonocardiaceae bacterium | reverse complement strand
CCGGCAGCTACACGGTTCATCCCGGCACCCTCACCCGGGCGCTCTACCCGTCCGGCCGCCCGCTGGCCGTCACCGTCACCGCGGGCCGCTTCACGGTCCTCACCGTCACCTTCGATTCCGGCATCCGGTAGGGCGATTCCGGTATCCGGTAGGGCCGCCTGTTCACCAGCCGACGGCGACGACCAGGTACTGCGGGTTGGTAACCGAGATGTCCGACGACTGGCCCGCGTAGTCGTCGTACGGGAAGCCGTACTGCCTGCCGTTGATGGAGTTCTGGTGCCAGAACTGCGCGTAGTAGTTCGCCGGAGCGGCCTGGTAGAAGTTCGCCGGGTTCGACTGGTCCGCCGTCGGCAGCTGCGCGACGTGCCGGTTCAGTCCCGCGCACAGCTGCGGGTTGCTGGCCAGCGTTCCGCCGCAGCCGAAGATCTGGGCGGTGCTGTCCGAGGTGTCTCCGGCCGAGGCCGCATAGCTGGTGTAGTAGTTCGCGTACGCGCCACCAGGCTGGAACGCGGGGTCGTTGCCGGGGGAGGGGATGCCATACGGCGCCTGGTCCGTGGCCAGTTCCTTGAACTCCGCCGGCACCGAGTTCTCGAACCGCTGGAAGGTCGCCGAGCGGCTCTCGGTGAAGGTCGCGTAGTTCTCACCGACCTGCTGGTCAGAGCCGTCGTGACCGTGGAGCAGCAAGGCGAGCTTGAGGCCGAACCGGTCCACTCGCGTCGTGTCCACGTTGATCGAGGACGGCCCCACGGTGAATTCGATGAAGTCGTAGTAGGGACTGTTGGGAGACCCGAGGTAGAAGTACATCCGCCCGGCCGAGTTGGCCGGCATGTCGATGTAGGGCTGCTCGGCGATGGACTTCTCCTGTCCGTTCCAGCTCCAGTACACCTCACTGTCCGGATACTGGCCGTTGGTCTGGTTCACGATGGAGAACTCCAGCACGTTGCTCGCGGGCGGGATCGCCCCCGTGTTGCCCCAGAACGACGGGGGCGGGGCACCTGAGCCCCCGGTCGTCCCGCCGCCCGTCGTGTACACGCCGAACTCCCACAGGCTGTACCCGTACTGGGTGGCGCGGGCGGTGCCGTACATCCGGATGTAGCGGCCGGTGCCCGATACGCTCAGGGTCTGCGTACCGCCGGCGCCGGTACTGGTGGAGTAGATCGTGGTCCAGTTCGACCCGTCGGCGGAGACCTGGATCTGGAACGCTGTCGCGGAGGCGGTCTCCCAGTCCAGGGTGACCTCGCAGACGGTCTGGGTCGAGCCGAGGTCGACTTGCAGCCACTGCGGGTCGGAGAACGCGCTGGACCACCGGGTTCCGGTGTTACCGTCGACGGCGGCGGAGGCGGGGAAGGACGAGTTCTCGGTCGAGGACGCGGTGGCCGGCTGGTTGAGCGCCACGTTGCTGGTCCCGCACGTGGCGGCCACGGCACCGGAAGCGCTCGCCGCCATCGCGGAGCCGGTCAGTACGGAAAGGACGAGCGCCAGGCAGGCGAGGATGCTTCGTATCCGCACTTTCACCATAGCCTCCGAAGACCGCGAGATGGTTTCAGGCTTATTTCAAGACGTAACTTAACTGGTAGAAACCGGTCGGTCAATAACGAAATGTTGTGTTTTTTATGGGAAAGCTGGGCATTTCTGTTATAGATGTGCCGAATGGCGCGGTCTGCGCACGTGCGCGTTAACCCAAACGCCTACTTAGTTCAAACCTTGACGAAACGTGACTTGTATCTGTTAATAATCTTTACAGATAGTCCGCTCGAAGCCCGAAAGGCGTCCCCCGCCATGCCAATCGCCGAGCCTTCCCTCCGGAACCACCGCTTCCGCCGTAGGAGAACCACATCCCTCCTGGCCGCCGCGGCCCTCACCGTCGGCACCGCCACAGTGGCGGCCACGGCCGTCAGCACAATCACCACGGCCACCCCGGCCAAGGCCGCCGGGGAGCCGGTCAACATCACGCTGACCACGACGAACGACTCCGCCGGGCGCAACGTCACCGCTGGCCTGCAGCAGCAAAGCCCGATCGCGTTCAGCACCGGAAACGCGTCCTCCGGGACAGCCATCACGGTGGACGAGCGCACGAAGTACCAGCAGTTCGTCGGGGCCGGAGCCTCGATGACCGACACGGCCGCCTACCTGCTGGGCACGAGCAGTGACAGCAGTCACGCGATCAGCTCAAGCACTCAGAGTCAGGTCATGACCAAGCTGTTCAGCCCCACGAGCGGCATTGGCCTGGACTTCCTGCGCAACCCGATGGGGGCCTCGGACCTGGCCCGTTACAACTACTCCTACGACGACATGCCGTCCGGCCAGACCGACCCGAACCTCACGAACTTCTCCATCAGCCATGACCTGACCGATATCCTGCCGCTCACGAAGCAGGCGGAGCAGCTCAACCCGAACCTGAAGCTGATGATGACTCCGTGGAGCGCGCCCGCCTGGATGAAGGACAACAACAACCTCATCAACCAGGGCCATCTCCAATCGCAGTACTACGCCGCCTATGCCCAGTACTTCGTCAAGACCCTTGAGGCGTACCAGAATCAGGGCGTGCACGTGGACTACGTCTCGCCGTCGAACGAGCCGGACTGCTGTTCCGGGGCCAGCTACCCGACGATGTCGTGGAACGGTTCCGGTCTCGACTACTTCGCCGCCAATGACCTGCTGCCCGCCCTGCATAACGCGGGACTGTCCGCCAAGGTCCTCGCGCTGGACTGGAACTGGAGCAGCTACGCCAGCTACGGCAAGACGGAAGTCGATGACGCGGCGGTCCGCAACGACCCGTTGTTCGGCGGGGTGGCCTGGCACGGCTACGACGAGGGCAGCGCGGGCGAGCAGAGCACGGTTCACAACCAGTACCCGTCCATCGGCACCTTCGACACCGAGCACTCCGGCGGCACCTGGATCTCCGACCAGCAGCAGGAGGACATGCAGAACATCATCGACTACACCCGGAACTGGGGCAGCAGCGTCGTCAAGTGGAGCCTGGCCGTGGACCAGAACGACGGCCCGCACAACGGCGGCTGCGGTACCTGCACCGGCCTGGTCACGGTGCACCACGGCGACAGTGTGAGCGGCCAGGTCGACTACACGGTCGAGTACTACGACACGGGCCAGCTCACGAAATTCGTCCGTCCCGGGGCGTACCGCATCGCGTCGACCAGCAGCCCGGCCGTGCCGAACGTCGCGTGGGAAAACCCAGACGGATCCAAGGCGCTCATCGCCTACAACGGGGCGACCAGCCCCGCTCCGATCACGGTGAACTGGGGTGGCGAGTCGTTCACCTACACGCTGCCCGGACGGACATCGGCGACCTTCACCTGGAGCGGCACCCAGAGCGGCACCAGCCTGAGCGACACCGGAACGATCGGCGGCTACGGCGGCATGTGCCTGGACGTCGCCGGCGGCAACGCGGCGGACAGCACCGCGGCCGACGAGTACACCTGCAACGGCACGACCGCGCAGCAGTGGACGGTAGACCCGAATGGAACGGTCGAGGCCATGGACAAGTGCCTCGACGTGGTGGGCGCCGGTACGTCCGACGGCTCGCTGGTCGACCTCTACACCTGCAACGGCACCGGCGCGCAGGTATGGCAGCCGCGTTCCGACGGCAGCCTGTACAACCCGCAGTCAGGTAAGTGCCTCGACGACACCAACTGGGCGACCAGTCCCGGCACCCAGCTTCAGATCTGGTCTTGCACGGGTGCCGCGAACCAGCGGTGGACCCTGCCCGCCGGCTAGAGCGGGATAATTAGCGTTCAGCCGAACGCCCCGTGCCCCCTTGTTACGCAGCGCCCTGCCGGGCGCGGATCTTGCTCCGCCCCGGCAGCGGCGATGTAGCGGCATCCCGGGAAGTCCGCGGGCAGGCGGGAGGTCCGGCATGTCCTTGCCGGGAACAGGGGCATGAGGTAAGTTACCGGCGAGTTATCCCCGGTTTGCTGGAGTCGTCCCCATGCGAGAAGTGCTCGATCCGTGGATGAATCCGGTGACGTGGGCCGTCCCGTTCTTCCTCTTGTTCATCGGCATCGAGCTGGCGGCGCTCAAGTGGCTGGACCACGACGACAATGTGACCGGTTACATGGCCAAGGACGCGACGACGTCGATCCTGATGGGCCTGTTCTCCCTGATCTCGACCATCGTCTTGAAGGTCGTCGCGTTCTTCGCCTACATCGCCATCTACCTGTACGCGGCGCCGTGGCACCTGGCGATGAACACGTGGTGGTCGTGGGCGCTGGCCGTCGTCGGCGTCGACTTCTTCTACTACTGGCAGCACCGCTTCGTGCACCGCGCCCGGGTCGGCTGGGCCGCCCACCAGGCGCACCACTCCTCGGAGTACATGAACTTCGCGACCGCGCTGCGACAGAAGTGGAACCCCTGGTTCGACTTCTTCTTCTGGCTTCCGCTGCCGTTCCTCGGCATCGCGCCGTGGGCGATCTACTTCGCCTTCGGCATCAACCTGGTCTACCAGTTCCTCGTCCACACCGAGACGATCGACAAGCTGCCCCGCCCGGTCGAGTTCATCTTCAACACGCCGTCCCACCACCGCGTGCACCACGGCTCGGACGCCATCTACCTGGACCGGAACTACGCGGGCATCCTGATCGTCTGGGACCGGATGTTCGGCACGTTCCAGCCGGAACTACACCGCCCGAAATACGGGCTCACCCACCCGGTCGAGACCTACAACCTGCTCAAGCTGCACGGCGACTACGCCGAACTGTGGAGCGACGTCCGCCACGCGACCTCCTGGCGGACGCGCCTCGGCTACATGTTCATGCCGCCCGGCTGGCAGCCCGCCGCGGAAGGCGCGGCCGGCCCTGAGCCGGAACCGGTAACCCCCTGACCCCGACGG
>DASYBO010000484.1:0-3369 GCA_036500685.1 Pseudonocardiaceae bacterium | reverse complement strand
AAAGTAGGCACCGCGACGATAGGCGCGCTGTGGTCGAACTGACACACTCTGCGACACCCACCCTCGTCTGTGCCCGAGAGGACCCGTTGTGGCGCAACATCGTCGTTCGCCAGACACTTCGTCTGCTCGCCCTGAGATCGGCCGTCGCCGGTTCCTCGGCTACCTGCTCGCCGCGCCGACCCTCGCGGTCGGCGTCGAACTCGCCGCCTCCGCGGCCGACCCGAAACCGGCCAGCGCGACCATCCCGTCCATCCCGCAGCCCGAGGAGATCTTCGACCTCGGCGACCTGCAGAACCTCGCCGCCGCACCGACGTCGGGCCTGATCTCGGTGCAGGTCAACGCGGACGGGACCGCGTCGTTCGCGGCGCACCGCGCCGAGGTCGGCCAGGGCATGACCACCGCGGTCGCGATGATGATCGCCGAGGAACTCGACCTGCCGCTGAGCAAGGTCAACGTCACCCTCGCCGACGCCCGACCCGAGTTGCTGATGAACCAGCTCACCGGCGGCTCCAACTCGATGCGCAGCATTTACCTGCCTGTCCGCACCGCGTCCGCGATCGCCCGCCAGCAACTCGTCGCGGCAGCGGCGAAGCAGTGGAACGTCGCGCCGGACAGCCTCAAGACCGCCAACGGCATGGTCACCCATTCGAGTGGATTGAGCGCAGGCTACGGTTCGCTGGCCACGGCGGCGGCCTCGGCCGTGACCACGGCGGTGGCCGCGCCGGCGCTCAAGTCCCAAGCGGACTTCACCATTCTCGGCACGCCGCAGAACCGGATCGACGCGCACGACATCGTCACCGGCCGCAAGGCGTTCGGCATGGACATGCATGTGCCCAACGCGCTGCCCACCATGGTCGCCCGCCCGCCGACCATCAACGGCACGGTCAAGGCCGTGCACAACACCTCGACGATCCTGGCCATGCCAGGTGTCACCGACGTCGCGGTGATCACCTACGGCGTCGCGGTCCGCGCGCAGACCTTCGGCCAGTGCATCGACGCGATCCAGGCGCTCAACGTCAGTTGGGGTCCTGGCTCGGTGGACAACGAGTCGGACGCGACCGTCCTGGCCGCGCTGAAGGCGGCCGAGCTACCGCTGGTGGTGCCGCCGCTGTTGAGCCAGACGGTCGACGCCGAATTCACCTTCGCGTTCGCCAGCAACAGCCCGCTCGAACCGGACAACGCCATCGCGGACGTGCGCAAGGACAGCGCGGAGATCTGGTCCAGCCTCAAGGTGCCGATCGTCGCGCAGGAGGAGATCGCCGCCCAGCTCGGCCTGCCGGTCAGCGCGGTCACCGTGCACGTCGTACAGGGTGGTGGCTCGTTCGGCCGACACCTGTTCCACGACGTCGCCGCGGAGGCCGCCGAGGCGTCGCAGAAGATCGGCAAGCCGGTGAAGCTCTCGTGGTCGCGCACGGACGACTTCCGGCAGGGTCGCACCCACCCGATGTGCACGTCACGGGTGCGCGCGAACTACCTGCTGGGCAACGTGATCAGCTACGAGCAGCGGCACACCAGCGTGCAGACCTCCTTCGGTCACGGCCTCGGCGAGATGATCACCGCGACCGCCGCGGCTCTGCCGATCGCCGGCAACCTCAGCTTCGCCGAGTCGATCTTCGAGCTGAGCCAGTCTTCCCCGTACAACTTCGGGATCACCACGCAGTTGCTCAACGAGGTGCCGTTGCCGTTCAACACCGGCAGCATGCGCAACATCTACTCGCCCAACGTGGTGTGCGCGCAGGAACTCGTCGTCGACCAGCTGGCCAAGAAACTGGGCAAGGATCCGCTGAGCTTCCGTCAGGAGTACCTCAAGGATTCCCGCCTGCTCGCGGTGCTGAACAAGGCGGCCAGCGCAGGAAACTGGGGCGCCAGCCTGCCGGCCGGCATGGCGCAGGGCATCGCGGTGCACTCCGAGTACCAGGGCGCGATCTGCTGCCTCGTCGAGATCGACTGCCGGCCGCAGACGGTGAACCGGCCCGTCCTGGACGGCGTCACCGGGCCGCGTGTCACCAAGGCGCTGGTCGTGGTCGACCCCGGCTTCGCCATCAACCCGCGCGGGTTGGAGGCACAGATGATCGGCGGAATGAACGACGGCATCGCGCTGGCGCTCACGTCGAGCCTGCACATCCAGAACGGGATTCCGCTGGAAGGCAGCTGGGACAACTACTTCTACACCAGGGAGTGGAACACCCCGCTCGACCTCGAAGTGATCATCATGCCGAACACCTCGACCAACCCCAGCGGCGCCGGCGAACTCGGCGTCGCGCCGTCCTTCGCCGCGGTCGCCTGCGCCTACGCGCGCGCCACCGGCACCATGCCTACCTCGTTCCCGATCAACCACGGCACTCTGGGCTTCACCCCGTACCCGCTCGAACCGTCCACCCCGCAGTCGCCGACCGACGGCCTGAACTTCGCCTACTAGGGAGATCCTGTGCCCAACCACACCTTCATCCTCAACGGCAAGCAGGTCACCGTCGACGTCGACGACAGCGTGCGGCTGCTGTGGGTGCTGCGCGACGTCCTCGGCGTCACCGGGCCCAAGTACGGCTGCGGCCTTGACGTCTGCAAGGCCTGCACCTGCCATATCAACGGCAAGGCGTTCAACCCGTGCTCGGTGCCGGTCTCGCAGATCAAGTCGACCGACGAGATCACCACCATCGAGGGCCTGCCGCAGACCGTCGGCAAGGACCTGCACCCGATGCAGGAAGCCTGGCTGGCCGGTGACGTCGCGCAGTGCGGCTACTGCCAGCCGGGGCAGATCATGGCCGCCGTCGCCACCGTCAACAAGGCCAAGGCCGAGGGCAGGGCGATCACCGACGACGACCTCGACGGCATCCGCAACCTCTGCCGCTGCGGCACGTATTCGCGGATCCGCGCGGCGATCAAGGCCGGAGCGGCCAACATGTAGCTACGCTTGGGCCTGTGGATCTGGAAACGGCGCTGACCAGCCTCTATCAGGCGACGCGAGAGGATTTCATCCCGGCTCGTGCCGACCTGGTGAAGCAGGCCCGCTCGGCGGGCGACCGCGATCTGGCCGGCAAGATCGCGGCCGCCCGCAAGCCGACCCTGGCCGCCTGGCTGCTCAACCGGGTCGGCCACGAGTACCCGGACGACCTCGACACGCTCGCCGCGCTGTCCGATGCGCTGCGCGGCGCACACCAACAGCTCGCCGCCGACCAGCTGCGCGCGTTGTCCAGGGAGCGCAACGATCTGCTGCGCACCTTGGACGACCGCGCGCTGCGCATCGCCCGGCGGGCCGGGATGACCGTCACCGACCAGGTCGCCGAGCAGCTCCGCGAGGCGTTCACCGCCGCGTTGCTCGCCCCCGACGTATTGGCGACGCTGCGCACCGGTCGACTCAGCGCGGTGCCC
>DASYBO010000483.1:0-5787 GCA_036500685.1 Pseudonocardiaceae bacterium | reverse complement strand
CGGCTGCGTAAACAGGACGTGACCCAGCGCTTCGACGACGCCATCAGCAGCGGAGGCGAGAACATCTCGTTACCCGGTTGGCTGAACAACCTGCGGGCATTAGTCAAGGCAATACCACCATTGCTGTTTCGGCTACGGTTGAGCGGTCGGGTGCCGCTGATCGGCCGGCAATACCGATGGTTTCTGCGGCAACCCCACCTCACTCCAGAAGTTCCCGGCGGATTTCTCGGTTTCGCGGAACGACTGACCGACGCCCCCGACGGATGGCGGGCGGAGAACGCCGTCCAGCTGTCGAGGTTGCTGACCAACGCGTTTCTGGAGGATCTGCGCCGTGCCTGGCGATCGCCGTGGCGCTTCGGCGGGTCGCGCCGGATGACCTACCCGGTGATGTTGCTGGAGAACATCACCGCGGACAACGGTGGTCACCAGGTGCTGCGCCTGATCAACCACGTCCGCACCGAGGTCGGGCTGTTCGATCCGCTGCTGGTGATCAGCACCAGCAGACGTGTGCCGCCCGGTGATCAACCCGTCGGAGATCTCACCACATACGACGATGTCCCGGGTGAGCGCTACAGCACCTGGCGGCGAGAACTGCCGGACAGACGACGTGCTCGCGACGAGACCGCCTGGTATCTCTACATTCCGCCGTCGAAGCGGGTCGATTCGAAGAAGACCGAGCACGAACTCGACAAGCTCGGTTCCTATCAGGTATCGCGGCCGCCATGGTGGGGTCGGCGAATCGTGCCTATCGGCGCGGTGCTGATACTGCTGGCCGGGCTCGCCTCCGGTTATGTGACCTGGAGCGGTGACCACTGCGGCGACGGCTGGCAGTGGCCAGCGGCGGGCTCCGCATTGACCACAGTGGACAATCAGTGCATCGGCGTCACCGACGGCCACTACACCTTCGATCCCGCGCTGGCCGATGTCACCCAACGGATTCTGGCCCAGAACGAGCAGGCCGACGAGGTGTACGCCGGCACTCCGACTCGGACCTACGTCACCATTGTCGACCTGCAGGCGCTCACCCCACCGCCCGGCGGCACGGACGGACTGGCCGCGGAGCGCGAAGGCCTGGAGGGCGTCGCGGTGGCGCAAGCCCAGGCGCTGAGCGACCCGTCGGTGCCACTGTTCCGGCTGCTGATCGGCAACGGCGGCACCGGCATGGCGTACGGCACGACCGTGGCCGCACAGTTGCGGACGCTGCCGACCGGCAACGCGCCGCTGGTCGGTGTGGTCGGCCTCGACCACAGCACGCAGGCCACCGACAACACCGTGCTGGCACTGGCCATCGACGGCCTGCCAACGGTCGCGGCCAGCCTGTCCGAGGATCAGCTGGCCAACTCCAATCCGCTGTACTACCAGGTGTCCCCGCAGAACCAGCGAGAGGCCGCGGTCGCCGCCGTGTTCGCCAAGACGCTGGTCGCCGCGGGAAGGATCGACAATTCGGTCGAGGTGGTCCACCCGGACGACCCGAACGACACCTACGCGCAGAATCTGGCCCAGGACGTGCTGACCAAGTTCAGCCAGGCGGGTTTCCGCACCAGCAGTGTCACGTTCGCGCCGAGCGCGACGCCGCCGAATCAGGTCAAACCGGGAATCCTGTATCCGTTGCAGAGCGGCAAGAACGCCTGCACGTTCCACGGACTTGTCTACTATGCCGGCGACGGCGTACCGGATTTCAACGCGTTTCTCGACGGCGCCAAGAAATGCGCGTCACCGCCTGCCCTGCTCGCCGATGACGACGTCACCAGATATGTCGCGGACACCGCCGCCCGGGAACAGAACCAGTCGATGCCATTCTGGTACACGTCGTTCGCGACCGCGCCGACCTCAACCCCGCAGGGCCCGGCCAGCGACTTCTACGGCGGCCCGGTCGGCCTGTACGCCCTGTTTCCCCAGGACCGAGGCAAGCACGAGGACCCGTCGCTGGACGGACACGCCGCCCTGAGCTTCGACGCGGCACAGACCCTGCTCGCCGCAGTCAGCCACCTGCGCATCGGCGACGAGCCGCTGCCGGTCACCCCCGGCGACGTGTGGCGAGAACTCAGCGCCATCCGCAGCTCGGCGCCCAACTCCCGCAACCCCAACCCGAACAACGACGACATCCTGGGCGTCACCGGACTGATCGACTTCGCGTCCAACGCGGGCAACCTGCACTACCCCGCCAACAAGCAGATCAGCATCCTGCTGGTGCAACAGGGCGAGGTGAAGTCGACCGCGTTCTTCTGCGGTGCGCCCGACGACCGCCGGCAAAGCCCCCACTGCCCGATCGACCAGGACTGAGCACCACTACTTGCCGGTCATGAACTCCGCGACGGAGAACATCCCTGCCCGGAACCGGTTCGGCCACGTGCCACCACGGCCAGTGCCCAGGACCTTGCTGGCACTGTCCTGTTGAGCCAACCGACTGTTCGTACCGGCAGTACGAATTCCGTCGTCGTTTTGGACATCGCAGGCGCACGCGTCGACCGGTGACACCGGCCAGTGTGAAGCGGGAAGACCCCACAGCCAAGCAGAGGAGAGTGCGATGACACTGATGCGATTCGACCCGTTCCGTCAACTCGATCGGTTCAGCGAACAGGTGTTGAACGCACGGCCTTGGTCGGGCCTGCCGATGGAGGCATTCCGGCGAGGCGATGAATTCATCGTGGCCATGGACGTTCCCGGTGCCAAACCCGAGGATGTCGACGTCACCGTCGAACGGAATGTGGTGAATGTGCGTGCCACCCGCACCACGCTGCACAAGGACGGCGACGAGGTGATCGTCGATGAACGACCGCAGGGTGAATTCACTCGCCAACTGTTCCTCGGCGACAACCTCGACCCGGCCAAGCTCAATGCCGATGTCGCCAACGGCGTGTTGACGCTGACCATTCCGGTCGCCGAGGAGAGCAAGCCGCGGCGCGTTCAGATCCCGGCGCATTCCACCTAGTCGATCACGGGCGCGAGGAGACGGTGATGACCACACACAAAGCCGCAAACGCCGTCGGCGATATCGCGACCGTTGCGCCGGCGCGCACGCCGATCATGTCCTTCGCCAGTTACGGCGAGGCGGAGCGCGCCGTCGAATACCTGGCCACGCATGACTTCCCGGTGGACCGGGTGGCGATCGTCGGCGTGGACGTGCGGATGGTCGAACAGATCGTGGGGCGGACCAACTACGGCACGGCCGCGCTGCACGGCGCGGGATCCGGTGCGCTGACCGGAGTCCTGTTCGGCTGGATATTCGGCCTGCTGACCTGGATTCATCCGCTGATCGCCGGACTCACCCTTGCCGTGTACGGGTTGGTGTTCGGCGCGATCGTCGGCGCGCTCATCGGGTTGGGCATGTATGCGTTGCGGCGCGGCAGGCGCGACTTCGAGTCGGTCCAGGTCTGGCAGCCCGAACGGCACGAACTGGTCGTCGACCCTGAGGTCGCCAACGAAGCACGGGCGCTGCTCACCCAGCGCGGATCAGGAGGAGTGTGATCATGGCCAAGGCAGTCGGCATCGACCTGGGCACCACCAATTCGGTGATCGCGGTATGGGAAGGCGGCCAACCGACGGTCATCGCCAACGCCGAGGGCGCGCGGACCACTCCGTCGGTCGTCGCCTTCACCGACGCGGGTGAACGGCTCGTCGGCCAGCTCGCCCGCCGCCAGGCGATCCTCAACCCGAAGGGCACCATCTACTCGGCCAAACGATTCATCGGCCGCAACTACGACGAGGTCGCGCAGGAGGCCACGGCGGTCACGTTCGACGTTGTCGACGGGCCGGGCGGAGTGGCGCGGTTCGAGGTGCGCGGCAAGCAGTACGCACCGGAGGAGATCAGCGCGCTGGTGCTGCGCAAACTCGCCGAGGACGCCGGCAAGTCGCTCGGTGAACGGGTGACCGAGGCGGTCATCACCGTGCCCGCCTACTTCAACGACGCGCAGCGCACCGCGACCAAGGACGCCGGAAAAATTGCCGGCCTGAACGTGCTGCGGATCATCAACGAGCCGACCGCCGCCGCGCTCGCCTACGGCCTTGACAAGAAGGGGCACGAGACCGTGCTCGTGTTCGACCTTGGCGGCGGCACATTCGACGTGAGCATCCTCGACGTGGGCGACGGCGTGGTCGAGGTGCGCTCCACCGCGGGCGACACCCATCTCGGCGGGGACGACTTCGACCGCAGGCTCGTCGACCACCTCGCCGACGCGTTCCAGCGGGACAACGGCGTGGACCTGCGCGCTGATCCGCAGGCGCTGCAACGACTGTTCGAGGCGGCGGAGAAGGCCAAGGTCGAACTCAGTTCCGTGACACAGACCCAGGTGAGCCTGCCGTTCATCACCGCGGACGCCTCCGGCCCCAAGCACCTCAACACGTCGATCATGCGGTCCACCTTCGACCAGCTCACCGCCGACCTCGTCGAACGCTGTCTCGCCCCGGTCAAGCAGGCCATGTCGGACGCGAAGGTGAGCGCGAACGACCTCGACGAGGTGATCCTGGTCGGTGGTTCCACCCGGGTGCCCTCGGTGCAGGCGCTGGTCCGCAGGCTGACCGGCGGCAAGGAGCCGAACATGACCGTCAACCCGGACGAGGTGGTCGCGCTCGGCGCCGCCGTCCAGGCCGGCGTGCTCAAGGGCGACGTGCAGGACGTGGTGCTGCTCGACGTCACCCCGCTGTCCCTCGGCGTCGAGACCAGGGGCGGGGTCATGACGAAGATCATCGAACGCAACACCACCATCCCAGCCCGCCGCACCGAGGTCTTCTCGACCGCCGATGACAACCAGAACGCGGTCGACGTGGTGGTACTGCAGGGTGAACGGGAACGTGCCGCGGACAACCGGGTCCTCGGACGCTTCCAGTTGCGCGACATCCGACCGGCTCCGAGGGGTGAGCCGCAGATCGAGGTGACGTTCGACCTCGACGCCAACGGCATCCTCGACGTCAAGGCCCGCGACAAGGACACCGGTTCCGAGCAGAGCATCACCATCAGCGAGAGCGCCAACCTGGACCGTTCTGAAGTGGAGCGCATGGTCTCGGAGGCCGAACGCAATCGGGCGCAGGACAGCGCGCTGCGCGAGGACGTGGACGCCCGCAACGCGTTGGACTCCGTGGCCTACCAGGTGCAACGACGCCTGGCCGAACTCGGTGACGCGGCACCCGACCACGAACGTGCCCGCGCGGAACTGCTCGTCGGCGACGCGCGGCAGGCGATCCAGGACGAGGCTCCGCGTGATCGGGTCCAGTCGCTGACCGGTGAACTCCAACAGGTGTACCAGGCCTTGCTGGCCCGGCGCCCGGACCGTGCCGACGCGGGTGGCGACGCGAACGTGCCACCCCAGGGCGGATCCGCGACCGATGACGTGGTCGACGCCGAGTTCGACCGGACCTGAGAACGGAATCGCCATGCCTCCCGAGGATCAACCCGAACCGGACGCGCGGATCAAGGAGTTGGAGGACCGCTGGCTGCGGGCGCTCGCCGAGGTGGAGAACCTGCGCAAGCGCTACGAGCGGGAACTGCGCCGCGAACGCGAGGCCGAGCGAGCCAGGGCGGTCGCGGCGCTGCTGCCGATCGTGGACGACATCGAACGGGCACTCGCGCACGCGGACGCGGACCCGGCATCGGTCATCCAGGGCGTGCACGCGGTGCGGGACAAGGCCGTCGACGTACTGTCCCGGCTCGGCTATCCGCGCGACGACCAGACCGGCGTGCCGTTCGATCCGAACCGCCACGAGGTGGTGGCCGTTGTCGACGACCCGGGCACCGACCCCGGCACGGTACTGGAGGTGCTGCGTCCGGGCTACGGCGACGCGCAACGCCAG
>DASYBO010000482.1:0-1786 GCA_036500685.1 Pseudonocardiaceae bacterium | reverse complement strand
ATCCCTGCCATGGGGACCGACTACCTAGTGGTCGGCAACCGCGTCCTGGTCAGCCCGGAAGGTCTCGACATCGACACTCGGAGCGTTGCGGGACATGGCCGCGAACTCCCCCCGAGCGACGAACCGACGCCGCAGCGAGATCAGCTCATAGATTCGCTGACCGTCTCGGGTGCCCGTGAACTCGGGCTGGAGCGACAGCCTATCGACAAAACGCGGAACTTCTAACCAACAAAACGCGGCGTCTCTAACGCGTTCACTGCAACGAGATCCGTCACGGGCTGAGCAGGCGGTTCAGTTCGCGGCGCAACTGTGCCTGGGTCTTGGGCCGGACGTGCTGCTGGACGATCGTGCCGAGCAGCCAGGACAGCACGCAGTGCGCGGTCTCGCCGGGATCCGCGCCGGGGACGTTGGCCTCGGGCAGTTGGGCGATGGTTTCGGCGAGGAACACGCGCGCCTGGTCGAGCATTTCGTCGGCGGCGGTCAGCGAGGCGCGCCGGCCCGCGCTGATCCAGTACTCGAACCAGAGGAACGCGGCGTGCGGCTGGTTGACGAAGGCGCCGAGGTAGGTGTCGATGACGCGCCAAAGCCGCTCGTGCGGTTCGGTGGCCTCCTCGGCGACCTGGCGCAGCCCCGCGAGCAGGGCGTCGACGTGGCCGGCCATGGCGGCGTCGATGATCTCGTTGATGTCGTTGAAGTAGTAGTGGATGGCGCTCTTGGTGAGCGGGCTGGCGTCCGCGACCGAGCGCGCGGTGCACGCGGCCAAACCCTGTCTGGCCAGGACATCCTTGGCCGCCTCGATGATCTGGTCCTGCTTGGCCCTTCGGTTGCCGTCGGTGTGTTTGGCCCGACTCGCCGAGGGCTGCGCTGCTCCCGCCACGCCAGCAGAATACCCCGCCGATTGACGAACTGGGACACTTGTCCTAAATTCAGGACATGCGTCCTAATCCCTTCATCTTCATGGACCTGCGCACCACCGACCAGGACCGGACCAAGCACTTCTACGGCGAGCTGTTCGGCTGGTCGGTCACTGACTCGCCCGGTGGCGCCCTGTTCACCGACCAGGATGGCCCCTGGGGCGGCTTGACCCAGCTCGCCGAGGCCGACCCCCGCCGTCCACAGTGGATTCCCTACGCGCCGGTCAGCGATCTCGCCGACGCGCTGCGCAGAGCCGTCGAACTCGGCGCCACCGTGGTGCGGGAACGCGTCGACCTGCCCCAGGGTTCGGTCGCCGTCATCGACGACCCGAGCGGCGCCAGCATGGCGCTGTGGCAGTCGGCGCAGTGACGATCTCGCCAAGCTGACCGATCTAGTGGTGACTCGAAGGCCCCGCCTCGGCCCGCTAGGCGCGGACCGAGGTGGGGAGCGTTCTACAGGCTCGGTCGGGTTCTGGATGTTGCCGTGGTCCTTGTCGGCGAGAATCGTGATCGGCCCGTCGCCGGCGAACCGGACGACGACCGGAGTCCCGGCGGCCTGCTGGCGGATAGGGATGCGCAGCAGTACGCCACGCGCGCTGCTCGAGGCGTAGAGGTCTCCGTTGCGCAGCTTGAGAAACGCCTGTGCGGACAAGGCAATCCGGCGCACGGGCGTGCCCGCGCCGGTGAAGGCGCTCAGCGGGACAGTCCAGATCCCGGCGACGGCCGGATCAGCGAAGGACAACCCCACGACGAGTGGTTCTCCTGCCAGGTGGTCCGTGAGGGCGTCTTGGTTCGCAGCCGAGCAAGGGGCTGCGAGAAGCACCGCGAGAACGGCCAGCCGGGAGCTGACCAGCGGCGACAGTCGGAAACAT
>DASYBO010000481.1:0-10483 GCA_036500685.1 Pseudonocardiaceae bacterium | reverse complement strand
CGGTTGCTGCAACGCAACCAGAACATGGGGGCGTTCCGGTTCGTCATTTATTCGGGCCTGAGCGGGCTCGAACTGCCAGCGCCCCGGCTGTGAACCTGGGTCGGTCCCGCCGCGTGGGGGTCGCGGCGGGGCCGGCCGGTTCGAGCGGTGACGCAAGCGTTGGTGCGAGCGGTACATCGAGCGTTGGATCGAGCGTTTGGATCGAGCGTGTGGTGCGAGCAGTGGATCGAGCGTTCGGTCAGGCGGGACGGTGGGCCACGAAGGCCACGGTCTGGCGCCAGACCAGGCCGTCGCGGAACACCAGGGTGCCGACAGCCGTGGTGAGCTTGCCGGACAGTTCCTCCGCCGCCTGGTAGAGGATCAGGTCGTCGGTCATCTGCAGGGCGTCCATCGTGGTGATCTGCGGGTTCTCCGCGATGTAGTCGTCGAAGAGCTGCTTGATCTCGGCCCTGCCATTGGCCACCCGGTCGAAACGGGCGAAGGTCGCGTCCTCGGCGTAGCGCTGAGCAAGACCCGCGGTGTCGCCCGCTTCGAGCAGCTTCACCTGTTGATCGAGGAACTCCTGCGGAACACTGGCGGTTTCGGGCATCTGCGTTCTCCTAGCGTGGATCGGCGGTATGGCGACGTTCCGGTCCCCCGTCACCGGTACTGGTTGTGCCAGCGCCGTGGTGGCGCCGAACGAACAACGGAGTGCCGGCGCGGTGGCTGCCGATGGTGGGTGGGCACTATCGGCTCCGATTCCGCGCTCAGCGCGTTGAGCACCTGGAAGGCATGCGCCACGGACACCAATGTCACGTGGTGATGCCAGCCGACGAAGGATCGGCCTTCGTGGTGTCCCAGCCCGAGCGATGTGGTGAGGTTGTCCAACTCGTAGCGGACCCACGGTCGCAACTTGGCCAGTGCGGCCAATTCGCTGACCGGGCGGTCGTTCATGTTGGTCAACCAGTAGGAGCGCGGCGTCCGGCCGCCGAGCGCCCATTCGACGAGTACGGTCCGTGGCGCCTCCGTCGGCCGCGCGCCCAGGCGGGTGCGGTCGGTCGGTGGTGGCGCCCACACGGGCAGCGTGACGAACTGCGACCGCATGGTGTGCCCGTTCGGCGCGGTCCAGGCGACCGTGGTCCGGTCGGCCGGTCCGATCAGCGCGGTCAGTTCGGCGAGCGTCGCCGACTGCAGATGCCCTGGCGGCATGTGCGGCCGTGCGGTGCCGTTGACGGTGCCGACCGCCGCGTAGCCGTTGGAGTAACCGCTGGATCCGTTGATCTGCGCGTAGCCGTTCGTCCCGCCGTGGCCGTTGACGCCGCTTCCCCCAGTCGCGGTGGCGTGGCCGTTGACGTGTCCGTTGGCATACCCGTTGGCGTAGCCGTTGACGCGGCCCGTCGAGGGCCGCCAGCACGCCGGTACCCCACCGCTGACCTCGACCAGGTATTCCAGGCCGCGGTTCTCCAGCGCGGTGAGCAGCGGATAGACCGCGGTCTTGTGGTAGGTCGCGTCGACGATCACCGGGGCGAGCGAGATGCCCCATTCGCCGAGCATGTCGTCGAGCATCTCCACCTGGTAGTACCAGTACGGACGGTGCCGCTGGTCAGGTGGAATGTGTGCCCGCGAGCGCCGGTGCGTGTCCACGTCCCACGAGGGCGGAATCGCCAGCCGCCAGTTCACCGGGACGTTCGCGTGCTGGCATGCCAGCATCGCGACCGCACCCAGCTGGCAGTTGGCCACCCGGCCCCGTGACGGCACGAACTGCCGCTCAGTGGCCGCGGAGTGCTGGCCATGCTTGGTGAAGGCGATTTCGTCGAGGATCCAAGCTTCTGGTTTCAGAACGTCGGCCATGACCTCGGCGACCCGCTGTCGTACCGGTTGCGGATCCCACGGACTCTGGTTGACGAACTGCTGTAACGACTGGTCTGAAGAACCTCCGATCTCGGCCGCGATCTGCTTGATCGAGCGCCTGCCCTCGACCGTCAACAGACCGCGTATGTAGATCTCGCCCAATCGTCTTTGATCGACTCGACTGAGCGAGCCAAGTACGAACTCGCAATAATCGCTCAGCCGTTGGACGGCGATCTCTTCAATTTTACTAGTGTCATTGTTCATCATGCCCCCAGCCCCAGGGCCCCTGCTGTCAGTTTCTGGCTTCTGCCGGTGCCCACCCACGAATGTTTTTACCCGGCCGTACCAACGGCCAGCAACCGAGAGTTAACGGAGTGCGGGACCTCCCAGCGCAAGTTCACCAAGATGGACCACGGGAAACCGTGCAATGTTCTCAGAGCGCAAAGGCTTGTAACAATGCGTCGACATGCCTCGTAGTGCAAATAGTTGCGCGGTCCTGACAAAGCGATCAGTCAGCAGCTGGTCCCAGCTCAGAGCATGTCCCATGTGGACAGTGGATTTTCGGATTATTCCGCGAATAAACTTGACCCGACTGGCCAACCAGGCGTAACAAGATGTTTTCATACGGTACATAATCCGCCCATCTTTGGTGTCATTGGTATACGACTGGGCTACACGTGGCGAGATTCGCACGCGCAGCCGGGGACGGTCACCGCCAACGAGAACCTTCACATTAACTCGGCGCTATGGCGCATCCGCGCCAAGTCACCGAAATCGATGTCATGATCAGTCCTCCTTTCTTGGCGATTTCTTGTTTTTCAGCTCTCCTCAATCAGTTCGTCGTCGGCGATTGCCGCGCGCGGCGACGGGCCGAGCAGGAACACCAGCGCCAGCACCGCGGTCACCACGAGAGTGAGCCAGGGCAGCACGAACGCCAACGCCGCAGCGACGATGTAACCGCACAACCCGGCCAGATAACGGACATCGACGTCGCGGCAGAACTCGGGGCTCACCGCGTCGGTGAGCAGGCCGCGCCGGGCCGCGTAGCGCCAGATGAGGTTGAACGACACCGCCGAACCGACCAACGTCAAGCCGTAGATCAGCATGGCCAGCCGGCCGTCAGGGTCGTTGCCGGTGTGCTGGGCGACCAGTTGCGTCGGCAGCGGCAGGAACGTGACGAAGCCCAGTAACAACAGGTTCAGCAGCAGGAGCACGTGATCGACCTTGGCCACCACCCGGAACAACGCGTGGTGGTTGGCCCACATGATGCCGATCTGCAGGAAACTCGCCACGTAGGCGACGATTTCGGGCCAGGCAACGGCCAGGGCCGAAGCAAGACTCTGCTTCGGCCCCGTATCCACATGCACGTTCAAGATCAGCAGGGTGATGGCGATGGCGAGGACACCGTCGCTGAACGCCTCGAGGCGAGCCGCATCGCCGCGTGCCGTGCCCCCGCCCCACCAGGAGTTGCTCATGGTGGAACCGCTGCCGCTGACGGGAGACCGCTCATTCCGGCTTCCCCGACGCGATCCACCGCCGGAACACGTCGACCTTCTCGGTCGGCCAGGCCCCGTCGCACGGCATGGTGCCGTTGTCCAACCGCTGAAGGATCGCGTCGGCGTGCGTGTTGACGTCGTCGAACTTCCACAGGTCGAACACGAACGTCATGGACTGGCGGTCGCGGTCGCGGAAGAGCTGCTTGATGTGCGTCGCGAAGCTCAGCGGCTCGTCGGGACCCGGCAGCACGATCTCGGGCTGCTTGGTGTCCTCGGCCGAGGCCAGTGCCGAGATCCGGCCCGTCGGCGAACCGGCCGCGGTGTGCCAGTCCCAGTTCGGCATGGGCATGTGCTGCGGTGGCTTGGACTCGGTCTGCGAGTTCTCCACCGCGAGCCGCGAGCCCCATTCGATGTAGGCGCCGAAGGCCGAACGGAACTCGGCGTCGTTGGGCAGGCCCGCGTCCAGCGCAGACTGCATGATCAGCTGCACCCAGCGGGCGCGCTGCTCCTCGCGGATCTGCTTGCCCATGTGCTGGGAGAGCATGCGCGGGTAGCCGCCGTACTCGCTGCTGTACCCGTGCGGCCCGCAGAACACCTCGCTGAGCCACTTGGCCACCCGCTCGGGGTGATCGGCCGACATGTTGGCGAACAGGTCGCGCAGCAGCGGGTCGGCCGGCACGTACTTCTCGTAGAAGATCCTGGTCATCCTGGTGAACGCGGGCAGACCGCCTGCCCACTCGAAGATCGTCGGTTCCTTGGTCTCGTCCGGGATCGGGTCCTGGAAGCCGACGTACCAGTGCATACCGCTGCAGAAGGGCTTGTTCTGCGACTGGCCGCATCGGCACAGCGCGTAGTGCTCGCGCGAGGAGCCGGTGTTGCGCGGCACGTCCTGGTCCTGGCCGTCGGTCAACGGGACGCCGCCGGTGACCCGGTACGGGCCGTCCTTGGTGATCTCGATGGCAGGCGGACGCGTGTTGCCGTGGTCGACGAGGTCCCGCGCTTCGATGCCGTCCAGGGCGAAGCTGAGCGCCCCGGAGGGGCAGTCCCGTACCGCACGGATGATTTCGTCCATCCGGCCACCGCTCGGCGCGACGAATGGCTCCTTGCCCGCGTGGAACACGCCGGAGAGCCGGTCGGTGCAGAAACCGGAGTGCTGGCAGATGCCTCGGTTGTCGAAGATGGTGACCTGCTGGCCGACGTAGGTGTCGCGGTGATCGGGCACCCGTGAGTCGGATTTGGTGTCGGTGAACCCGCTTGACTCGTGTGAGCCGTCGCAGAACGGTTTGCTCTCCGAGGCGCCGCAGCGGCACAGGGCCATCTGCGGCAACGTGGTGAGCCGCTCGCCGAGGTAGTCGCACAGGCTCGCCACGTTGGTGGCGAGGTATGGACCATTGTGGGCGGTTTTGATCACCCGTGGCAGTTCGGCCATGAGGTCGCGCAGTAGCGCAAGTCGGCTTTCGGCGGCCTCTTCGCCTTCTTGCAGGGCGAGGTGGAACGCACAGCCCTGGAGGGCCGCGGTGGCCTCGAGGTGTTCTTCCGGCGCCCGCAGGAGCAGACCGGTTGCGCGCTGGGCGAGTTGCCAGAGCCGGTCGTCGAAGGACGCGTCCGCGCTCACTTGAGCGTCATTGGTCGAACCATTGGTGTCGCCGCTGTCCGGCAACTTGGTCAGCGCGACCGACCAGGGCCGCAGTACGGACTGCTTGAGTCGTTTTCTTGCGAAGGCAACGAGTTCACTGTCGGGCTCGGCGCCGGCGACGGGAGTCGCCAACCGAGTCGCCTCGGCGATCAGCGCACGCAGCTCGCCGCTGTCCAGCACCCGCTGGTGGCTGGTCTGCTGCTGGACCGGTGACGGACCGGACGGGGTGGGCATGGCCCCTCCTCAACGTTTTCCTACATACGGCGTGCGGGACAACCAGGAGGCGATCGCCGCGGGTCGAAATGTCGAGCAGATGGATGCCGACGAGCACGCGACTGCCCCCAGCCCCTCAGACATGCGCATCGCCCCTAGAGCATCCCATTAACTGGCCGTACCGCAAATGTCATTGTTACCGCATATGCCCGCGAAGCGCACGGCTGCCGCGCAACCACACCACAAAATCGGCATCTGCGGGAAAAATCTTGAGGACTGTCTCCGAACTTTTGTTGTCGATCGGCTGAACCTTCCGACCAGGTTCATCGCCGAGCATTGTCACACCAAGCAGTATATTCGGCTCGTCGAGCCGAGTTTGACCGCATCTGCGGATTGACACGCTGGATATCGCCGCATATTCCGGTCGGCGGACCACGGCCACCAAGCTCACAACCGGAGGAGACTCCAGTTGACGGCTGACAACCGGACGGTCCTCCAATTGTTCTGCCTACCGGAACCAAGGCGAGAATTCCTAGCCGTACCAGGCAATTTACGGCCCGTTGACATCGAACGGTACTTTGCCGATCAAGCCACCACCTGGGACGGACGTAGTCGCGATGAGCGCATACGGCCGCCGAATGGCCGCCTGATGGCCCAGCATGGACCAGCGCCGACCTCGACAACCCAGCTCGGAACCATGATCACCTTTGCAGAACCCGCCGCGACGACGCGCTTCCGCACTTGAAGGAGCCAACTGGAGACTCCTCCGGTTGTCGGAAATCAACTGGAGAAGACTCCAGATAAATCCGATTAATCGCGAAATTGTGCGAACGGAAATTCCGGCCGGATACCACGAATCCGCCCAGTGGAATTCGGACCAACGCATTAGCACGGACTGATTCAGCGGACCACGTCCGCTTCGACGCCGGCAGCGCCGCGCCGAAGGCGGTTGTCCCGCAAACCGTCCACGACGAGGTCGAGCAGACGCTGCGCCTGCGTGCGCCGACCGGGCCCGCCCGAGACCAACGCGGCACCGGTCACCGCGGCCAGCACATCGTTCGCGGTCACGTCGGCCCGAATGGCGCCCGCGGCGACGCCCGCCTTCAGCAGTATCGCGATGGCCGTGCACAAACGAGCGGCGCCCTCCGCGAACGGGTGATCCGCCGAGGAGACCATCGCCAGCAACGCGTCGGCCATGCCGGCCTTGCTGGTCGCGTATTCCAACAGCCTGCGCAGCCACGTGCGCAGCGCTTCATGGGCAGGCAATATGTCCAGCAGTTCGCCCGCGCCATCGCACAGCCAGTCCAGTTCGGCGTAGTACGCAGCGGCCACCAGTGATTCCCTGGTCGGGAAGTTTCGGTAGAGAGTTCCCGCGCCTACTCCGGCCTCCCTGGCGATCCGGTCGAAATTGACGCCGAGCCCCTCCGCGTCGAAGATCCGCACGGCGGCGGCGACGATCTTGTCCCGGTTGCGTTGCGCATCTGCGCGCAGCGGTCGATCAGGGTCCTTCGGCACGGATCACCTCCCCGGCTCGTGAAACTGGAGCTCTCTCCGGTTTCCCATGATAGGTCAGTACGCAAAACGGGCCGCCGGAAACCGGCGGCCCGTTCGACGCGAGCCGTCACAGACCCTGTTGCAGGCGCTCGGCGAGCAGCGTGACGAACCTCGATGGATCGGCCAGTTCGCCGCCCTCGGCCAGCAGGGCCATGCCGTAGAGAAGTTCGGCGGTCTCGGCGAGCGCGGGCTGCGCGCCGTCCCGGCCGAACACCTCGCGCAGGCCACGGACCAGCGGATGGGTCGGGTTCAGCTCCAGGATGCGCTTGATCTGCGGCATTTCCTGGCCCATCGCCCGGTACATCTTCTCCAGCGTCGGCGAGAGGTCCTGCTCATCCCCGACGAGACAGGCGGCGGAGGTGGTCAGCCGGGAGGACAGCCGAACCTGTTTGACCTGCGCTTCCAACGCCGCGCTCAGCCAGGTGAGCAGCGCACCGAAATCCTGCTGGTGCTGCTCGCGCTCGGCCTCCGCGGTCTTCTTCTCCTCCTCGGTGTCCAGGTCCACCTGGCCCTTGGCGATCGACTGGAATTGCTTCTCGCCGAACGCCGGCACCGCGTCGACCCACATCTCGTCGACCGGATCGGTGAGGACCAGCACCTCGTAACCCTTGGCGCGCAAGGCTTCCATGTGCGGCGAATGCTCGATGGTGGCCCGCGACTCGCCGGTCATGTAGTAGATGTGCTGCTGGCCCTCCTTCATCCGCTCGACGTAGTCGCGCAGCGTGGTCTGCTTCTCGGCGTCGTTGGTCGAGGAGAACGACGCGATCTCGAGAATGGTTTCCCTGTTCTCGAAATCTCCGAGCAGACCCTCCTTGACAGCGCGGCCGAACTCGCGCCAGAAGATCTCGTAGTTCTCCGCGTTCTCGGTCATCATGGTCTTGACCGTGGCCAGGATCTTCTTCACCAGCCTGCGCCGCATCAGCTGAATCTGGCGGTCCTGCTGAAGGATCTCTCGGGAAACGTTCAGCGACAGATCCTGCGCGTCGACGACGCCCTTGACGAAACGCAGGTATTCCGGCATCAGCTCTTCGCAGTCGTCCATGATGAAGACGCGCTTGACATAGAGCTGCACGCCGCGCCGACGCTCGCGCATGAACAGGTCCATCGGCGCCTGACGCGGCAGGAACAGCAGCGCCTGGTATTCGAAGGTGCCCTCGGCCTGCATCCGGACGGTTTCCAGCGGGGCGTTCCAGTCATGGCTGACGTGCTTGTAGAGCTCGGCGTACTCCTCTTCGGTGACCTCGGACTGCGGGCGAGCCCACAGCGCCTTCATCGAGTTCACCGTCTCGAACTCGGGTTCGGCACCTTCCTCGGCGGGCTTGGCCATCCGCACCGGCCAGGTGATGAAGTCGGAGTAGCGCTTGATGATCTCGCGGACCTTCGCCTGCGAGGTGTAGTCGGCGATCTCGTCCGCGTCCACCGGCTTGAGGTGCAGGATGACCGAGGTGCCCTGCGGCGCGTCCGCCTCGGCCAGCGACCCGATCGAATAGCTGCCCTCTCCGGTCGACTCCCACAGCACGCCCTCGTCGGTGCCGGCCTTGCGGGTGCGCAGCGTGACCTTGTCGGCGACCATGAAGCTGGCGTAGAAACCGACGCCGAACTGGCCGATCAGGTCCTGCGACGCGGCCGCGTCCTGCGACTCCTTCATCTTGCGCAGGAATTCCGCGGTACCCGACTTGGCGATCGTGCCGATCAGGTTGACCACGTCATCGCGGGTCATGCCGATGCCGTTGTCGCGCACGGTGAGCGTGCGCGCCTCGGTATCGAGGTCGATCTCGATGTGCAGGTCGCCGGTGTCGGCGTCGAGCTCCTTGTCCTGGAACGCGGCGAGGCGCAGCTTGTCCAGCGCGTCGGACGCGTTGGACACCAGCTCGCGCAGGAACACATCCTTGTTCGAATAGATCGAGTGGATCATCAGCTGTAGCAGCTGCCGGGCCTCGGACTGGAATTCGAGGGTTTCCATCGACGTGGTCACGTGCTTCCTTCCAACCGCACTAACAAAAGCCGCCAACAGCCTAAGCGATGCTCACTGGCGAGGTTGCCGACTCAGCACATATCGGACCGCGTCGGCCCTGGAACGGAAGCCCGCCTTGGCGAAGAGGTTGTTGATGTGCGTCTTCACGGTCGCCTCGCTGATCACCAGCTTGGCTGCGATCTCCGGGTTGCGCAGGCCCTCGCCGATCAGGGCCAGGATCTCCTGTTCGCGGGTGGTCAGCGCGAACTCCGGCGCCGAGGGTCGGGTCGGGCGGCTGGCCAGCGTGAGCAGTCGCCGCTGCACCTCGGGGGCGAGCACGGTCTGGCCGTGATTGGCCGCGCGCACCGCCTGCAAGATCGTCGCGCGGTCGGCGTCCTTGGTCAGGTAGCCGCTGGCGCCTGCCTGCAACGCGGCCAGGATCGACTCGTCGTCGTCGAACGTGGTCAGCACCAGCACCACCACTGCCGGGTGCTCCGCCCTGATCCGGCCGGTGGCCTCGACACCGCCCATGACCGGCATGTTCAGGTCCATCAGCACCACGTCCGGCGCCTTCTCGGCGATGACCGCGAGGGCCTGTTCTCCGTTGGTCGCGGTGCCGAGAACGTCGACGTCGTCGTCCAGGTCGAGCATGACCGCCAACGCCTCCCGGACCGTCGCCTGATCATCGACGACGACAAGGCCGATGGTCATGCCGGCACCTCCAACTCCACCGTCCACCCGCCGTCCGGATCGGGCCCGGCCCGCAGCGTGCCACCGAGCAGGGCGACGCGTTCCCGCATCCCCACCAAACCCATGCCGGTGCCACCGGCTATGTCCGAACGGGCAGCGGCCCTGGCAGGCCCGTTGGCGACGGTCAGTTTGATGGCCTTGTCGGCGAAGGTCAGGGTCATCGCGCGATCCGCTCCCGGCGCGTACTTGACGGCGTTGGTCAGCGCCTCCTGCGCGGCCCGCACCACGGTGTGCGAGACCTCGGCCGACACCGGCACGGGCTCGCCGACCAACTGGAAGGACACGCCGTCGCCAGCGGCCATCAGCAGCAGCGTCTCCTGGAGCGGGAGGGTGTCCTCGCGCAGCGCGTGCACGGCGCGGCGGGTCTCGCCGATGCTGTCGACGGCCAGCGCCCGCGCCTTGCGAATGGCGCCCATCGCCTCGTCCTGGCGGCCGTTCGCGGCCAGCGCGTCGGCCATGTCCAGTTGCACCGCGATGCCGGAGAGCGAATGGCCGAGCACGTCGTGGATCTCCCTGGCGATCCGCCCGCGCTCGACAAGCGCCGCCTCCCGCGCCTCCGACGCAGCGGCGCGTTTCGCCTGCTCAGTGGCTTGCTGGGCGTTGCGCAGCGCCTCGGCCCTGTCCCGCGTCGCGGTGCCCATGAGCACCGGCAGCCCGACCGAGAGCGCCACCCACCACGGCCATTCGAACGCGTTGGGCGCCAGGTCGGTCACGAGCGCGGTGCCGGCCGAGGCGACCAGCGCGCAGGTTCCGGCGATGGCGAACGCGGCCTGCCGGGAGGCCAGCGTGAAACCGGCCGTCGCGCTGGCCAGGAAAGCGAACAGCGAGGCCATCGAGGTCGCCTGGGTCAGCGGGAAGAGCACGGCGGCGAGTACCGCGTAAGCGACGAGCAGCTGGAGCCGCGTCCGCGCCGAGAGCCGCAGCCCTGGCCATATCGTGCTCACTGCCAGCAGGGCGACCAGCACGAACACGGTGATCGCCAGCGGGGGTGCGACCAGCGGCCGGGTCCACAGCTGCCAGGTGGTGATGACGATGGCGGCGACGGTCAGG
>DASYBO010000480.1:0-3214 GCA_036500685.1 Pseudonocardiaceae bacterium | reverse complement strand
CGCATCAGATGCGTGCGCGCGAACTGCAACGATTCGGCCAGCATGGCTTCGCGCTCGTTGGCTGAACGCGCTCCGGAGGTGGACACCTCGAGGATGACATGGCCCGCGAAATGGCTGCCGGCCAGCATCTGGCACACCTCGGCGGTGGGTTGCGTTCCGCGGCCCGGCACCATGTGCTCGTCGGCGGGCAGGCCGCTGCCGTCACACAGGTGCAGATGCACCAGCCCGGTGCCCATTCGCTGCGCCATGTCCAGCGAATCGGTGCCCGCGGTCGCCGTATGCGACAGGTCCAGCGTGTAATGCGCATGGTTGCCGTCTAACGGGTCGTAGGACGGCGCGAACGCCGAAATCGCCGGGCCCGGCCCACCGCCGCGCCTGCGCATCCGTTCCCGGGACTGGTCGGCCCCGAAGAACCGGTCCGCCCGAAACGGGAACATGTTTTCCACGGCGATCATCACGTCGCTGGACGCCTCCAGGGCCGCAACCTGGTCGCTGAATCCCTCGGCGTAGCGCCGTTGCCAGCGAAACGGTGGATGCACGACGACGGTCTGCGCGCCCAATTGCTCGGCGGCGGTTACGCTGCGTTCCAGTTTGGGAATCGGGTTGGAGCCCCACACCCGCTGTGAGATCAGCAAGCAAGGAGCGTGCACCGATAGCACCGGCATGTGATAGCGCTGCGAGAGCTGTTCGACCGCATCGATGTCTTGGCTGACCGACTCGCTCCACACCATCAGCTCGACCCCGTCATAGCCGAGCCTTGCCGCATACTCGAACGCGGCCTCGGCCCTCAACGGGTAGACCGAGGCCGTCGACAGGCCGACTTTGATTGCTGGGCGCACTGTCTGCGGGTGACGCCTAGCCCGATTGCAGGGATAGTGCCAGCGGTCCCAGGGTGATCAGCGCCCCGACCGCCACTGCGATCAGCGTGCTGGCGATGTCCTCGGTTTTGCGAACCACCCGCACGCCGGCCACCAGGCCCAGGATGACCAGCACCGACAGCACCAACGCCACCAGGCTGTTCCATCGCCACAGTTGGTCGAAGGCGATGAACAGCCCCGCGCCGAACGCGACGGCCAAGATCGACTGCAACACGATCAGTCCGCCACGCCACAGGGTCGCGAGTCTGTGGTGCACCGGGTGGACGTCCTTGGCCGCACCGGCACGGTCGGCCGCGATATCGAGGTGGTCCTCGTCGAGTTCTTCTTCGGCCAGCGAGCCCGCTGACGCGTCCTCGCCGCCGCGCCGGCGCGCCAGCTCATCAGCGAGGGTTTGGCCGCCGAACAGCGTCGAGTCCGAAGCCTGCAGGTAGGAGCGCACGTAGGCGGAATCCTCGGTCGTGAACTCGGCTTCGCGCACCTCGGAATCCATCACGTCGACCGGGATATCGGCGTATTGGTCCAGCGGATCCGGACTCATGTCCTCGGCGCCGGACTGCTCGGCTTCGCGCGCGTCGCGGTGGCGCAGCGGCCGCGGATACGCGCTGCGCTCCGGTCCTGTCGCGCGTTGGGGCTGTGGCGGGGACTTCGGCCAGCGCGGCTCGGGTTCGGACCAGTACGCGGTTTTGGGCTGCTCTTCGGTGACTTGGTCGGCGACGGCTTGTTCCGGAACCGCTTCGGGACGCGCTGCAGGGGCCGGTTCGGCAACCTGGATTGTCCCGTTGGTCCCATGATCGGTCTTGTCGTCATCTCCGACGACCGGAAGCTCGCCGGTCAGCTCGGCGACGGTGACCGCGTCGCTATCGCCGCGACGGCGCCGGCGCCGCCGGGTGACCGACGGAGCGCCCAGCGTCCCATTCCTGGCCAACAATTCGGCTACCGAGATCGGCCCGGTGCCCTGCGTGTCTTGTGGTCCGGTCATGGTTTGTCGCCTCTCGATCGGTTCGCGTTCCGATCAACCTTCTGGCCTCCAGCATCGCGCACCGAGGTCTCGACGAGGGCGGTTCCGTCGGCTTCGCTGTCGAGTTTGCGCAAGATGAGACCTTCCCGTAATGCCCACGGGCAGATATCCACCGTTTCTATCGACAGTGCTCGCATGCTCGCCTCCGCCACCAGCGCGCCCGCCACGATCTGCGGCGCCCGCTCGGCGCTGACTCCTTCCAGTTCAGCTCGGTCAGCGGTCGTCATCCTAGAGATGAAAGATATGAGTTGCCTGAGGCCGTTGGCGGTAAGCGTCCGCTTCACCCGGGGTCCGGCCGCCGACGGCGCCGCACCGGTAAGCCGCGCCAGCGACCGGAACGTCTTCGACGTTGCCACGGCCAGGTCCGGGCCGCCGGCGTCGAGGACGGTGACACTGGCGTCCGCCAGCTCGGCATCCAGCCAATCACGCAGCATCGCCACCCGGCGCCGGCCGGGCGGGTCGTCGGGCAGCCACTCGCGGGTCAGCCGTCCGGCGCCCAGCGGCAGCGACAACGCGATCTCGGGCTCCTCGTCGACGCCACTGGACAGTTCCAGCGAGCCGCCGCCGATGTCGAGGTTGATGATCCGCCCCGCACTCCACCCGTACCACCGGCGCACCGCCAGGAAGGTGAGCCGCGACTCGTCGACGCCGCGCAGCACCTGCAACTCGACTCCGGTCTCTTTGCGCACGCGGGCCAGCACGTCATCGGAATTCTCGGCGTCGCGCACCGCGGAGGTGGCGAAGGCCATCAGCTCCTCGCAGCCGGAGCTGACCGCGATCTTGGCGAACTCATCGATGGTGGAGATCAGTTTTTCTGCGCCGCGCTTGGTGATCTTGCCCGAGTGGTCGGTGGCCTCGGCCAGTCGCAGTGTGGACTTGGTGGAACTCATAGGGGTGGGATGTCCACCGCGGTGGGCATCGACCACCAGCAGATGGACCGTATTGCTACCCACGTCGAGCACGCCCAATCGCACGGAAAACAAACCTAGTCGCTGCGACGATGCGGGGCCTGTTGCGCCCCGCTGAGGAGCACGACAATTGGACCCAACGCTGCGACGATGCGGGGCCTGTTGCGCCCCGCTGAGGAGCACGACAATTCGCGACCGTGCCGCCCCGAGTGTCCGCGGGTCAAAGAGCACGAATTGTGGTCTAACGTTGAATCCGTGGCGAATTCGCATCTCGAGCCTGGACAAGAGGTTGAATTGGATTTCGCCCGTGAATGGGTGGAGTTCTATGACCCGGATAACCCCGAGCACTTGATTGCGGCCGATCTCACCTGGCTGCTATCACGCTGGACGTGTGTATTCGGCACGCCGGC
>DASYBO010000479.1:0-4159 GCA_036500685.1 Pseudonocardiaceae bacterium | reverse complement strand
CTCGGGCACGGCCTTGTCGATCGTGGTCAGGAACTTCTTGAACTCGACGGCCCGGTGCTTGCGGTGCAGTTCCCCGATGACCATTCCATCGGCGATGTTGAACGCGGCGAACAGGCTGGTCGTGCCGTGACGCACATAGTCATGGCTGCGCCGCTCGGGCATGCCGGGCATCATCGGCAACACCGGCTGCGACCGATCCAGCGCCTGGACCTGACTTTTCTCGTCCGTACACAACACCACCGCCTTCTCGGGCGGATGGTGATAGAGCCCGACCACATCAACCACTTTCTCCACGAACAGCGGATCGTTGGAGAGCTTGAACGTGTCGGCCTGGTGCGGTTTGAGTCCGAAGTCCCGCCAGATCCGGCCGATCGTGGACTTGGACAACCCGGACCGCTGCGCCATCGACGCGCGCGACCAGTGGGTGGCATTGCGCGGGGTCTGCTCCAGGGTCGCGACGATCACCTCTTCGACCTGGTCCAGGGTGATCGATGGCGGTCGGCCGGGGCGGTCCTCGTCGAGGAGTCCATCCAGCCGACGCGCCACGAACCGGGCACGCCACTTGCCCACGGTCATGCGGTCGATCCCCAACTGCTGCGCGACTTCTGTGTTGGGCCGGTTGGGAATGTCCTTGGCGCAGGCCAGCACGATGCGGCACCGCAACGCCAACGCCTGCGCCGAACTCGCCCGCCGCGACCACCGCAACAACGTCTCGCGTTCCTCGTCAGTGAGGACCAGTTCGGCTTTCGCCCGTCCACGACCCGCCATACACGAATCCTACAATTAGATGACGGACTTCAGGCGCAGGACACTAGCGGAGTTGGGTCAGGTGGAGCGGGGAGACGTGCTCGGCGAGCCAGACCCCGTTGGCGCTCAACCAGAACGGGGTGCCTTCGGCATTCATCGCGGCCGCGTCGACGGCGAGGATGACGGGGTTGCCTCGGCGGGCCCCGACCTTTTCCGCCGTTTCGATCGTCGCGGACAGATGCACGTGGTGCCGGTTCATTGGGCGTAACCCGTCGCGCATGATCTCGCCGAGGAATTTGGCGACCGTGCCGTGGTAGAGCACCGCGGGCGGGATGCGCCTCGGCAGATCCAGCTCCACCGGGATGCTGTGGCCCTGGCTGGCGCGGATTCGGCGGCCGTCGTCGCTGAACGCGAAGCGCTGCTTGTCGTTGGTGGCCACGACCTCCGCGAGTTGCGCGCGGGTGATGTGCAGCGCGGCGAGGATGTCATCGACGTCGGCCCAGCCGGCCGAGTCGAGCTTCAGCCCGATCTTGTCCGGCGCGTGGCGCAGATACAGGGAGAGACGTTTCGAAAGTCTGACTGTCACAATGTTAACATTGAGACATTCGGCTGATCGCCTGTCAAGGGGGTTTCAGTCGACGCCGCCTTCGCCAGCGGGGCGGAGTTTGGGTGCGCCGGGGCCGAGGGCGGCCAGTTCGTCGTCGGTGTTGTACAGGCCGCAGCTGCGCAGGGACAGGCAGCCGCAGCCGATGCAGGACGTCAGCCGGTCGCGCAGGCGTTGCATCGCGTCGATCCGCGCGTCGAGTTCGGTGCGCCAGGAGTGGGACAGCTTCGCCCAGTCGGATTTCGTCGGCGACCGGCCGTCGGGCAGCCTTTCGAGGGCGTCTCTGATCTGTTCCAGGCTCAATCCGACCCGCTGCGCGGTGCGGATGAACGCCAGCCTGCGCAGCACCGCGCGGGCATACCTGCGCTGGTTGCCCGCGGTGCGTTCCGCGCTGATCAGGCCGCTGTCCTCGTAGAACCGCAGCGCGGTGTGCGAGATTCCGCTGCGTTCGGCGACCTGTCCGATGGACAACGAGTCCGGCAACTTCGACACGTCGACAGCCTACGCCTTGACCTCTAGTTAGGTTGAGCTTGCAGACTGAGATCATGAGCGTGACCACCGAATACGCCTACGCCGACCTGCCTCGCCTGATGGCCGAGATGACCGGCGACGAGAAACACGCGCTGGCTTCGGCTTCCACCGTCGACGTGCTGTGGGTCCTCTACGACCGGATCCTGCGCGTCGGCCCGAACACGATCGACGATCCCGACCGCGACCGGTTTCTGCTGTCGAAGGGGCATGGACCTGTTGCCTTCTACGCGGTACTGGCCGCGAAGGGGCTCCTCGACCCGGCGTTGTTGGCGAACTGGGGCGCAGCGGATTCCCCGCTCGGCTATCACCCGGACCGGGTGTTGCTGCCAGCGGTGGAGATCGGCAGCGGTTCGCTTGGCCACGGACTGCCGCTCGGCGTCGGCGTCGCGCTCGGGTTGCGGGCGCAGGGGCGGACCGAACCGCGCGTGATCGTGCTGATCGGGGACGGCGAACTCGACGAGGGCAGCAACGCCGAGGCGATCGCGGCCGCGGCGCGTCTCGGGCTGGATCGGTTGACGGTGGTGGCCATCGACAACCAGTCGTCGAGCCTTGGCTGGCCGGGCGGGATCGCCGAACGTTTCGTTGTTGAGGGGTGGGTGGCGACCACTGTGAACGGGCGTGATCATGACGAGTTGGCGGCGGCGATGGGTTCGCCTGCGTTGGATCGGCCCTCTGTTGTCGTCGCCGTCACCGAGCCGAAAGAGGTGCACCAGTGACCAGCGCGGTCGCCCTGCAGGGAACCCAACTCGCCGCGACGATGCGCGACACGTTCGCGCAGACCGTCGACGGGATGCTCGACGACAACCCTCGGCTGGCCGTGGTGCTGGCCGACATCTCCTACGCCGCACTGCAACCGGCGCAGGAACGGCACCCGCATCGGGTGATCAACCTTGGTATCCGCGAGCAATTGCTGGTCAGCGTGACGGGCGGCTTGGCGCTCGCCGGGCTGCGACCGGTGGCGCACACGTTTCCCTCGTTCCTGGTGGAGCGGGCGTTCGAGCAGATCAAGCTCGACCTCGGCCACCAGGACGTGGGCGCGGTGCTGGTCAGCGCGGGCGCGTCCTACGACATGACCAGGGGCGGGCGGTCGCATCAGTCGCCGGGGGATGTGGCGCTGATCGACACGCTGCCGGGCTGGACCGTGTATGTGCCGGGGGATCCGGGGGAGGCGGAGCTGTTTCTGCGTAGGGCGATCGCGCGGGACGATCGGGTTTATGTGCGCCTGTCGGCGCAGGCGAACGGTCAGTCCTATGTGGACGTACGGCATCCTGATGACATCCGGATCATCCGGCGGGGGCGTCGTGGCGTAGTGCTCGCGATCGGGCCGATGCTGGATCGGGTGCTCGCGGCGACGGCCGGGATCGACGTCACCGTCGCGTATGCGGCGACCGCGCGGCCGCTGGACGGGGGCGGCCTGCGTGCGGCGGTGCTGGCGGCGGACCGGGCCGACGTGGTGCTGGTCGAGCCCTACCTGACCGGGACGTCGACCTACCTGGTGGATGCCGCGCTGGAGGATCTGCCGCACCGGGTGCGGTCGCTTGGCGTGAGCCGGGAGGCGGAACTGCGGATGTACGGGGAGATGGCCGATCACGATGCCGCGCACGGCCTAGACGAACAGTCGATCGCCGGTGCGGTGGGGGCGTTCCTCCGCTACGGCTGAGCGCGGGCGGGACCGGGAACGGCTTGCCGACCGCTGGTGCGGGTGTGTTCGGCCTCCTCGCACAGCGCGGGGGCGGCGCGGGCGAAGAACTCGAACAGCACGTGGCGCTGCTCCTCGGAGAAGGACTCGAAGATCTCGCCGATCCGCCGCTGCGCGGGTGCGAGGAGCGTGTCGAACACCACTGCGCAGTTCGGTTCGATTTCCACGTGCACGCGTCGCCGGTCCACCGGATCCGGCACGCGTCGCACGTGGCCGGCGCGGGCCAGTCGGTCGATGAGCCGGGTGACCGCGCCGGTGGTCAGACCGGTGCGGTCGGCGAGTTGGCCCGCGGTCAGGGGGCCGACCGTGCCGAGCAGACTGAGCGTGTAGACGTCGGTCGGGCCGAGGCCGGCGGCGTCGGCGCTGACCTGGCTGTTCAGTACCAGGCCGGTCACGAAGTCGCGGAACGGCCCGGTGACGCCGGGGGCGTTGTCCGTGATCGGCTCGGGTGGCATCGGGTTCTCCTGGGCTCGGCTACCCTCGATCATCCCGCTGACCTGCCGGTTTTGCCGAGCCGCACTGGTTATCCGCTGACTGGCGATTGATTAGAGTCGCCAGTATGAGTGTCGACGAGGACG
>DASYBO010000478.1:0-18419 GCA_036500685.1 Pseudonocardiaceae bacterium | reverse complement strand
GCGCAGGGCAGGACCGCTCGGCGCGCACCCGGCGCCCTGGTCGGCGTGCGCCAACGGGTTCATCGCCAGGCAGCCCGTCGCCAGCAGGGCGGTGCCGATCGCTGCCGCCCTAGCTCGGCGGAGCAGAGGCACGGGGGACCTCCATTGCTGGTGAGACACACTTGGGGGAATGCGCGTCCACTCCCAGCGGGACGGTAGCCAGCGCAGACCGTACAGACAAGTTTGGCGGGATATTTACCTCGGCGGGTACCGTCGTGCTCCGTCGTCGTCGGTTTGTGCCCGAGACGACGTCCCCCGGACGCCCGGATGGCCCGAACAACCCTGAGGAGCAGTGCTGAGCCGCAAACCAGAGCCGGACAACCCGTCGGCTCCGCCCGCACAGAAACTGCGGCTGCGTTACGCCAAACGTGGCAAGTTGCGTTTCGCATCACACCGCGACATCGCCCGAACGTTCGAACGCGCGCTGCGCAGGGCGGGGGTGCCGATGGCGTACTCGCAGGGCTTCAACCCGCGCCCTCGGGTGTCCTGGGTGGGTGCCGCGCCGACCGGAACGGCCAGCGAGGCCGAGTACCTGGAACTGGCCGTCGTCACCCCGCTCGACCCGAACCTGCTGGTCAGCGAGTTGGACGCGGCGCTGCCGCCGGGCATCGACGTCCTGGAGGTGGTGATCGCGACCAGTGGCAGCCTGGCCGAGCGGATCGACGGGAGCCGGTGGCGGATCGAGCTGGCCGGAATCACCGAGCAGCAGCTGCGCCCGGCGGTCGAGGCGCTGATGGCCGAGGACGCGGTGGTGGTCGATCGGATGACCAAGAACGGCATGCGCCAGATGGACGTCCGCCCGGCATTGGTATCCGTGCAGGTCAGCGCATCATCGTCGACCGATGGCGGCGACGGCGGCGCAGTGGGGCAGGGGTGTGGGATACTTGACGTGGTCGTCCGGCAGACAACCCCTGTCGTTCGGCCCGATGACGTGTTGAGTGCGATCCGTGTCGTCGCCGCGTTGAGTCCACCGGAGCCCGTCAAAGCCACCCGGTTGGCGCAGGGGCGGCTCGACGATGAAGGCCGCCTCGCCGATCCGTTCGCCCCCGACAGGGGTGCTGCGGAGGCGATGGTGGCCAGGGAGCCGGAGCCGGGCCAGCGCATCGTCGAACGACCTGTCGACTGAGCGCCCGAATGGTTCGGGTGTCGGCCGACGAAGGCAAGGATTCCCGTCGCCTGGTGCGACGGTGACAGGACAGGAAGGGCCCCTGCGCGGCCGCGTCCGAAGGTCCTGGCGTCGACTGTGGCGCTGGTACCGGGGACGCGCCCGGGGGCGGAGGAGTCATATGCCGAACACGGATGGTCCCGCCGCAACGAACGGCGGGAATAGCAGCACATCCGGGCACTTGTTGCCCGATGAGCTGCCGGCCAAGCTGCGCGTCCACGCACTGGCCAAGATGCTGGGACGGAGCAGTCGCGAAGTCCTCGACGTGCTGGAGGAGCTGGGCAAACCGGCTCGCAGTCCACAATCCAGCCTGGACCGCGAGGTCGCCGTCGAGGTCGCGAACGCCCTGCTCGGCGACGCCGACGAGGACGTTGACGTCGAGGAGGTCGTCGAGGTCGACGACATCCCTGCGGACGAGCCCGAACTCGAAGCGCCCGCGCCACGGCGCGTCGCCGGCCTCGCGCCGGTCTTCGCCCCGCCGGCGCCGCTGTTCCAGTCGCCCACCGCGCCGCCTCCTGCGCAGGCTCGGCCCAAGCCGGTCGAGGAGCCTGCCGACGAGGAGCCCGAGGAGCAGGCCGACGTCGACCCCGACGCCGACGTTGACGGCGACGAGGACGGCAACGCCCGTCGTCGCAGGCGTCGTGGCCGTCGCGGTCGCGGTCGCGGCAAGGGCGGTCAGGACGACGCCGAGGCCGAGGACGGCGAGGCCGAGGACAACCCGGTCGCCGACGCCGAGGAGACCATCGACGACGCGAGCGAGGACGCCGCGGAGGACGCGGGCGAGGACGGCGACGGAGCGACTCGCCGTCGCAGGCGTCGCCGTCGCCGCAAGGGCGCCGGTGACGACGCCGGCCCGACCGGCGAGGACGACCCGCCCAACACCGTCGTGCACGTGCGCGACGCCCGCGAGGCCAAGGCCGCCAAGGAAAGCAGCAGCAGCAACTCCTCCTCCGACGAGGTGCGCAGCGTGCGCGGCTCGACCCGGCTGGAGGCAAAGCGGCAGCGCAGGCGCGACGGCCGCGAGGCCGGCAGGCGCAGGGTGCCGATCCTGTCCGAGTCGGAGTTCCTGGCCCGCCGCGAGGCCGTCGACCGCAAGATGGTCGTGCATGAGCGCGGCGACGTCGTGCAGATCGGCGTCACCGAGGACGGCGTGCTGGTCGAGCACTTCGTCACCTCGTCCGGTTCCGGCTCGCTGGTCGGCAACGTCTACCTCGGTCGCGTGCAGAACGTGCTGCCCAGCATGGAAGCCGCGTTCGTGGACATCGGCCGCGGCCGCAACGCCGTGCTCTACGCCGGTGAGGTCGACTGGGACGCCGCGGGCCTCGAAGGCAAGGCGCGCAAGATCGAACAGGCCCTGTCCACCGGCGACAGCGTGCTGGTGCAGGTCACCAAGGACCCGGTCGGGCACAAGGGCGCCCGGCTGACCACCCAGATCAGCCTGCCCGGCCGCTTCCTGGTCTACGTTCCCGGCGGCGGCGCCACCGGGATCAGCCGCAAGCTGCCGGACAACGAGCGCAAGCGCCTCAAGGACGTGCTCAAGCGCATCGTGCCCGAGGACGCGGGCGTGATCATCCGCACCGCGTCGGAGGGCGTCAGCGAGGAGGAACTCGGCCGCGACGTGCGCAGGCTGCGCGCGCAGTGGGAGATCATCCAGGAAAAGGCGGGCCAGCCCAAGGCCAAGGCCCCGCAGCTGCTGTATGAAGAGCCGGACCTGCTGATCAAGGTCGTCCGCGACCTGTTCACCGAGGACTTCTCCGCGCTGATCGTGCAGGGCGCCGCCGCCTTCGACACCATCAACGACTACGTCAGCCACGTCGCCCCCGACCTGGCCGACCGGCTGCGCAAGCACGTCGGCACCACCGATGTGTTCACCGAGCACCGCATCGACGAGCAGATCCTCAAGGCCCTGGATCGCAAGGTCTGGCTGCCCTCCGGTGGTTACCTGGTGATCGACCGGACCGAGGCGATGACCGTCATCGACGTGAACACCGGCAAGTTCACCGGCTCCGGCGGCAACCTCGAGGAGACGGTCACCCGCAACAACCTGGAGTCGGCCGAGGAGATCGTCCGCCAGCTCCGGCTGCGCGACATCGGCGGCATCATCGTCGTCGACTTCATCGACATGGTGTTGGAGTCCAACCGGGACCTGGTCCTGCGCAGGCTCACCGAATGCCTCGGCCGGGACCGCACCCGGCACCAGGTCGCCGAGGTCACCTCGCTCGGTCTGGTGCAGATGACCCGCAAGCGGGTCGGCACCGGCCTGCTCGAGGCGTTCAGCGTCCCGTGCGAGCACTGCCGTGGCCGGGGCGTCGTGGTGTCCACCACGCCGAACCAGGCCCAGAACGGCGGCAACGGTGGTAGCGGCGGTAGCGGCGCTCACTCGCACGCGACCCCGGCAGGCCCGTCCGCGGCCGTCGCCCAGGCCGCCGCTGCGGTGCACGCCGCCGCGAACGGCAACGGCACCAACGGCCACACCAACGGCCACGCGGCCGAGCAGCAGCAGCCCGCGAGCGGCGGGTCGAGCAGGCGCAGCCGGCACCGTGGTCGCGGCGAGTCCCGCGCCCAGGCCGAGGCTCCGGAAGTCGTGACCGAGGCACCGACCCCGGAAGTCGTGACCGAGGCTCAGGCCCCGGAGCCGGAAGTCGTGACCGAGGCGCAGGCAGAAGTCGTGACCGAGGTGCCGGCCCCGGAGCCGGTCGCCGAGACCCCCGCTGCGGTGGTCGAGACCCCGGAACCGGTCGTCGAAGCCGCCGAGCCGGTGGCCGAGGCCGCGAACGTGCCCTTGGCCACTGCCACCGAGGCCGTCCCGGCCGAACCCGACGCCGACGAGGAGCCGGGCGCGGTCACGGTGACCAGCAACGGCCACTGGACGGTCGTCGAACAACCGCCGGTGACCACCCGCCCGACCAGGCGAGTTTCCCGTCGTACCGCCTCCCGCCCTGCCGGTCCGCCGGCCAGTGCGGCGCAGCCCGAGGTACAACCCGCCCCGCAGCCCGCTGACCAGCACGAGAGTGCCGATTCGCAGGGCGAGCAGGCCCCGGTTTGACCCATGTCCGACCGGCCACGTAGTCTTGACTCTGGCCCGCCGTCCGGTGGGCCTTGTCATGCGAGAGCCAGACTCCGTGGACGTGGCGTTTCACCCGTCCGTTGAGGGGCACGCATGAGCCCCGTTTTCTTCGAGTAGCAGGAGACTTCCGTACCCATGTACGCGATCGTCAAAACCGGCGGAAAGCAGTACAAGGTCGCCGTGGGCGACGTCGTCCAGGTCGAGAAGCTCGTCGGCGAGCCGGGCACCGAGGTCAGCTTCCCCGCGCTGCTCGTCGTGGACGGCACCGACGTCATGGCGGACGCCGAGGCCCTCGGCAGCGTGTCGGTCACCGGCAAGGTGGTCGAGCACACCAAGGGCCCGAAGATCCGCATTCACAAGTTCAAGAACAAGACCGGCTACCACAAGCGGCAGGGTCACCGTCAGAAGCTGACCCGTGTTGAGGTCACCGGGATCACCAAGTAGTTCAAGGGAGCTGATCAGCAATGGCACACAAAAAGGGTGCGTCCAGCTCCCGCAACGGCCGTGACTCCAACGCCCAGCGGCTCGGTGTCAAGCGCTTCGGTGGCCAGGTCGTCAACGCAGGCGAGATCCTGATCCGTCAGCGCGGCACCAAGTTCCACCCCGGCGTGAACGTCGGCCGGGGTAGCGACGACACGCTGTTCGCGCTGTCCGCCGGTGCGGTGCAGTTCGGTGAGAAGCGCGGTCGCAAGACCGTGAGCATCGTCCCGGTCGAGGCCTGAGGCCCGCCAGAACGACTGAGCATTCCCCGGCGAGGGGCGGACCGGCGCATCTGCTGGCCCGCCCCTCGCCGCTTGTTGTAGAGAGGTAGGAATCGTGTCCCGTTTCGTCGACCGGGCGGTGATCCACGTCGCCGCCGGGGACGGGGGCAACGGCTGTGCCTCGGTGCACCGCGAGAAGTTCAAGCCCCTGGGTGGCCCGGACGGCGGTGACGGCGGCCGAGGCGGCAACGTCGTGCTCGTCGTCGACCCCAGCGTGCACACTCTGCTCGACTTCCACTTCCGCCCGCATGCCCGCGCCACCAACGGCAAGCAGGGCATGGGTTCGCATCGCGACGGTGCGCAGGGCGAGGATCTGATCCTCAAGGTCCCGGACGGCACCATGGTGCTCGACGAGCACGGCGAGGTCCTTGCCGACCTGGTCGGCGCGGGCACCACCCTGGTCGCGGCCGCGGGCGGTCGCGGTGGCCTCGGCAATGCCGCGCTGGCCTCCAAGGCCCGCAGGGCCCCAGGGTTCGCGCTGCTCGGCGAGCCGGGCGAAGGCCGCGACCTGGTGCTGGAGCTGAAGTCCGTCGCGGACGTCGGCCTCGTCGGGTTCCCGTCGGCCGGCAAGTCCTCGCTGATCGCGGTGCTGTCCGCGGCCCGGCCCAAGATCGCCGACTACCCGTTCACCACCCTGGTGCCCAACCTGGGCGTGGTCACCGCGGGCGAGTCCGTGTTCACCGTCGCCGACGTGCCCGGCCTGATCCCTGGCGCCAGCCAGGGCAAGGGCCTCGGCCTGGACTTCCTGCGGCACATCGAACGCTGTGCCGTGCTGGTGCACGTCGTGGACTGCGCCACCGAGGAACCCGGCCGCGATCCGGTGTCCGATGTGGACGCGCTGGAGCGGGAACTGGCCGAGTACACCCCATCGCTCGGTGGTGAGTTGGCCGACCGGCCCCGAATCGTGCTGCTGAACAAGATCGACCTACCCGACGGCAAGGAACTCGCCGAGATGGTCCGTGCCGAGTTCGAGGCGCGCGGCCTACCGGTGTTCGAGGTGTCCGCCGCCTCCCGTGCCGGCCTGCGCGACATGACCTTCGCGCTGGCCAAGATCGTCGAGGAACACCGCGCTGCGCAGCCGATCATCGAGCCGACCAGGATCGTGCTGCGGCCGACCGCGGTCAACGACAGCGGTTTCACCGTCGAACCCGACCCGGAGAACGAGGGCGCGTTCATCGTGCGCGGCGAGCGGCCGGAACGCTGGGTGCGGCAGACCAACTTCGACAACGACGAGGCCGTCGGCTACCTCGGCGACCGGCTGGCCCGGCTCGGCGTCGAGGACAGGCTGGCCAAGCTGGGCGCGGTGCCCGGCGCGGACGTCACCCTCGGCGGCATCACGTTCGAGTGGGAGCCCTCCACCCCGGCCGGGATGGCAGTGCTCATGTCGCACCGCGGCACCGACCCACGCCTCGAACGCGACAACCGACCGCGCGCCAGCCAACGCAAGGCGGCCAAGCTGCAACGGCACGCCCCGCACGACGACGCCTACTACGCGAGCCTGCCCGCCGAGAACACCGACGACATCGACGACTCAGACGACTTCGAGGACTAGTAACCGTGACCAGCGCGCCGAGTTCACCGTCACCGGCCCGATCGGCGGTGTCCGGCGCGCGACGGATCGTGGTGAAGGTCGGCTCGTCGTCGCTGACCACGGCTCGTGGCGGCCTGGACGGCGGCAGGCTGGACGCGCTGGTCGACGCGCTGGCCGCGCGGCGCGAGGCCGGCACCCAGGTGGTGCTGGTGTCCTCCGGCGCGATCGCGGCCGGCCTCGCCCCGCTCGGCATCGCCCGCAGGCCACGTGACCTGGCCACCCAGCAGGCGGCCGCCAGCGTCGGCCAACTCGCTCTCGCGCACGCCTATGCCGCGTCGTTCCAACGTCATTCGCTGACCATCGGCCAGGTGCTGCTGACCGCCGACGACGTGGTCCGCCGCGCGCACTACCGCAACGCGCAGCGCACCTTCTCCCGGCTGCTCGCGTTGGGCGTGCTGCCGGTGGTGAACGAGAACGACACGGTGGCCACCGACGAGATCCGCTTCGGCGACAACGACCGGCTGGCCGCCCTCGTCGCCCACCTGGTCGGCGCGGAAGCCCTGCTCCTACTGTCCGATGTGGACGCCCTCTACGACGGCGACCCACGGCGCGGCAGCGCCCGCCGCATCACCGAGGTCGCCGACGCGGCGGACACCGACGGGGTGGACGCCGGCACCGGGGGCGCGTCCGGCCTCGGCACCGGTGGCATGGCGTCCAAACTCGCCGCGGCCCGCCTCGCCTCATCGGCCGGCATCCCGGTGCTGCTCGCCTCCGCCTCCGACGCGGGCGCCGCACTGACCGGCGCCGAGGTCGGTACCGCGTTCGCGGCCGGCAGCACCCGGTTGTCCGCGCGCCGGTTCTGGCTCGGCTACGCGGCCGACGCGTCCGGTCGCCTGCACCTCGACGCGGGCGCGGTCGCCGCCGTGCTGCATCGGCGTCGCTCCCTGCTCGCGGCCGGCATCACCGGCGCGGACGGCGAATTCGAGGCGGGCGACGTGGTCGAGCTGCTCGATCCGGCCGGTCAGGTGGTCGCCAGGGGAGTGGTCGCCTACGACGTCGCCGAGATGCCCGCGCTGCTCGGCCGGTCCAGTCACGAACTCACCCCGGAGCAGCGCCGCGAAGTCGTGCACGCGGACGACCTGGTACCGCTGCGCTACTGACCGGCGTGACTACGCGTTCCAGGGGCCGACGCCGCTGATCCGGTCGATGCTGATGCGCGTGATGTAGCCGGGAGGCGGATTGTCCATCGGCGGGAATTTCACGTCCGGGCCGAGGTAGGTGTGCGCGAGGTCCTGCAACAACTCGGGTGCGCCGCCCTCGGTGATCCGCGCGGTGCCATAGATGATCAAATACTGGGCAAGGCCCATCTCGTTGTGGCCGGGGGTCTCGAACGAGAGCACGACCCGCGCGTCGTTGCGGATGTTGCGGACCTTGCGATTCTCGGGCAGGTGACCGAGCACGATCTCCTCGCCGTCCACACCGGCCCACACCACACTCACCTGGGGCCTGCCGTCGGGTTCGAGTGTGACCAGGTGGGCCAGCGCGGCCGAGTTCAGCACCTCGCGAACGGAGGCCGGGATTTCCGTCATGGCCGCCACCCTAGCTATCGCGCATATTCGGTGGAAAGCGGATCTTCCGCGACCTAGTCTCGGGTCCATGACGCGAGAAGTGCGCCTGCGGGACCTGTTGATCGGGGTCGAGGGACTTGCGATCCTGCGCAACCTCTACTACGGACCGGCCGACAACGCCGAGCAGCGCATCGCGGAGATCCGCCGCCTGCTGGCCGAGGACGACTACACGACCGGCGAGCCGGTGACCGAAAGCGACTCGGTCACCGGCTACCGGCTCTGGTCGGTGAACTACGACGAGCCAGGCAACCAGCTCATCGCCATGGAACAACCCGCGGTGTGGACCCTGCTCGACGGGCGCAAGCCGGGCGACGCGCTGGATGCCGCCTGCGGCACCGGCCGGCACAGCCGGCGCCTCGTCGAACTCGGTCACCGGGTGACCGGTGTCGACCTGACCCCGGAAATGCTGGCGATCGCCGAGAAGTCCGTGCCGGCGGCCGATTTTCGTGTCGCCGATCTGCTCGCCCTCCCGTTCGAGGACGCGTCCTTCGACCTCGTCGTGTGCGGCCTCGCCCTCGCCCACCTACCCGATCTCACCGCGGCCGTCGCCGAATTGGGCCGGGTGCTGCGCCCCGGCGGTCGGCTGATCACTTCGGCCGTGCACCCGTTCCAGGCGCAGCTGGACTGGAACGCGCCGTTCAAGGACGCGGCCGGCAATCGCGGTTTCGTCCGGGAGCACCGGCACGGTCACGCCGACTACATCACGGCGTTCACCTCGGCCGGCCTGACCGTCCGCGCCTGCGTCGAGCCGACCATCGGCATGGCCGAGATCAGCGCCAAACGCCGCGCCCACCTACACATCCCGGAAGCGACCGTCGCCGCCTACCTCGGACTGCCAGCCGTATTGGTCTGGGATGCCGAGAAGACACCGTCCGCACCGAACGCCAACTGAGCGAACCGCTCGCCGATCCGCACATGCCCGGCCGGGGCCGGGTGCAGGTCGTCCGGCAGCGGCAGCTCCGCGACATCGGCTTCCCCGAACAGTTCCCGGCCGTCCAGGTAGTGCAGGTCCGGGTCGTGCTCGGCGCGCAGCGCCACGATCCGCGCGAGTTCGGCCCGGATCACGCTCAGCGTCAGCTTCCCGTTGGCGACGTCCTCGGGGTCACCGGTGGCGACGAACTTCAACGCGCCACTGCTGAAATCGGGCGCGCCCGGTCCGGGGGTGTCCTCATGGATCGGGCACAGGATCGGGGACACCACCAGCAGCGGCGTTTCCGGGTGACCGTCCCGGATCGTGTCCAGGAAGCCGTGCACGGCCGGGGTGAAACCGCGCCGTCGGATCAGGTCCGCGTTGGTCAGGTTGATCCCGATCTTGACGCTGATCAGGTCGGCCCGCGTGTCCCGGATGGTGCGCGCGGTGAACGGATCGAGCAGCGCGTTGCCGCTGAACCCCAGGTTGATCAGCTCGACGTCGCCGAGTGCGGCCGCGGTCGCAGGCCAGGTCGTGGTCGGCGAGCCCGCGGTCGAACCGTGACTGATCGAACTCCCGTGGTGCAGCCACACCCGGCGTCCGTCCGATGTGGATTCGGCGACGGGTGCGTTGGTGCGCAACGCGATCAGCTCGGTGGTCTCGGTCTGCGGCAACCAGATCCGCACGTCCTTCGGGCCTGCCGGCAGATCGGCGAACCGGGCGGTCCCCGGCTCGCCCGGTTGCATGGTGCTCGCCATGCTCGTCATGTCGATGAGCTCGACCTTGCCGCCCGGCACGGTCGTTCGCGCCAGCACCACACCGTCCACGGTGAGCTCGTACACGCCATCCGGCATCGTCGGCCCGCCCACGTACGCGATCTTGGTGGGCAGCACGTCCAGTTCAATGGCGGTCGCCTCGGTCCGGAATGCCAACCGCACCCCGGAGGGGTGCGCGACCACCCTGCGCAGGTACGCGTCGGGGAACTGTCGGCGCGCCCAACCAGGCAGCCGCTGCGGTAGGAGGCCGACTTCGGTGCGTTCGAGCTCGATGGCCCCACGCACCAGGCCAGGATGAACAGGGGTGCTGATCAGATCACTCACGCCCGCAGTGAATCAGACCCGCACCCGATCAGCCGACCGAATTACCTGCCGGCGTCGAAGTAATGCCCCTCATCAAGGTCGGCGAGGAGCCCCGGATGCGCGGGCGCCCAGCCCAGCATCTCCCTCGTGCGGACGGTGGACACCGCGTTGTCCAGCGCCATGAACGGGGCGAGGAACCGGAAACGGTCGGCCTGCTCGGCCGGGAAGCTCTCGGTCGGCACGCCGAGATTGCGGCCGATGGCCTCGGCGATCAGCCTGGTCGACAGGCCCTCGTCGCCGACCGGGTGCAGCCGCGCTCCGCTCGGTGCCTTCTCCAGCGCCAGCCGGAACACCCGTCCGACATCCAGCGCGTGACCGGCGGGCCAGCGGTTCGCGCCGTCGCCGATGTAACCGGCCACACCGGTCTCGCGGGCGATGCCGATCAAGGTCGGCAGGAAGCCGTGCCGGTCCAGGTCGCCGTGCACGACCGGCGGAATCCGCACGACCGGAACCCGAACCCCGCGCTCCCCGAGCCCGATGACCACCTTGGCCACCTCGGACCTCGGGTTGCCCGGCATCGGGATGTCCGGGTCCTCCTCGGTGCCGAGGCGACCGAGACCGGCCAGGGTGAGCGTCCCCGAGATGGCGACCATGGCCTTGCCGGTGCCGGCCAACGTGTCGCCGATCGCCCGCACCGCGGCCATGTCGGTGGCTGCCGCACCGGCCATATCGCCTGCCCGCATGGCGGTGTGGTCGAAGGCGAGGTGGATGACGCCGTCGGCCCAGCTCACGGCGTCGCGCAACCCGGCGAGGTCGGCAAGATCGCCGCGTCGCGCCTGCGCGCCGAGCGCCGTGACCGCTGCAGCCGACTCCTCGGACCGGGCCAGCCCGACGACCTCGTGTCCGGCTTCGACCAGGTCGGGAATGACGGCCGAGCCGATGAGGCCGGACCCGCCGGTGACGAAAACACGCATGATGAGCTCCTGCACAGTGATGGGACTTAGTATCATCACGATAGCACAAAGACGGGACTAAGTCCCATCACGTAAACTGTGCCCATGGCTCGATGGGAACCGGACCCGCAGGAGCGACTGGTGCGCGCCGCCGTCGACCTGTTCAGCGAGCGGGGCTACGACGACACCACGGTCATCGAGATCGCCGAACGCGCCGGCCTGACCAAGAGCACCTTCTTCCGGCACTTCCGCGACAAGCGGGAGGTTCTCTTCGTCGGCCAGGACATCCTGTCCCAGTTGCTCGCCGACGGGATCACCGCAGCGCCCGACTCGGCAACGCCCCTCGAAGCCCTCGCCGCCGGACTCGACGCCGCCACCGCGCTGTTCACGCCGCAACGCCAGGACTTCGGGCTGCGCCTGCGCGCGGTCATCGCCGACAACCCCGAACTGCAGGAACGCGAAGCGCTCAAGCGCGCCCGCTTCGCATCGGCGATGACCGACGCACTCGAACGGCGTGGCGTACCGGAACCGATCGCCAGCCTCGCCGCCGAACTCGGCGTGCTCGCCTTCCACCGGGGCTACGCCCGCTGGGTCGAACCGGGCAACGAGCGGACCTACACCGAACTGGCCCGCGAGGCACTCGACGAACTCCGGTCGACCGCCGCCACGCTCGACTGAGCCCGGCTCGGCTACCCGGCGCTGGCCAACGCGAACGGCAGCACATCGCACGCGCCCGCATCGCGAAGCAGCTTCGCCGCCAAGGTCATGGTCCACCCCGAGTCGATCAGATCGTCGACCAACAGCACCGGACCATCCACAGTAGACAAACTACTGGCCAACTCTTCCGGCACCGACATCGCCGACCACAACTCGGCCAGCCGCCGCGCGCTGTTCGCCCGATGCCCGCCCGCCCCACTGACCCGCACCGAACCGAGCGGCGTCAGCCGCCCCACCGAGGCCAGTCGCGCGCCGAGGCTGTCGATCAGTTCAGGACGGCGCCGCGACGACACCGTCACCACCCCCACCGGCCGACGCTCCCACCCCCAACTGGCCAGCACCGCGATGCACGCCTGGAACACGTCCTCCGGCACCGGCGCATCCGCGGTGCCCTCCGCCAGCAGCTCCCGCATCCGGGTGCCCCACCCGATGTCGGTCAACCGGGCCAACGCCCGCCCCGCCGACGCCAACTGGCCGGCCGGGATCTTCCCGGACAGCGGCACCTCCAACGCGCTCATCCCGGTCGGCCACTGCTTGCGCGACGCGATGTCCACCCCCGGCCGCTGCAACCGCTCCCGCGCCGCGTCCGCGCTCGCCTCGGAAACCTCGGTGCTCCACCGCTTCCCTGTGCAGTTGTCGCAGCGCCCGCACGGCGCGGCATGCGCGTCGTCCAACTGCCGCAACAGAAACTCCATCCGGCAGCCACTGGTCGCCTGATAGTCCAGCATCGCCTGCGACTCGGTCGCCCGCGCCTTCTCGATCCGCTGATACCGATCCGCGTCGTAGGTCCACTCCTGCCCGGTGGCCTCCCACCCGCCCCGAACCCGGCGCACCGCACCGTCCACGTCCAACACCTTCAGCACCATCTCCAGCCGACTGCGCGACAGGTCGACCATGGGCTCCAACGCCGCCGTCGACAACGTCCGCCCCGCCGACCCCAACGCGCCGAGCACCGCCCGCACCACTCGCTCAGCGGGGAAGGCCAGCGACCCGAAGTAGGCCCAGATGTCCCGGTCCTCCCGCCCCGGCAGCAACAGCACATCGGCCCGCCGCACGCCACGACCGGCACGGCCGATCTGCTGGTAGTACGCGATCGGCGAGGCGGGCGCGCCGAGATGCAGCACGAATCCCAGATCCGGCTTGTCGAAACCCATACCCAGCGCGGAAGTGGCCACCAGCGCCTTCACCCGGTTCGCCAGCAGATCCTCCTCGGCCAGCGCGCGTTCGGCCGGATCGGTCTTCCCGGTGTACGACGCGACCGCGTGCCCGCGTTCGCGCAGGAACGAAGCGACCTCCTCGGCCGTCGCCACCGTCAACGTGTAGATGATCCCCGACCCAGGCAGTTCGTCCAGATGCTCCGCCAGCCACCCCAACCGCGCCTGCGCGGTCAGCCCCGGCACCACGCCCAGATGCAGGCTCTCCCGGTCAAGGGCGCCGCGCAGCACCAGCGTCTCCCCATCGCCGCCGACCTCCAACTGCTCCGCGATATCGGTGACCACCCGGTCATTCGCGGTAGCCGTCGTCGCCAGCACCGGCACCTTCGTAGGCAACCCGCCCAGCAGCGTGCGCAGCCTGCGGTAGTCCGGCCGGAAGTCGTGCCCCCAGTCGGACACGCAGTGCGCCTCGTCCACCACCAGCAAACCGGTCGCCTCGGTCAGTTCGGGCAGCACCGTGTCCCGGAAATCCGGATTGTTCAACCGTTCCGGGCTGATCAGCAACACGTCCACCCGGCCGGCCACGACCTCATCCTGGATGCCGTGCCAGTCCTCGGTGTTGGCCGAGTTGATGGTGGCCGCGTGCACGCCGGCCTTGGCCGCCGCCTGAACCTGGTTGCGCATCAACGCCAACAGCGGCGACACGATCAGCGTCGGCCCGGCACCGAGTTCCCGCAGCAACGCGGTGGCCAGGAAGTACACCGCCGACTTGCCCCACCCCGTGCGCTGCACCACCAGCGCCCGCCGCCGCTCGACAACCAGCGCGCGAATCGCCGCCCACTGATCCGGACGCAGCGTCGCGTCGTCACCGGCGAGCCTGCGCAGCAGCTCGTCGGCCCTCGCCCGGAGTGCCATCTCGTCCACGCCATATGTCTAGCGCATCGGCACGACACAAGCCGTAGGCTGGCTGGTATGACCGCCGTGGCCGACAGTCCGTTGCACGCGACCGATCTCCGCGAGCAGGTGCACGCGGCCGCTCGCCGGGCCAGGAAGGCAGCGGGCCACCTGGCCCTGGCCACCAGGGACAGCAAGGACACCGCGCTGCACACCATGGCCGAGGCGCTGCTGGCCCGTACCGAGGAGATCTTCGCGGCCAACGCCCGCGACGTCGAACGGGGCCGCGAATCCGGCATGCCCGAGGCCCTGATCGACCGGCTGACTCTCACTCCATCGAGGGTCGAGGGCATCGCCGAGGGGCTGCGCACGGTCGCCGGCCTGCCCGACCCGGTCGGCGAGATCATTCGCGGTGGCCTGCAACCCAACGGCCTTGAGATCCGGCAGGTCCGGGTGCCGATGGGCGTCCTCGGCATGGTCTACGAGGGCAGGCCCAACGTGACCGTGGACGCGGCCGGGCTGGCCCTCAAATCCGGCAACGCGGTACTGCTGCGCGGATCGTCATCGGCCGAGCAGTCCAACACCGCCCTGGTCGCCATCCTGCGCGACGCGCTCGCCGCGTCCGGTCTGCCCGAGGACGCCGTGCAGCTGCTGCCCTGCCACGACCGCGCCTCCGTGCACCACCTGATCACCGCGCGCGGCCTCGTCGACCTGGTCATCCCGCGCGGCGGCGCCGGTCTCATCGCCGCCGTCGTCGAGCAGGCCACCGTGCCCACCGTGGAAACCGGCACCGGCAACTGCCACGTCTACGTCGATGCCACCGCCGACCTGGCCAGGGCCGAGAAGATCGTGGTCAACTCCAAGGCCCGCAGGCCCAGCGTGTGCAACGCGGCCGAAACCCTGCTCGTGCACGCCTCGCTTGCCGAGCTGTTCCTGCCCCGGGTGTTGAAGGCCCTCGCCGACGCGAACGTCACCGTCCACGGCGACGAAACCGTCCAGACCATCGGCGGTGCGCAGATCGTCCCCGCGACCGACGCCGACTGGGACACCGAGTACCTCTCCCTCGACATCGCCGCCAAGATCGTCTACTCGCTCAACGAGGCCATCGAGCACATCGCCGAGCACTCCTCCGGCCACACCGAGGCGATCGTCACCGAGAGTGTCTCGGCCGCCCGTGAGTTCGCGGCCCGGGTCGACTCAGCGGCCGTCATGGTCAACGCGTCCACCGCGTACACCGACGGCGCCGAGTTCGGCATGGGCGCCGAGATCGGCATCTCCACCCAGAAACTCCACGCAAGGGGCCCGATGGGGCTGACCGAGCTGACCTCGACCAAGTGGCAGGTATGGGGCGACGGGCAGGTTCGCGGCACCTCGTGATCGCCTGCCGGGGGCCGTTCGCATAGGTAAGCTCCCGAGAATGGCGGAAGATGCCCCACCGCGTCGCCGGGACGCCGACGCGACGCGGGCCGCGTTGCTGGCCGCGGCAAGGGACCTGTTCGCCGAGCGCGGATTCGAGCAGACCACCGTCCGCGACATCGCCGCCCGCGCCGGCGTCAACCAGGCTCTGCTGTTCCGCTACTTCGGTTCCAAGGACGGCTTGTTCGACGCGACCATGACCAACTCGTCGCGTCAGCTGATCAACGAAACCCCGCCCGAACTGCTGCTCCTGCGCACCATGCAGCGCATGTTCGCCCCGGACGCCCCCACCGCCGACGCCAGCCCGTTCTACGCGGTGCGCCGCTCAGCGGCCCACAAGGGTGCCAAGTCCATGGTGCGCGACGAGGCCGGCAGCGAATTCGCCGCCGTGCTGGCGTCCCTCACCGACGCCCCCAACGCCGAACTGCGCGCCGACCTTGTGCTCTCCTGGATCCTGGGTATCGGGCTGCTGCGCTATGTGCTGGTCAAGGAACCGATCGCGCACGCCGACACCGACGAGCTCATCGACTGCGTGCTCAAGGCGGCCTCAGCCCTGCTGGAGCGCTCCGCCCAACGCCCGCCGACCGACTGAACACTCACCCCCACCCGCCGTATTGACCCACCGTGACCTCTTGCCTACGCTGATGGTGTAAGCAGTTGCTTACATTAGGTCCGCACGAGGGGAACGCAATGACGGCGACCAGCCAAGAACCCGCAACGCCCTACCCGTTCGGGACGGCGGAGCGGCTCTCGGTCCACCCGAAACTGGCGGAGGTGCGGCAGAACACACCGGTCCTGCGCATCGCCATGCCCTACGGCGGCGACGCGTGGCTGGCGACCCGGTATGACGACGTCAAGATGGTGCTCGCCGACCCGCGGTTCAGCATGGCCGCCACCGTCGGCAAGGACGTGCCGAGGCCGATGCCCAACATCGCCACCGAGTCCAGCATCCTCACCATGGACCCGCCCGAGCACGGCAGGCTGCGCAAGCTCGTGGCCAGGGCGTTCACCGTCCGCAGGGTCGAGGCGCTGCGCCCCCGGATCCAGCAGATCCTCGACGACCTCACCGACAAGATGCTCGCCGACGGCTCACCCGCCGACCTCGCCGCCGCGGTCAACTGGCCACTGCCCATCACGGTGATCTGCGAACTCCTCGGCGTTCCCGTCGAGGACCAGCGCCGCTTCCGCGAATGGACCGACGGCCTGCTGGCCATCAGCGGCGACGGCAGCCAGAGCCAGGCCAGCCGCGAACACCTCCAGGAGTACCTGGCCGAACTCATCGCGGCACACCGCGCCGAGCCCCATGACGACCTGCTCGACGAGCTGATCACCGCCCGCGACGTGGACGACCGGCTCAGCGAGGCGGAGATGGTCAACTTTGCCGTGACCCTGCTGCTCGCCGGCCACGAGACCACCGCCAACCAGACCGGCAACTTCGTCTACATGCTGCTGGCCAACCGGAGCCTGTGGGACACCCTCGTCGCCGACCCGAGCCTGATCCCGGCCGCCGTCGAGGAACTCCTGCGCTATGTCCCGCTCGGCGGGGGAGCGGGCTTCGTGCGTATCGCCAAGGAAGATCTCGTGCTCGCCAGCGGCCAGCCCATCGCGGCGGGCGACGCGGTCATGCCCGACATGGGCTCCGCCAACCGCGACGAACTCGTCTACGAGCACCCCGAGGATGTCGACTTCCACCGCGCCGAAAACCAGCACGTCGCCTTCGGCCACGGTGCCCATCACTGCCTCGGTGCGCCACTGGCCAGGATGGAACTGCAGATGGCCCTCACCAGCCTGGTGACGCGGGTACCGACGCTGCGCCTTGCCGTGCCGGCCGAAGACGTCGAATGGAAGACCGACCGGCTGATCCGTGGCGTACGCTCGCTTCCCGTCGCCTGGTAAAGGAGGGGTCACCATGACCGACGAACGGTGGCAGATCAGCGTCGACAACACCTGTATCGGCTCCGCTGTCTGCGTTGGCACCGTGCCGAATCGCTTCGTCCTCAACGGCGCCAAGTCGGAGCCCATCGAGGCCGAGATCGACCCGGACGAGGACGTGATCGGCGCCGCGGATTCCTGCCCGATGGAGGCGATCCGCGTCATCGAGATCGCCAGCGGCAAGGTGCTCGCCCCGGAGCAGTAGCAGCCGGATCGGGTTCGGGTGGCGATGTTGGTCACCCGGACCCGAGCATCCCGCGCAAAAACCGCATCCGACACGTACGCTCACCCGTCATGTCGCGCAGACGGCGAATCGGGATCATGGGTGGCACCTTCGACCCGATTCATCACGGACACCTCGTCGCCGCGAGCGAGGTGCAGTCCCGATTCGAACTCGACGAGGTCGTGTTCGTGCCCACCGGCCAGCCCTATCAGAAGAGCGACCGAGGCGTCAGCGCCCCTGAGGACCGCTACCTGATGACCGTGGTCGCCACCGCGTCCAACCCGCGCTTCTCGGTCAGCCGGGTCGACATCGACCGCGGCGGTCCCACCTACACCATCGACACCCTGCGCGAACTGCACGAGGCGTACCCCGGCACCGAGCTGTACTTCATCACCGGCGCCGACGCCCTTGAACAGATCCTGTCCTGGCACAACGTTGACGACATCTTCGCCGAGGCGCACTTCATCGGCGTCACCCGGCCCGGCTACCAACTCGACGACCGGCACCTGCCCAACGGCGCGGTCTCCCTGGTCGAAGTGCCCGCCATGGCCATCTCGTCCACGTCGTGCCGCCAACGCGTAGCCGCGGGACTGCCCGTCTGGTACCTCGTCCCCGACGGCGTCGTGCAGTACATCTCCAAACGCAGCCTCTACCAACGCGGCGAATGACGCACATCGGCACAAGGTGACCGGACAACCAATTTGCCGGTCCCAGGTACCCTGGGTGGCCGAACAAGTCGAGCGCGCCCGGACAAGCGAAAACGGGCGCTGAATGAGGAGAAACGTGGTTGCCACTGACAGGTCGCGCGAGCTGGCCCTGGTCGCCGCCAACGCGGCGGCCGACAAGAAGGCGCACGACATCATTGTGCTCGACGTTTCCGACCAGCTGATCATCACCGATTGCTTCGTGATCGCATCCGCACCCAACGAACGCCAGGTCGGCGCCATCGT
>DASYBO010000477.1:0-3642 GCA_036500685.1 Pseudonocardiaceae bacterium | reverse complement strand
AGCCGGGCAGCGCGAGCTGCTTTCGGGTGGAGATGTCGCGCGCACCATCGCCCGAATGGCCCATCAGGTGATCGAGAAGACCGCCTTGGACGCGCCTGGCGCGCCCTCGGTCGTGTTACTCGGCATTCTCAGTCGAGGTGCTCCGCTGGCCGCCCGGCTCGCGGACCGCATCGCGGAGTTCGGCGGCGTGCGGCCGCCCTCCGGTGCCCTCGACGTCACCCTCTACCGCGACGACCTGCGGCGCAGGCCACCGCGGCCACTGGAATCCACTCGGCTGCCCGAAGGCGGCATCGAGGACAAGCTGGTCGTGCTGGTCGACGACGTGCTGTTCTCGGGCCGCACCATTCGGGCCGCCCTTGACGCGCTGCGCGACATCGGCCGACCGCGCGCCGTGCAGCTGGCGGTGCTGGTCGACCGCGGCCACCGTGAGCTGCCGATCCGCGCCGACTACGTCGGCAAGAACGTGCCGACCGCGCGCAGCGAGGAGGTCGCCGTCTTGTTGGACGAGGTCGACGGTTCGGACGCGGTCGTCCTTCGGAAGATCGAGGGGGCGGGGGAGTGAAACACCTGCTTTCGGCCCAGGATCTCGACCGGGACACCGCGATCGGCCTGCTGGACACAGCGGACGCGCTCAAGCGCACCCTGCTCGGCCGCGAGGTTCGCAAGCTGCCCACGTTGCGCGGCCGGACCGTGGTCACGATGTTCTACGAGAACTCCACCCGCACCAGGGTCTCCTTCGAGGTGGCCGGCAAGTGGATGAGCGCGGACGTGATCAACGTCTCGGCCAGCGGATCCTCGGTCAACAAGGGCGAGTCGCTTCGCGACACCGCGCTCACGCTGGCCGCCGCGGGCGCCGATCTGGTGATCGTCCGGCACCCGGCCTCGGGCGCGGCCGAGCGGCTGGCCGGCTGGCTGCGTGAGGCCGGCACCTCGGTGGTCAACGCAGGTGACGGCATGCACGAACATCCGACCCAGGCCCTGTTGGACGCGGCGACGCTGCGCGAGCGCCTCGGCGACATCGAGGGCAGGCGGATCGTCATCGTCGGTGACGTCCTGCACAGCAGGGTCGCCCGGTCCAACCTGCACCTGCTGCGCACCCTCGGTGCGGACGTGGTGCTGGTCGCACCGCCCACGCTCGTCCCTGACGGCATGGGACGCTGGCTTGACGAGGAGAAGGTCCCGGTCAGCCACGACCTGGACGCGGAACTGCCGACCGCGGACGCGGTGATGATGTTGCGCGTGCAGGCCGAACGCATGCACGGCGGCTTCTTCCCCTCCACCCGCGAGTACTCGATCAGCTACGGCCTCTCGCAGGCCCGGCTGAACCTGCTGCCCGAGCATGCCGTCGTGCTGCACCCCGGCCCGATGCTGCGCGGCATGGAGATCGCCTCGGCGGTCGCGGACTCGGCCCGCTCCGCCATCACCGAACAGGTGCGCAACGGCGTGCACGTTCGAATGTCCGTGCTCTACCACCTGCTGGCCGGCGAGGAGGAAACGGCGTGACATCGCCCGTTCTGCTTCGAGGGGTACTTCCCTACGGGGAGGGCGAACCCGTCGACGTGCTGGTGGCCGACGGCGTGATCCGCGAGATCGCGCCCGCCATCGACGTGTCGGCGCACACCGACGCCACCGTCATCGACGCGACCGGCCAGGTGCTCCTGCCCGGCTTCGTCGACCTGCACACCCACCTGCGCGAACCGGGCCGGGAGGACACCGAGACCATCGAGACGGGCTCGGCCGCCGCCGCGCTCGGCGGCTACACCGCCGTGTTCGCCATGGCCAACACCAACCCGGTGGCGGACAACGAGATCATCGTCGAGCACGTGTGGCGGCGCGGCCGTGAGGTCGGCCTTGTCGACGTGCACCCGATCGGCGCGGTGACCGCCGGTCTTGCCGGCGAGAAACTGGCCGAACTCGGCCAGATGGCCCGCTCCCAGGCCCAGGTCCGGATCTTCTCCGACGACGGGCACTGCGTCGCCGACCCACTGATCATGCGCAGGGCACTGGAGTATTCGCGGGCCCTGGACGGCGTGATCGCCCAGCACGCGGAGGAACCCCGGCTGACCGTCGGCGCGCAGGCCCACGAAGGCGAGGCCGCGGCTCGGCTCGGCCTGGCCGGCTGGCCGGCCGCCGCCGAGGAGTCGATCATCGCGCGGGACTGCCTGCTGGCCGCGCAGACCGGCGCCCGGCTGCACGTCTGCCACGTGTCCACGGCGGGCGCGGCCGACGTGTTGCGCTGGGCCAGGAACCGCCCGCACGCAGGCTCGATCTCCGCCGAGGTCACCCCGCACCACCTGCTGCTGACCGACGCGCGACTGGCCACCTACGACCCGATCAACAAGGTCAACCCGCCGCTGCGCACCTCCGCCGACGTGGACGCGCTGCGCCAGGCGCTGGCCGAGGGCGTCATCGACTGCGTGGCCACCGACCACGCCCCCCACGCGATCCAGGACAAGGACTGCGAGTGGGACTCGGCCCGGCCCGGCATGCTCGGCCTGCAGACCGCGCTGTCCGTGCTGGCGCAGGCCATGGTGCACACCGGTCTGCTGGACTGGCGCGGGGTCGCGCGAGTCATGAGCGAACGCCCCGCCGACATCGCCGGACTGCCTGACCAGGGCAGGCCGATCGACGTCGGCGAACCCGCCAACCTGGTGCTGGTCGACCCGGACGCCGCCTGGACGGTGCGCGGCGCCGATCTGGCCAGCATCTCGGCGAACACGCCGTACGAGGGCATGACCCTGCCCGCGAAGGTGATGACCACGATTCTGCGCGGGCGGATCACCGCGCACGATGGGAAGGTGGCCGCATGATCCGGCTGTTGCTGGTGCTGGTCTGCATTGTCTTCTTCGCGCTGTGCGCGACCGGGATGTGGTTCGGCTGGCGCGGGCGGGCCCGACGCCAGTCCGCGGTCCTGGCCGACTTCCCGGTGCCGCCCGCCTGGGCGCTGGAAGAGGACGCCGAGCGGCCCAAGGACCTGCTCGAACCCGCGACCGGCGTGTACGTGGGCAGCACCATGGCAGGCGACTGGCAGAACCGGATCGCCATCGGCGATATCGGCTTCCGCGCCGCCGCGACGATGAGCCTGTCCCGCGAGGGGCTGCTGATCGAGCGGACCGGCGCGAGTCCACTGTGGATTCCGACCGCGTCGCTGGTCTCCGGCCGCACCGACCGCGCGCTGGCCGGCAAGGTCATGGGTATCGAAGGGTTGCTCGTGGTGCGCTGGCAGTTGGGCGATCAGCAGATCGACTCCGGCCTGCGCGGCGATGACAAGACCTCCTACGCCGCCTGGGTGGACGCGGTGTCCGCCCTGGTCGCGCGTACCGAGCACAGCGTGCCGGTCGTCGGCGCGCGGGAAGGTGACGGCTCGTGCTGACTGCCGCGCTCGTCCTCGAGGACGGCCGGGTCTTCCCCGGAATGCCCTACGGGGCCACGGGTTCCTCCCTCGGCGAGATCGTCTTCTGCACCGGCATGACCGGGTATCAGGAGACGCTGACCGACCCGTCCTACCGTCGTCAGATCGTGGTGGCGACCGCGCCGCAGATCGGCAACACCGGCTGGAACGACGAAGACGACGAGTCCGGCCGCATCTGGGTGGCCGGCTACGTCGTCCGCGATCCGGCGCGTGCCCCCTCCAACTGGCGA
>DASYBO010000476.1:0-10127 GCA_036500685.1 Pseudonocardiaceae bacterium | reverse complement strand
CCGATTCGACGCAGCAGATCACCGGTGCGTCGATCGACCCTGGCCATTCCGGTGACTCCGGGGAGTTCCCGGCTGGTTCTGGCGAGCAGACCGGTGAGTTTCATGTTTCGCATGGTGACAAAGGGACAGTCGTTAGTCCGTTTGCCACGCCGGGTTGGGCCGTCATTACCACCCGGTACCCACCAACCGTGGTTTGCGCCGGTCAGGGCCTATTGGCGGCTGAAGTGGACAGTCGGCCGGGTCGCCTGCTCGTCGGTGAAGCAGCGCGGCGCGCCCAACTGACCGCGGCTGACCGCGTCCTCGTCGAGCCGGAACTCCGGCCCCGCGACCTCGCCGTCGTAGTGCCGGTGGAACACCGGGGTGAGCCCGCCCGACATCGGCGGCACGATCCAACTCCAGTCGGCGGGGCACTGTCGACCCGCGCTTTCCTCCTTGGCCAGATGAGTGAGGAACCGGCGGGACTCGGTGTGGTGGTCGGTGATGGTGACGCCGTCCGCGCCGAAGGAGTGCAGCACGGCGCGGTTGAGTTCCACCGCAGCCCGGTCCCGCCACAGCGTCTGCTCGCTGGACCGATCGAGCCCCAGCCGATCCGCGATGACCTCGAGCAGGTTGTACCGATCGACGTCGACCAGGTTGCGCGCGCCGATCTCAGTGCCCATATACCAGCCGTTGAACGGCGCCGCCGGGTAGCTGATCCCGCCGATGACCAGGCGCATGTTGCTGATCGCCGGCACCGCGTGCCAGCGAAGGCCCAGTTCGGTCACGGCGGCCGACTCCGGATGCCGCAACGGCACCTCGTGCACGACCTGCTCAGGCAGCGTGTACAGCAGCTGCCCGTCGCGCGGCGTCTCGATGAGCAGCGGAAGCACGTCGAACGCGGTGCGCATGGCGGGCGGCTGCCAGCCCATCTCGATGACCGTGTTGGTGAACCCGGCATAGCGCGGGTCACCGAGCACCGAGCCGTCCTGCTGGGCGTAGCCGGCATAGCGGATGAGCTGCTCGTTGTAGATCCTCGGCGCGGGCGCGCCTGGCCGGTCCGGCGGGAACACGCTGATCATCGGCCGGACCTTGCCGCCGTTGCCGGCCAGTTCGAGGTGCTGAACGCAGTGGCCGGCGATCGTGTCGGCGTCGCGCACCGCGCGCAGGTCGCGCACGCGCAGGCTCTGCCAGTACAGCCTGCCGATGCAGCGGGCGCTGTTGCGCCAGGCAACGCGAGCGCCGAAGGTGAGCTCGCCGGTGGTGTGCTGATAGGTCCCGGTCGCGGCGATCTCCGCCCTGATCCAGGCGATCCGGCTGCGCGCGGGCCCGGCCTCCGGGTTCTCCGCGTGATAGAGCTCGACGAACTCCTCGGCCGCCGCGAGATCGGTGACGTCACCGTCGCCCGGTTTGTCGGTCGGGGTGAACCACGGCTCCGCGCCCGCCGAATCGGCGAATGCAGGGCAGCCGTTGAGGCTGGATGGTGCGAGATGACGGCTGGGCACGTCACGGAACGGTAACGGGGATTGTTAGGGAGGCAATAGCCCGATCAGGGGAACGTGACACCGCCAAGTCGATGATCTCCGTCAATGCGCGGTGCCGGAGATCACCTGGTGTCCCATCTCATGCTCGGTCAGGTGTTCCAGCAGCGGCGTCAGCCGGACCAACTCGGCGACGTGCAGCTCACTGAGCGCGGCGATCCGCTCCTCGCCGAGCGGCGTCAGCGCCAACCGGACCAGTCGAGCGTCGTCGGCATCCCGAGCGCGTATCACCAAACCGCCCTCGACCGCGCGATCGGTCAGGCCGACCGCGCTGTGATGCTGCACGCCGAGATAGCCGGCGACCTCGCGAATGGTCGGGCCGCGCCGATCCGCGTGCCCCTTCACCGCGAGCAGCAGCTGATGCTGGGCCGGAGTCAGGCCGGCATCGCGCGCCTGGGCCTCGCTCCACCGGTCGAACCGGCGTAATGCGGCACGGAACGCGAGCAGATTGGTGTAGTCGCCTTGCGACAATCCGGTCATAGCCGTCCCGCTATTGGCTGAAACTCAGGTTTTTTCTATCGTAATACGAGGAAAAATCTATCGTAGCGCGATACTAGTAGAGGTGGACGGCCAACCGACCGCCCACGCCGAAGCGGAGACGCGGAGGAGGTGCGGCCCGATGGGATGGGACATCACCGCGATCACATTGTCCTCGATCGGTCTGCTCGCGGTCGTGGTCATGCTCTGCATTGCCCTTGCGGACATCCTCGAACCGAACACGGTCACCCGGTGCAAGGACTGCCGCAAACTGATGCTCGACAACCACACCCGGCCGGAGCCCATGTGCTACCGCTGCCGGCACGACCACCGCGGTCACCTGGCCGTGAGCCTGTCTCGCCTGCACATGACGCACTAGCGGGCACCTCAGCATCGGACGCCCCGCCCGCAGCGACGCGGACGGGGTCCGGCTCAGCCCTTCTTCGAACCCTTGCGCTTCTTCGTGGTGCTGGCCAGATAGGCCGCCTTGTCCGCCGCCGCAGCGCCCAACAGCTCCTCAGCGTGCGCGCGGCCCGTGTCGGTCGAGTCCATCCCGGCCAGCATCCGCGCCAGTTCGATGACCCGGTTCGCGTCGTCGAGCGAGCGCACGCCGCTGCGGGTCAGGCTGCCCTTGGAATCCTTGTCCACCACCAGATGCCGGTCCGCGAAGGCCGCCACCTGCGGCAGGTGCGTCACCACGATGACCTGGTGGCTGGTCGCCAACCGGGCCAGCCTGCGCCCGATCTCCACCGCCGCCCGACCGCCGACACCGGCGTCGACCTCGTCGAACACCAGCGTCGGCACCGGGTCCGCGTGCGAGAGCACCACCTCGATGGCCAGCATGACCCGAGACAGCTCACCACCCGATGCGCCCTTGTGCACCGGCAGCGGCGGAGCGCCAGGATGCGCGCGCAACCGGATCTCCACCTCGTCGACACCCTCCGGGCCGGCGTGCAGCACCCGCTTGCCGACCGGCAACGCGGCCGCGTCGGCCGCGTCGACCTCCCGCTGCGCCACCGCGACGTCGATGTCGGCCGCCGCCATGGCGAGCCCGGCGAGTTCGAGGGTGACCTCCTTGGCCAGCTCCGCCGCCACCGCGACCCGCACGGTGGTCACCGCCTGCGCGTGCACCGCCAACTCGGCCGCCAGCTCGTCGCGCCGCACGGTCAGTTCGGCCAGCGCCTCCTCGGACGTGTCGAGGCCGTCCAACCTGGTCTGCGCGTCCTGCGCCCACGCAAGCACGCCATCGACGTCCGCGGCGTACTTGCGGGTCAACGCCTTCAGCTCGGACTGCCGCGCCAGCACCTGCTCCAACCGGGCCGGATCCGAGGACAGGTCCTCCAGGTAGCGGCTCAGCTCGGCACCGACATCGGTGAGCAGCACCACCGCCTCGGCCAGGCGCGGCGCCAACTCCCGCAACAGCGGGTCCTCCGCGGCCTCCAACCCACGCTGCGCATCGCCGAGCGACCCGAGCGCGCCCACGCTGTCCTGCTCCGCTTCCGACGAACCGCTCACCGCCAACTGCGCGACCGACGCGACCCTGCGCAACTGGTCGACATCGGCGAGCCTGCGCGCCTCGTCGTGCAGTTCCTGGTCCTCGCCCGGTTTCGGGTCGACCGCGGTGATCTCGGCAAGACCGTGCTTGAGCAGGTCGGCCTCGCGCGCCATCTCCCGTGACCGCTCGACCCGTTCGACCAGCTCCGTCGCGACCCGCTGCCACTCCTCGCGCACCCGCCGGTACTCGGCAAGCGGCTCCGCGACCGTCGCCCCCGCGTAGCGGTCCAGCACCGCGCGCTGCTCAGCCGGCTGCAACAGCCGCAACTGGTCGTTCTGGCCGTGCACCGCGATCAACCGCTCGCTCAGGTCGGCCAACACTCCCACCGGCACCGACCGGCCGCCCAGATGCGCGCGCGAGCGGCCGTCGCCGCTGACCGTACGCACCGCGATCAGGCTGCCGTCCTCGTCCGGTTCGGCGCCCGCTTCCGCCGCGAGCGCGATCGCGTCGTCGCCAGGGTTCAGCTCGAACCGGCCCTCGACCACCGCGCGCTCGGCACCGTTGCGGACCCTGGATGCCTCGGCTCTACCCCCACTAAGCAGGTGCAGCCCGGTCACCACCATGGTCTTGCCGGCACCGGTCTCACCGGTCAACACCGTGAACCCTGGATGTAGCTCAAGAGTGGCCTCGTCGATCACGCCGAGGCCGGAGATGCTCATCTCGGCAAGCACAGGCGAACCCTAGCGCGATCGGTGAGCGTCTTTGTTGCGCCACCCGTGCACCGGCAGTTCGAACTTGCGGACAAGACGATCCGTGAACGACCCCTCGTGCAGCCTCACCAGGCGCAACGGCACCGCACCGCCAACCACCTCGACCCTGGTACCGGCCGGCAGCGGGAACATGCGCCGCCCGTCACACGTCAGCACGGCCGGGTGCCCGTCCGGGTCGACCTCAAGGGCGACAACCGAATCCGGCGACACCACCAGCGGCCGGGCGAACATGGCGTGCGCGTTGCTCGGCACGACAAGCAACCCGCGCACGTCCGGCCACATCACCGGCCCACCCGAGGAGAACGCGTACGCGGTCGACCCGGTCGGCGTGGAACACAACACCCCGTCGCAGCCGAACGAGGACACCGGGCGCCCGTCCACCTCGATGCGCACATCCAGGATGCGCTCGCGCACCCCCTTCTCCACGCTCGCCTCGTTCAACGCCCAGGTACGCGCGATCAACTCGCCGCCGAGCGTCGCGGTGACGTCGACCGTCATCCGGTCCTGCACCTGATAGTTCTTCTCGATCACCATGGACACGGCCTCTTCGAGCCCGTCCGAGTCGGCCTCGGCCAGGAACCCGACCCGGCCCAGGTTCACCCCGAGCACCGGCACCCCGACCGGATGCGCGAGTTCCGCGGCCCGCAACAAGGTTCCGTCCCCGCCGAGCGCGAACACCAACTCGGTCCCGGTCGCCGCGTTCGGTCCGGTCGGCACGATCGTCGTACGACAGCTCGGGTCGAGCTGGCCCGCCTCACCCTCCAACAGCCGGATGCGCACCCCGGCCGAGGTGAACCAGCCCGCCGCCTTCTCGGCGGTCGCCAGATTGGTCGGCCTGCGGGTGTCGACGACCAGCAACACCTCCCGGTCCGACTCCCCTGGATCGGCGCACGGTCGCTGCTCCCCCACCGGTTGCTCCCCTGCCATCAGCTGGGCCCTTTCCGAACAGCTTCGTCAACCAGTTCCACCGCACGCTCCGACTCGATCGCGGCGCCTCTGCGCAGCCACAGGAAGTACTCGACATTGCCGGCCGGGCCGGGCAGCGGACTCGCCACCACTCCCCGCACCGCCAACCCGAGCCTTGCCGCCTCCGCGATCACCTCAAGCACCGCGGTCGCCCGCAATTCGGGATCCCGCACCACCCCGCCGGAGCCGAGGCGGTCCTTGCCCACCTCGAACTGCGGTTTCACCATCGGCACCAGATCCGCGTCCTCGGTCGTGCAGGACAGTAGCGCCGGCAACACCAGTTTCAACGAAATGAACGACAAATCGGCGACAACAAGTTCCGCCGGCCCGTCTATGTCCTCGACGGTCAGGTTGCGAACATTGATCCGATCACGGACAAGCACGCGTTCGTCGGTCCGCAGCCGCCAGTCCAACAACCCGCGCCCCACATCAGCCGCCACCACCCGCGCCGCGCCCTCGCGCAGCAGCACATCGGTGAACCCGCCGGTCGACGCGCCCGCGTCAAGACAACGCCGCCCTGTGACGGTGAGCCCGTCCGGCGCGAACGCGGCCAGCGCACCGAGCAGCTTGTGCGCGCCGCGCGAAGCCCAGTTCGGATCGTTGTCATCCGCCCGCACCACGACCGGTGCGTCCGTCTCGACCGCGGTCGCCGGCTTGCTGGCCACCGTGCCGCGCACCGTCACCCGGCCTGCGGCGACCAGCTCGCTGGCGTGTTCACGGGAGCGGGCCAGTCCCCTGCGGACCAGTTCGGCATCCAGCCGGGCCCTCTTAGGCACTTTTCTCAGACCTTGTCGATGCTCGCCAGCGCCTCGGTCAGGGCAGCATGGGCGAGGTCGAACCGGCCGACATGCTCGGTCACCGGCAACTCCGCGAGACCGTCGAGCGCCGCGACGGCCTCCTCGGCCGCGCGCAACGCCGCGTCGCCGCCCTCGCCCGAGTCCGGGCCCTGCTGATGATTCGGCGGCGGGGCCGGCACCGGCCGCCACGCACCAGAATCCACGTTCGGATACACGCTTCTACGCTAGCCGATGCCCGCGACTACCGCCGTCGTGCTATTCGGCAAGTCCCAGCGCACTCAGCGCCGCCGACGTCACATCGTCGCTCGCCGCCACGTCGACCGGCCCGCCGCCGACCGGCCACCAGGCCGCGCACAACGCCCTGAGCAGCCCTTCCTCGCCGGAGGCAGGTCGGCGGTCCGCGCTGGCACGCAACCGCCCAGGACCGACCTCGACCCGCCACCCCTCCTGCGGCCCGATCCGCACCTCGGCGCTCGGCCGCAGCAACCCGCGCACGTCCGCAGCGAGATAGGTCGGCCGCAGCTCAGCGGGCGCGGCCAGCAGATCAGCCGGCCTCGACACCCCCGTCAACACCAGCAACGAGTCGATACCGACCGCGTGCGCCCCCGCGATGTCGGTGTCCAACCGGTCGCCAACCGCCAGTGGATGCGTAGCCTTCGCGGCCGCGATCGCGTCGTCCATCAGCGGCCGAGCCGGCTTGCCCGCGACAACCGGCCGCGCGCCGGTGGCCGTGACCAGCGCGGCAACCAGCGCCCCCGCTCCTGGCAGCAACCCGCGCTCGGTCGGCAAGGTCGCGTCGGTGTTGCAGGCGACCCAGAACGCGCCGGCCCGGATGGCCAGGCACGCCTCGGCCAGATCCCGCCACCCCGCGTCCTGCGACAGCCCCTGCACCACGGCGGCCACGTCCGCGTCGGCCGTGCGCACCGGCGCAAAACCCCGGTTGACGACCTCCGCGACCAGCGCGTCCGTACCGAACACGAAAACTTTGGCGCCAGCCGGCAGCTGGTCGGCCAGCACCCGAGCCCCGGCCTGCGCGCTCGTGCTCACCTCGTCCGCAGTGGCCGCGATGCCCAGCTCGGTCAGCTGCGCGGCCACCACATCAGGCCCGCGCGAAGCGTTGTTGGTGACGAACCGAACCGCGACGCCGTGTTCGTGCGCCGCGTTCACGGCCTCTTCGGCGCCATCGACGACGTCGCTGCCTCGATAGACCGTGCCATCGAGGTCCAGCAGCGCCGCGTCATAGTCATCCAGCAGGGTGTTCAATCCCGACCTCACCCGGTAGTGGCTCATCCGCGTCTTCCGGATTCACCGTACCGAGTTCGGCTTCGTGTCCTTCGTCCGCCGTGATGGCTTCCAGCTCGGCCTCGAGCTCCGCGACCTCCGCCTTCACCGGCGACTCGTCCCGCAACTGCGCGCCCAGCTCAACCGCCCGCTCGGCCGCGTCGGTGTCCCCGTCGTCATCGGCCTCGGCCGCGTTCAGGAACCACCGCACGGCCTCTTCGGCCCGCCCGGCCGCGGCCAGGTTGTCCGCGTAGGCGTAGAACAGCCGCGCGCTCCACGGGTCGCGCCGCTTCGGATCGAGGTCATCGCCCTGAAGCCCGACCACCGCGGCATCGAGTTCGCCAAGGTCACGTCGAGCGCCGGAGGACACGATGCGGAGTTCGACGACCTCGTCGGCGTCCAGCGTGCCGGCGGAAATGCCCTCCTTGGCCAGCTCGATCGCGCGCTCCGGGCGCCCCAACGCCCGCTCGCAGTCCGCCATGACCGCCAGGTGGCCCGGCGCCTTCGACATCCGCCGCGCCGCGCGCAGTTCGGCAAGGGCCTCGGCCCATTCACCCGCGTGATAAGCGGCCAGGCCGGCGGCCTCGCGAACGACCGCGACACGCGCGGCCTTCTGCCGGGCGTACTGGGCGTGCTTGAGCGCGGCTTCCGGATCCTCGTCGAGCAGCATGCCGGTAGCCGCGAGGTGCCGGCCGACGATCTCGGCGAGGCCCTTGGGCAGACTGCGCAGTTCGCCGCGGATTTCCGGGTCCAGCGCGGAGATGTCGGCGCCCTCAGGCACCAACGGCCCCCGGCCGCTGTCGGCCCGGTTCTCCCCACGGCTGTCTGCTTCGGCTTGCTCGGCTTGGCGAACCGGCTCGTGCTCTACCGGGGCTTCGTCGGGCTCGACCCCTTCGGCCAGCTCAACCGCTTGAGCTTCCGCCTCGACTTCGGTGACTTCAGCGTCGATTTCGGTGACGTCGTCGGTCGGCTGGCGGTTCGGCCGCTCCGGGTGCTGGTGGTGACGCTTGCTCGGCCGGTCATCGGAGCGGAACCGCTCCTCACGCCCGCGGTTGTCCCGCCGGTCATCGCGCGGCCGGTCATCGCGTGGCCGGTCGTAGCGGGGGCGGTCGTCGAACTGGCGATCGCTGCGCGGCCGGTCATCACGGGGCCGGTCATCACGGCGGCGTTCGTCGCGCTGGCGATCGTCACGCGGCCTGTCGTCACGCGGACGGTCGCCGCGGTAGCCGCCATCACGGCGGTCACCGTGCGGCTGGCCACCGCGCTGATTGTCGCCGCGCTGATTCTCACTGCGCGGACGGTCACTGCGCGGACGGTCACTGCGCTGGCGATCGTCACGCGGACGGTCTTCGCGCTGGCGGTCGTAGGCAGGGCGGTCGTATCGGGGACGGTCGCTGCCGAAGCGGTCGTCACGGTCCTGGCGCGGCTTGTCGAACCGCGGACGATCGCTGTTCGACCGATTGGTGTTCGGGCGGTCGCTGTTCGGGCGGTCGTCGTAGCGCGGCTTGTCAAAGCGCGACTTGCCGTACTGTCCGCCGAACTTCACCGGCTTCGAAGCATCACGCTCCTGGCGCCGATCGCCGGTACGGCCACCGCGAGAGTCTCCGCCACGGGCGTCGTTGTCGCGCCGCGAGTCGTCGGAACGGCGGAAGCTGTCGCTGCGGTCGCCGCCGCGGTTGTCCCGATCGCGGTTGCCCCAAGTGCGGTTCTCGCCACCGCGAGTGTCTCCGCCGCGGCTGTCTCCACCGCTTCCACCGCGGTTGTCGCGGGAGCGGTTGTTGTCACGGTTGTCCCAGTCGCGGCGCGGGCGGTCCGAACCGTAGCTGTCGCGCCGCTGGTCACGCGGGCCGTCGTGGCGTTCGTAGCGGCCACGCGGGGCTTCGGTACGAGGACGGTCGCGCCAGTTGTTGTCACGACTACTGTTGTCGCGATCACGATTGTCGCGGCTGCTGTTGTCGCGGCTGTAACCGCGGTCGCTCGGGCGATCGTCGCGGCGCCATTGCGGGGTCGCGGGCTTGGTGCCGAAGCGGTCCTGCCGCTCCCGGCCGAAGTCACGCCCACCTGAACGGCGATCGTCGGACTGGTCAAAGCTTCGTCGATGGCCACCGCGATCATTGGAGCGGTCGCGATCGGAACCACCACGGTAGCCGCGGTCGTTGTCCGTGCCGTTGCGCTGAGGGCGATAGCCGCCTCGGTCACTCGATCCGCGATCGTTACGGCCGGAATTGTCTCGCCGATCGTCGTCGGACCTGCGGCCGCGGCCGTTGTCATCCGCGCGACGGCCACGACCACCGGCGGAACCGCCGTTGCCCGTGTAGCCACGCTGCGGCCGGCTCGCGCCATCTTGGCGTCGACCTCGGTCGTTCTGTCCGTATTCCGGCACTGGTCTCCTACCTCCAAACACCATGCCGAAAGGGGCTCGTGGATCAAGGGCGATAAATTTCGCCCGATCCACAAGCCCCTCTCGGGAAAGAGTGTTCGGCGGCGTCCTACTCTCCCACACCCTCACAAGTGCAGTACCATCGGCGCTGGGAGGCTTAGCTTCCGGGTTCGGAATGGGACCGGGCGTTTCCCTCTCGCCATGACCGCCGTAACACTGTGAACTTGTCAACCAGATAGCCTGGTTGTGCCGTTCAGAACCGCACAGTGGACGCGAAACAATCTTATGAACCTGACAACCGATCAACAGATGTTGTTGTGGGTTGTGTGTGGTCAAGCCCTCGGCCTATTAGTACCGGTCAGCTCCACACCTTGCGGTGCTTCCACTTCCGGCCTATCAACCCGCTGGTCTGGGCGGGGGCCTTACCCGGTTGTCCCGGTGAGA
>DASYBO010000475.1:0-6312 GCA_036500685.1 Pseudonocardiaceae bacterium | reverse complement strand
TTCCAACAACAACTCGATCCCCGGCCGCCGCATCGCGCCCAACCCGGCCAGCGCCGCATACCCGATCCCGCCGGCGGCCCCAGCCCCTGGCGCGTCGGCGACATCCCGCCCGGTGACCGCGCCCAGCACGTTCGCCCAGCGCGCGAGCCCTCGGTCCAGCCGTTCGACCTGCCCGGCATCGGCCCCCTTCTGCGGCCCGAACGTCGCCGCCGCTCCGGTCGCGCCGAGCAGCGGATTGTCGACATCGCAGGCGAGCACGATCTCCGCCCCGACCAACCGACCATCCACAGTAGACATATCAACCCGAGCGACGTCACCCAACGCGCCACCGCCAGGCGACAACGAAGCTCCCGCCGCGTCGAACACCCCGGCGCCGAGCGCCTGCAACATCCCCGCCCCACCATCGGTGCTGGCACTGCCGCCAACCCCGAGGACGATGGTGCGACAACCCGCGTCCAACGCCGCGCGGACCAGATCCCCCGCGCCGAAACTGGACGCCGTCAGCGGCGCGAGCCGCCCGCCCGGCAGCCGCACCAACCCGCACGCGGCAGCGGTCTCGATAACCGCGACACCATCACGCACCGCGATCACCGCGTCGACCGGTTCCCCGGTCGGCCCCTGCGCCGAGACGCTCACCGGCGTGAACCCGGCCGCCAGCGCGGCGTCGACGGTGCCGTCCCCGCCATCAGCGACGGGCACCGTCCGTACCGCGCGAGCCGGCCGCACATCGTGAATACCGGCGGCGACCGCGGCCGCGACCTGCTCGGCGGTCAGCGAACCCTTGAATTTGTCCGGTGCGATGAGCACATGCGCCTGTGCGATGTCATCCTCCTAGCTCGACGCCGCGAGTCCGGCTCCCCTCATTGAACAACGCCGACGACGCCTTTGCCCCCGGTCTCGTGATCAGGGAGGGGTTCGAACTCGTTGATGGCGTTGATCGCGGCGCCCATGGACGCGTTCGCCTCACGGTCGACCATGATCTCCACCAGGACCGGACGGCTGATCCGCTCCGCTTCCTTGCGGGCCCATTCGATCGTGGGCCCGATCTCGCCCGGCTGCGTGACGCGGCGGCCCGCGCAGCCGTAGGCCTCCATCACCTTGACGTTGTCGGTGCCGTTCTCGTCGTAGTGGATGTCGACCTGGTAGTTCATCCCGTAGCCGGTCTCCGCCTGGCGGATCAGACCGAGGTACTCGTTGTTGATCATGATGATCACGAACGGCGTGTCGTACTGCGCGGCGACGGCCAACTCCTCGACCAGGAACTGGAAGGAGTAGTCGCCGACGACCGCGACCACCTCGGCCTCCGGCCGTGCGGATTTCACCCCGATCGCGGCCGGGATCTCCCAGCCGAGCGGGCCTGCCTGGCCGCACACCTGGTAGTGCCGTGGCAGGAAGGCGCGCTGGAACTGGCCCGACCAGATCTGGTAGAGCCCGATCGCGGTGACGAAGTACGTCTGCTCCGCGAACGCGTCGTTGATCTCCTTGAACACCCTCGGCGCCTTGATCGGGACGGTGTCGAAGTCCTCGCGGCGGCCGAGCGTTGCCTTGAGTTCGCCCAGCCGCGCGGTCCACTCGGGTCGAGCGGAGACGCGGCGGGCCTTGGCCAGATCGAGCATGGCATCCAAGAACTCGCCGGTGTCCGAGACGATGCCCAGGTCGGGGCCGAACACCTTGCCGAGCTGCGTCGGCTCGATGTCGACGTGGATGAACTTGCGGTCACCGCGATACACCGAAAGGTCTCCGGTGTGCCGGTCGCCGAACCGAGCGCCGAGCGCGAGCACCAGGTCCGACTCGAGGAAGGCCGCGTTGGCCCAGCGCTGCTGGGTCTGGATGCCGGTGATGCCGGCGAACAGCTCGTGGTCCTCGCGGAACGAGCCCTTGCCCATCAACGTGACCTGCACCGGGATGTCCAGGTGCTCGGCGAGCAGGCGCAGCCTCTCGCTGGCCTCACCGAGCACCACGCCGCCACCGGCCAGGATCAACGGCCGCTCCGCGGCGAGCAGCATGTCCAGGGCTCGCCGCACGCGCGGCAGGTGCGGGGTGACGGTCGGCACCGGCAGCCGCGCGTCGATCTCGCTGTCCCATTCGATCTCCTGCTTCTGCACGTCCAGCGGCAGGTCGATGAGGACAGGGCCGGGACGGCCCGAGCGGGCGATGCGGAAGGCCTCGCGGAAGATCCACGGCGCCTGCTCGGCCTTGTGCACCTGGACCGCCCATTTCGTCACCGGCTTGGCGATCTCCACGATGTCGACGGCCTGGAAGGCCTCCTCGTGCAGTTTCGTGGACACCGCCTGGCCGGTGATGCACAGGATCGGCACCGAGTCCGCCTGCGCGGTGTACAGACCGGTGATCATGTTGGTGCCGGCCGGGCCGGACGTGCCGATCGCGACCCCGACGTTGCCGGTGGTGCGCGACCAGCCGTCGGCCATGTGCGTCGCACCCTCCTCGTGCCGGACGATGAGGTGTCGCATCTCGCTGTCCTGCATTGCCTGGTACAGCGGCAGAATCGCCGCGCCGGGGCAACCGAACGTGACGTCAACGCCTTCGGACAGCAGGATGTCGACAACGGCTCGCATGACGGGAATTCGAGGCATGATGGGCGCCTTCCTGAATACGGGCGCTACCGGCCGGCGAACACGGCGTGTTACCGGCCGGAGAGCGCTTCGATGACCTTGAGCAGTGCGGAGTGGTCGAGCGAGCCGAAGCCCATCGACCGCGCGGCCGCCATCAACTGGGCGATCAGCCCGGTGACCGGCAGCGCGACATCGGCGGACCGTGCGGCTGCGGTCGCGATGCCCATGTCCTTGTGGTGCAGGTCGATGCGGAAGCCGGGCTGGAACTGCCGGGCGAGCATCGACTCGCGCTTGAGATCGAGGATGCGGCTGGCCGCGAGGCCGCCTGCGAGTACGTCGAGGCCGGCCTTGGCGTCCACTCCGGACGCTTCAAGCAGCACGATCGCCTCGCTGACCAGCGCGTACGTGCCGGCCACCACGAGCTGGTTCGCGGCCTTGACGGTCTGGCCCGCGCCGTGCGGGCCGACGTGCACGATGGTCTTGCCGAGCGCTTCGAGAATCGGCAGCGCGGCCGAGAAGTCGTCGGCGGTACCACCGACCATAATGGACAGTGTGCCCTGCTTGGCACCCGCCTCGCCTCCGGAGACCGGGGCGTCCAGCACGCGCATGTCGCGTTGCGCCGCGGCCGACGCGATCGCGGTCGAGCTTTCCGGCCGGATCGTGCTCATGTCGATCAGCAGGGTGCCGGGGCGGGCCGACGCGAGCACGCCCTTGTCCCCGAGCACGACCTCCTCGACCTGGGGGTGGTTGGGCAACATGGTGATCACGACGTCGGCGTCGGCCACCGCGTCGGCGACGTCGGTCGCGGCCCGCCCGCCCGCTTCGACCAGCCTGCTCGCCCATGCGCTGTTGCTGCTGCCCCGCGAATAGCCCGCGACCTGGTGGCCCGCGGCGATCAGGTGTTCCGCCATGGGCGCGCCCATGATGCCGAGTCCGATGAATCCGACGGTTGTCATGTCCTGTTCCTCCAACGTGTTGGCTGACATCAGCATCAAACCAACCTGCCCTGCTCGCTCAGCGCGGTACCCGGACATCGGCGGGGAGCCAACCGAAACTGTCCGCACTGGTTACCGTGGGTTTGTATTCGGCGGCGACGTAGCCGGTGTAGCCGTTCGCGACGAGCGCGGCCAGCCAGTCGTCAAGGGGGAGTTCGCCACTGCCCGGCTCGCCTCGGCCCGGCGCGTCCGCGATCTGCACGTGTGCGACGCGGTCGGCGTAGGCGGCGATCGCCGCTGCGACGTCGTCACCGTTGACCGCGAGGTGGTAGAGGTCGGCGAGCAGGCCGATGTTCGGCCTGTCGACCGCGTCCAGGATGGCGACGACGTCGGCCGCGGTGCGTAGCGGGTAGCTCGGGATGCCGCTGACCGGTTCGAGCAGCACGGTCGCGCCGATCTCCGCGACCGCGTCGGCCGCGTGGCGCAGGTTTCCGACGGCGACCGCGTCCTGTTCGGCGGCGGACGCGGCATCGGTCCGGTTGCCGTACAGGGCGTTGAACGCGGGGCAGTTCAGTGCGCGGCCGATCTCGACGGCGAGGTCGACGCCAGCCTTGAACTCGTCGACCCGGTGCGGCAGCGACACGACGCCGCGCTCGCCTGCGGAGAGGTCGCCCGCGAAGAAGTTAAGGCCCACCAGTTGCACCTCCGCGTCCGCGATCGCGCCGACGAACGCGGCAACCTCGGTCGCGCGCGGCGTGGCCACGGCGAACGGCCACCAGAACTCGACCGCGTCGAAGCCCGCTGCCTTGGCGGCGGCCGGACGGTCGAGCAGGTCCAGTTCGGTGAACAGGATGGACAGGTTCACCGCGTAGCGGAGGGAATGGCCGCGCACGATCGCTCCTCGTCCTGATCTCTCAAATTTCGTATCGTGGAATTTCTTTTCCGTATGCCGATAGCCTAACGCCTCTAGTCCGAGGGGTCAACGTGTTGACACGGCAGGTCAGGCACTCGTACGGTCCCTCAGCGGAAAGAAACTTCCGCAATGCAGAAGAAGGGTTGGCCGGTGGTGGATTCCGCGGACATCCAGCGGTTCAACGGACTGCCGATCGACGAACTGCGCTCGCGACTGCTGCGCTGCGTCGCGGTGCCGCGTTGGGCGAACACGGTGGCCGACCGCCGACCGTACGCCGACCTCGCCGAACTGCTCAGCACGGCCGACGAGCTGACCGCCGGACTGGCCGATGACGAGGTACTGCTGGCACTCGCCGACCACCCCAAGATCGGCCAGCGGACGAACTCCGCCTGGTCCAGAACTGAACAGTCCGGTGTGGATGATCGCGACGCGGACCTGGCCCAGCGGCTGCGCGACGGGAACATCGCCTACGAGGCGCGGTTCGGGCACATCTACCTGGTGTGCGCGACCGGTCGCGGCGGAGCCGACATGCTCGCGGACCTGACCACGCGGCTGGCCAACGACCCGCCGACCGAGATCGGGGTGGTTCGTGTCGAACTCGGCAAGATCGCGGCGCTGCGTCTGCGGCGCGTTGCCGAGGGCGAATAACGTCGTCTTCGACGAATGCCAGGGAGGAACCTGTGACCAGCGCGATCACCACGCACGTCCTGGACACCGCGCTCGGCCGACCAGCGGCCGGCGTCGCGGTCCGGCTCGAACAACGGGCCGAGGCCCAGGAATGGCAGCCGCTCGGCAACGGGGTGACCGATGCCGACGGCCGGATCCGCCAGATCGGGCCGTCGCACGTCCCCGCCGGCACCTACCGCTTCACCTTCGACACCGGCGACTACTTCGCCAACGGCGGACGGGAGACCTTCTTCCCGGAGGTCACCGTCACCTTCGCCGTCACCGATCCCGACAGTCATTACCACGTCCCGATTCTGTTGTCCCCCTTCTCCGTGTCGACCTATCGAGGAAGCTGATCTGCGATGGCCATCACGCTCGGCGCCAACCAGTACGGCAAGGCGGAAACCCGGCTCGTCACCGTCCGCAGGGACGGCGAGACCCACCATGTCACCGACCTCAACGTGAGCATCGCCCTGCGCGGCGACCTTGCCGCGTCGCATCTGATCGGGGACAACCAGCATGTCGTGCCGACCGACACCCAGAAGAACACCGTGTTCGCCTTCGCCAAGCAGGCACCGGTCGGCGAGATCGAGGAGTTCGCGCTGCGGCTCGGCCGGCACTTCGTCGGCTCGTTCGACTACATCACCGGCGCGCGCGTACTGATCGACTCGGCAGGCTGGACCCGGATCCCGGTCGACGGACAGCCGCACCCGCACTCGTTCTTCCGCACCTCGGACGAGAAGCGGACGACCGCGGTCACCGTGCAGGACGACAAGGCGTGGGTGGTGTCCGGCCTGCGCGACCTGATCGTGCTCAAGTCGACCGGCTCGGAGTTCCACGGCTACCCGAAGGACCGGTACACGACGCTACCCGAGACCACCGACCGAATCCTGGCCACCGCGGTGACCGCGCGCTGGCGGTTCGCGCATCTGGACGTGGATTGGGCCAAGAGCTTCCCGTCGGTGCGGGCGACGCTGCTGGCCGCGTTCGCCACCACGCACAGCCTCGCGTTGCAGCAGACGCTGTACGCGATGGGTGAGGCGGTGCTGGAATCCCACCCGGACATCGCCGAGGTGCGCTTGTCGCTGCCGAACAAGCACCACTTCTCGGTCGATCTGCGACCGTTCGGTTTGGACAACGAGAACGAGGTGTTCTACGCGGCGGACCGGCCGTACGGGTTGATCGAGGGCAGCGTGGTCCGGGACGACGGGCCGGAGGAGGGCCT